>NZ_JBFRMM010000041.1:0-133003 GCF_041470465.1 Vibrio sp. 10N.261.55.F4 | reverse complement strand
CCGGAAAGCCGCGATGAACCAAAAACAATGGTGGTGCTGTGGTGGCAGTAAGTTAAATTGGCAACTTGCACATCAACAAAGCCGATACTTAAAGTCATCGGCAGAGTTAGGAGTTACCCCTCAACTATTGAGTCGCATCCGCGCCCTTTAACCGACCTTTCGGCTGATAAGAGGTGGCAATAGGCACTAATGCAATACATTGCGTGCAATCACAGCAGAGCTGGTGGCTAAATAGAAACCATTAGCTATGCAGCACTTAGATCAGTTATGTAGTGCTCAAAGGGAGCTTAGTATGACATTTAAAGGACTAATCAGAGTTTTACTGGGCAAGGTTGAGCACCCAATCATTGTATCTCCATGCGACTTCGAGGCACTGTACTGCCTGTTTCCGAGGCCCATTACCTATGTCGGTGAAATCGAAGTCAGAGTGCAAGACTATTTTGATACGCATGTTTTAGTTGATGGGCTAACTCAAGAATATCTCTTAGGGAGTGCTATTGATTATCTATATGAAAAACAAGATGAACACAGCTTATTGGAGGTAGAGAAGCTAGAGCTTAAACATCTTGAACTGCGCTATCCACATTTTTTTAACCATCAACACCCAACTTGGTTGCTCACCTCGAAATTATACTAGCCTTAGAGCACCTAAACGCTGCTTATGTTACATTTCCGTTACACGCTAATAAACGACCTAATTATGCAAGGCATCATACATGTACTCTGCGTTTTCAGTTTCATTTACAATGGCAAACGTGCAACAAACTCGCTTCAACATTGAGTGCCCGAAAACAATCACTGTTAGTGCTAATTTATATTTGTCTAGTTCATCAGTCTGATAATCAAAAGGAAAACCTTCTACGCCTAACTTGCCATCTATAATCAATCGACACACTTCAACCAGCTCTGACAAAGTGCAGTCCCATGATGATGCCAACTCGTCAAGCAGGCAAGCTTTTGCGACATCCACATTATCGAAAATAAAATGGTTGTTTCTTTTTTGCTCGGAAAGAGAAGTGCTACTTTCCTTCTTTACATATCGTTCAACAAAGGCCTCGATAACTTGCGAGTAAGGCGAACTCGGGTCAATATCTTCATTAGAATAGTTCCAGTATTTATCCGCGACTTGTCTTTCCGTAGTTCGACACCCCAACACCTTCGGCAAGTATGTGCCAACCGCCCCTTCCCTTTTCAGACATGAAGATACTGTAAAGCAAGACAGCAAGTTCTGTTTTAACTGTTCAATCCTGTTAAGAATCCAATCCTTTAATGAGGAGTTCGCTGCGTCATCCATTGGCGCAACCTCATCGCAGATGGCATATAGGGCCATAACGCCGATTATCAAGTTAACAATCCGGTGTTTTCCATCAATTATGACATTCGCCTGTAATAAACCTTCCCCTTGGTCTAAGGGCCTCACTCCATAGACTGCTGCGGCGATAAGCGCTCCCTTAAAGTGCATTTTTTCAAGGTTCTGCGGGTAGATATTGAAAGAGCGCACCATAGTCGAAAACGTTTCCTTGATCTGCTCAGCATCATCGCAATAGTCACAGTGAAAACCCGGAATCAAGAAAAAGCTGTCATTGCTTCCCAATAGCGACTGTAGTGTTTCTGATCTGCATTCGAGTGACTTTCGCGCCCAATCAGCATTAACAGGAACAATACTAATACCCAGTGCTCGATATGTTTGTCTTAGTTCTTCGGCTTCAACATAATGGATTACATCATGATAATAGCGTGACAATAGCAGGCGATCTTGACGATGAATAGCGGATAAGCTCTCTAGGCTCATAGCCTTATCATGATACTCGCGAGCTCGCACTGAGTAACCCGCCTTCCAGAAAGTCAACGCCGACAAAAGTAGGGTTCGGCAACTAAAATCATTGTCCATGCTAACCTGCTGTGTCACATGGTTCATTGCGTCCATGACACTGGTAACAGCATCTGAGCTCTGCCGCATCTGCATGTAAGCCGAAGGTAGGTTGAGTAGCGCCTCCTCGTAACTTATTGCCACTTCCAAAACCACGGCCTTATGTTTGATCCTGAGGTAGTCTTGTCCAACCGAGGAGCGCCACTCCTCCTTTGAACGAAAACTCGTAATTGCTCTCTCACAGTGATTCACAGATGCTTGATAGTGCTGTGCATGTAAGCAATACTTGGCAAGTGTAGCGTGAATGATGACGTCACCAGCTGCCGAGCAGTGTGCATCCTTTTGGCTCAATACGTTATGAATGGATAATGCCATCTCCTCAGTGTGCACAGCTCGTTCATATTGCTCCATTTCAAAACAAATTAGCGCTTTTATTCGAAGGTGCTGAATGTACGTTTCATTCCAAGCCTGAGGGTTTTCTTTCAGTAGAGGCTTCATAGCCTCCATTAAGACAGTGCTAAGCCGCATCGACTCATTGTAACGATCGTAAGTCCGAGTTGTCAGTGCTCCTTTTGAGTACTTAGCTTCATCGGCTTGAGTTAAGCAATAGACCATATTCGAAGTGAGACCTTCAATGTAGTCGTTCCGCCAAAAATCGGGGTTACGATAGAACCCTTGCTCTCTGATGCTAAAGGATTCTTGTCGTTCGCTATGGTGTGACGACTTACGGGAACACAGATATTCATCAGTAGAGGCAAGGGCCAATAGCGCCGAAGCTTTGAGCTTGGCCCAGCTTTCATCATTCTCTGTTAGCTGGTGTTCATAGCGCCCAATAATTTCAAGCGCATCTTTACAAGTATCATGGGCTTTTTGAAAGTCATTAATTGAAGAGTAAAAGTCATCCACCAAATACTCTGATAACGTTACGAGGTGGTAAGCATACCTCATGTCTAGCTCTGGGCTAGTTCCCGTTTCATGGTACTGCTCAAAGACCTCACAAACTTTTTCCTGACAATGCTTTGCTCGCCACCTCGCCGGTGCTTTCAAAAATAGCTTGTACTTGCAATGCAGCAATTCACAGTAAAACGCATAATGCTCCCCTGGGTAACGCTCAAAATAAGTCGAATAAATCCTAGACGTCTCGAAAATAGGCAAGCTGCTTACTAATCCGTGGTTTAAGTCAAAACAAGCGTTAAACCAATCAATGCGATTTTGAACAAAACGCTTTGCCCAGACATTGCTATCCTTCTTTAAAGCCTCCCTCAGCAAACGATCTTTGATGAGTAAAAGGTTTAACACTTCATCTGCATCCTGTTTGGCCAGGAGAGCAATCGGTTTGTCACTAACAAAAGGCGCCCCAATAGACTCTAGCGTTTCAAGAACCAGCTCATAAAACGCGACCCATGATTTTTCTTTCGGTGTACCACACACTAGACTAAGCAAACTTTCTCGTTGGCTAACAAGGTAGTAGTTCAACAAGCTATGGTAATGACGGTAGCTTTCCTGCGGCGAATCCACACGGCGCAGGAGCTCATACACCTGCTCGATGATCGTATAGTGCTCTTCCTGAATATAGAAGTTCGTCCCTTTTCCAAAGACGTGTTCTTGCATGGGGATAAGCAAAGGGTCTCGTGTGTTTCGAAGGGATTTTAATAACGTTAATACATTGTCTGGCGAAAACTGAGTGCCAAGTATCGATGAAAAAATCAAAGTATTTGCTGCGGCGTTACCATAGTCATTGAGATACAGCTTAAGGTGATGCAACCTCTCTTCAAAAACTGCGTACGTTGATAGATTGAACCGCAGTGTATCGTGCACTGAAGAGGCTTGTTTGAACGCGTCATGATACTTACTACGCAAGGATTCAAACGTTCTTTCCATCGTATAGCGAATACTCGTCACATCGTCATTGAATCTGATAGGCTCAACCAAAATTAATTGCTCTGCATCCATGCCATCGTATAGCCTTTGCTCACAAAGCATGTTGATCGCTTCAATTGCAAACAAAGTATTGACCGTCTCTGCATTGGAACCCGATAACTGAGAGATAATCGCCTGACTTAATTCAGCCGCTTGCTGTTGATTGCCGGCGACGACCTTCTCGATAAATGCTTGAAGCTGAAAACAGTCGAAGCCTCTAAGGTGTAGGCTACTTGCTTGCGGTGTGAAGATCCCCTGAGCATACTCGGTATCATCACTACCGAAAGTACCAATCGCCTTTAACAATGACAGCCTAAAGGCATTCTCGTCTTTTGATTCAGCGTGGACCTTGTACAGCGTCGCCGCATCACTAGGCCTCACCGAAGTCACTACGTAAAGGGAGTAATGCTTGGCAAGATGAGTTAGGACGTATTCACTGGAACTTTCATCAATCCATTGAAGATCGTCAATAAAAAGCATCAGTGGCGAGCTCGGGTCAACCAACTTGCACAGCAGGCTGATTGCTTTATCGAGTTTATTAAACTGTTGCTGCTTGTAGCTGCTGTGCTCACCATTCAAGTCACCGCTGCCCACTTGTTTGGTCTTCTCAAGCACAGATCCCACATCAAGACGCTGCTTGACTGCCAAACCGGTATTGATGAAGTTGTCTACGTTACTAAACACTTTACCAATGGCATCGACAACCAGCTTTTCTTTATCCAGATTAAAGAAATAGTCGAGGCTCTTTTCTTTCCAGTTTTTTAGCTGCTCTAGCCTTGCTGCCTCCTCGAGAATACTTTGCTCTAAAGAACAAAGCCCTGTATTGAGAGAGCTGTGTCCGTTCTCGTTAAGCATGGAAAGCACAACGCTGCGCTCAGGCGCAATGTCATCGATATGCTTTTTAATGAGAGTGGTCTTTCCAACGCCGGGCTCACCGCTCACTGCCATCATAGTAAATCCCGAATGTTTCTCAAAGCGGTCTCGAAGCGCTTGCAGTTCACTCTCTCTCCCAATAAAGTGAGAGTGCTTTGCAGCCACAGTGGGTACTTCATTATTTGGGCTCACTAACATCGCGTAGCGCTGCGCGAAACGGCGCTGCTCATCAAGAAGGCGTTTCTTAGTTTCTAACGCCTTGGGCACTTTACCGTAGGGCTGGCACTCCTCATCGCAATGCGCGTAAACCACAGAGAGGCCCAAATGCATGCCCTCGTCTTTTCGGTGTTTTGCATATGACAGTAACAACGAGATGATCGCTAAAGAGTTATCATCGAGCCTGTGAGGGTTTTTCACATAGAGTAGTTTCGAGGAACCAATGGAGGTGGCGAGCAATACCTTAAAAGTCAGCTGAAAAATATCGTGCTTCCCGGCTTTACTAAACGTCTGCGAAAGTAACTCTAATTCCCCTATCGCCTCACGACTTAGACTTAATGGACGTTTAGGCTGCTCGCCCGTCATCCTTGCCACGCCATTTGCAATGGCATCTTGAATTAAGCCCTCAACATTACCCGTGATTTGGTTAGAAACATCAATGGTTTCTGTGAGCGTATTGAAGAGTATGTTTGAAAAACGTTCGCCTAAATCGTCAAAGAGAAAGTCCACCCCTTTGTCAACATAGGTACCAATAAACTGATTGAGTAATCCGCCAGTCCCTACCGCAAGTCCGGTACTAATAACCTCTCGGACGATCTCAACGTTTTTAATATTTTTGATTTCATCTTGAAGCTGCTCAATCAAACTCTCCAAAAGAACAAACGGCTCTGTGCCTTCTTTTATTTGTCCATCTATGACAATGATGTTCGTCGCATTTCGCTCTGAGTTGGCGTCATACATCGCTTTTGCAAGAAAATAAGAAACATCGACGCTCGATTGCTCGGGTTTGGGAGCAATGGCGTCCATTTCTTTTTTGTTGAGTTCGATTAAGAGAGGCGTATCTAAGGACTTGATAAGCTGCCGCTGATAGCTGATTAGTTGAGACTTAGAGTTCATTTATAGCTTTTATTCTTTCAAGGTTTGATCCATTACACCAGACGTTCAGAAATATATCAAGAATATGAAATCATTGACTTTATAATAAAAAACTTAAGCCTTGGGCGTACAAATATCAGAACGGTACGCAAAGAATATTTAGTGCATTTCACGAATACAATTTCTCGTATTTGGTCAACAACTTGTTGACCAAATAAATATTATGATGGTTTTATACATGCAAACACGTTTTGGGGCAAAAATGAGTTATGTCACTACTCATTTTTGCCTTTTTCATTAGCATTAAAACTCAATCTATCGACCGTATTGCTCAATAATAAAGTGCTCAAAATCATCACACATTTGGTCATTCGACTTTGCATTATTCGCTAATTCAGTTGCTCCATCAACGATCGATACCTTCGCATTCAAATCCGCGACTGGTGCACGTTCTCTTGTCGACAGCTGTTTGATTTTTTGCTCCTCAATCGCCCAAGCCTCCTCTGGCGATAAGTTACACTCGTCAGCGAGATATTTGGCATTAAAACCTTCCCCAGTCAGGCTTTCGATTGTACCGTTATGGTTCACGCTATTGCCTTTATGCCAATAGTGTTTCGCCAACAAAGGCCCGATCTCTGGGTTATCTGTTAAGTAACCAAACTTGTCGGTGAAATAAGCTCGTGTTTGATACACCGCCATATGAGCCAATAGATAACCTTGGTATGAGCAAGATGCTTCATCAGACAATAAGTGAGGGATCGCCATTAATGGGCGAGGGCTACAAGCTAATCCAAGAATCGTTTTCTCACTGCTACGAGCAAGAGCGGTGATCTTTTCAGGTGTCAGATCTTCATCCGCCAATTCGTAAAGTGCTCGCTCGAAATACGGAACCACTAAAATGCTGCGTTCTTGATAGGCTCTGAAGGGTTGTTTGTTATCGATGATTGCTTTGATTAACTCGTCAGGTACTGCTTGGCCATCTGCATTAAGCGCGTATTGTTTGAGCCAATCGGCGTCATTCAACAAGCTGTCGCAGAACATGGATTGAGTTTCGGCATAAGCCATCGAGGTTGGTGCAAATTCTTGAGAGAAACAAGGCGCGTTCATCTTAACGTTGGCGAAATGCGCTGCGTGGCCGCCCTCGTGAAATAGCGTGTTGATACCATCATAACCGCTGCCGATTTGGTCGGGCTTGGCGTTGCTCGTGAAGTTAACTTGAGCCGCAACCCAAGTGTCTTGATCGTAGAAAGAAGGGATAGGGCCATGGCAGAAGCCATTAGGGTACTTACCTTTGCGATCAAGCAGATCCAATTTTAATGTCGCTTGAGAGTATTCGATGTTTAGGCGACCAAATGATTCGATCCAGCGTCGAAGTGACTTTGAGAATGGAACATAAGGATCAAGATCATTCATAACGTCACCTGCAAAAGAGTAGGTAAAGTTATGGGCTTGAAGTGCATTCTCGCCTTTCTGCTCAGCCAAATTGGCTAGGCTTTGCTGATGGCTATCACGCGTGCGTGCTTCGAAGTCATCCAGAATCGTAAACAGTTGTTCTGTCGTCATCTGTTCGGTTTTTACCACCGAGTAATCAAAGAAGGTTTTAAAACCCAGTGATTGAGCAAATTGGTTACGTTTTTTGATCAGTTCAATAAAGCCGTTAGCCAGCAGCCATTGCTCTAAACCTAATAGTGCTTGATGCGCAGAAAGCCTAACTTGTTCATTACCATTACTTCTAACGGCTGAACCTAAAACGGGCAGTGACCCTTCTGTTTCATCGCCTGTTTCATTTACGTAAGTCATCACGTGATTCTGTTTTTTCTCAAACAGTTCAGCCTCAAACTTTATGAGTTCGGCTTTAAGCTTCTGTGACTGTTCAGACTCAATAGCGTGAGATCTAAAGGTCGCTAACCAACCATTCAAGCCTGTCAGTGTACTCTCTTTTTCGAGGGGATCTTGAATTTCATCGATAACAGCGAGTTGCGTTTCGATAGCAGTAATCTGTTCGGCAGAGCTAAGAAATTCCGTCCACTGAGTCTGCGCGAGTGTCGAACCATCGTGGTCGTCACTGATCCCCATATATGTATCCCAAAAGAAGTCTTCTTTCGCTTTATGAGTCGCAAGATACTTTTGATTCAATTGGTTGAGATAGTTCGTTGCAGTCATGACATTCCTTGAAAATTAACCAGTAATTTCAACATTATGACACATTCATTGAATGTATTTTGTGATGATAGATATAACTGAATGCAAGTCACAGCCTATCGGTTTACTTTACAGCGTATTAGTGATAATTAATTAACTGTTAATGATTTATAATTAATTAACTGTTAATGATTTGTTGTTTGCTAGTATTAATTAGAAATAGTTCGCTGATTTATCCAGCCTTTTATTGAGTAAATTGATGTACTCAAGGTCAGCGTTTTTGTAAGGAAGAGGTTTAGGATGGATCCTATTTTATATATCGAAGTTGGTGGTGTTGTTTGGCAAGTATTCCCTGATGGTACTTGGCTTCAATTACCTGCTACGCAGCCAAAAGTTGAAGGCGTGCAAGTCGTCAGCATTGAACCTCAGAACTTACAAGAGGCTCAGCCCTTAACTGCACCACAAATCGCCGCAGTTGAACAACAGTTGGAAAAGGTGGTCACCGAACTCGTCAACAACATTGAAAGCGCACCTCAACAGCCTAACTCAGTAAATGACCAACCTAGTTCCAGCGCCTCATTTATTGTTTATGTTCGTTCCACCTTAGATGAAACGCTCGCTGAGGCGGGTTTTGATACGCGTCCTGCAGAATATGCCGACGAAGATACAACCTCGAATGAGGGTAACCTTGATATTCTGTTACCTAGTGCACTATTAACCGTTGATATTTTGGATGGTGGAGACGGTTACGAAAATCAGTTTGAAGTACCAAGTGTCACGATTACGGGCACGGCAGTGGATGTTCGAGACGGGCGTACCGTTGTTCTGACCATCACTGATGTTAACGGAAACACAGTAACCACCACAGCCATCACAAGCGATGAAACGTATGTCGTCAATGGCGTCGACCTCTCTTCATTGGAGGAGGGGGATCTTCAAGTCGATGCTGTCATTGCTGATGATTTTGGCAATAGCATTGCAGCTAACGATTCCACAATCAAAGACACATTAGCCAACATTGAGGTTGACTTCGATGGCTTTGGTGATGAGTTTTACAATCAATTTGAAATATCGAATGGGGTGCTAGTTGGTACGATTGCCAATGTAGAAGATGGGCAAACCATCAACATTTCAATTACCGATAGCCAAGGAACGATACAAGAATACACAACGGAAGTATCCGGCGGAACTTGGACTCTGACTCTTCAAGACTACTCAAGCTTTGCAGAAGGTGAGCTAACCGTTGTTGCCAATACTATCGATATTGCTGGAAACCCTACAACAGCGACCGACACGATCGTGAAAGATACGCTAGCGGACATCACCGCTGCGGTTGATGATGGTGGCGACGGTGTCCTCAATAGCTTCGAAATTCAGTCGGCTAAATTCTTTGGTACGGTACAGAACGTAGAAGATGGCCAAACGGTCAATATTCGTATTTCTGACAGCACAACGAATGTCATTGTTCTGACGGCAACTGTGATTGATGGTGCTTGGTCAGTTGAAGGCGTGGATCTAACCAGCTTTTCCGATGGTGGCATTCAAATTGAGGCTGACACTGTTGACGTTGCCGGTAACCCTGCTTCTGCAAATAGCGCAGGGCAAATTGTTATTGATACTGTTTCGCCTGTTATAGACATTGATACGCTAGACGGTTTTAGTATTTTGGCATTTCGTGGCGGCCAACTTACAACCATGCAAGGCACAACCAATGTTGCCGAAGGTCTTCCTGTTTATATTGAAGTTAATGATGGCTCTCAGACTCTTGTGTTTGAGGGTGTTGTTGATGCATCAGGTAATTGGGTTGTTGAAAATATAGATGTCTCGTCCCTAAACTTGGCGTCAGAATGGACGGTTGATGCCAAAGTTTTCAATACGGTAGGCAATCAAGCTATCGATGATATGCCAAGCATTATACTGCCCGAGTCGGTTGTGTTCTCAGAAACTGTTGTCGGGATTTTTGGAAATCAAACTCAGATCTCTGATATTCGCATCGATTATGCTGACTTCTCTTTTAGCGATGATCAAAGCATCGCAGAGTCACTAACTTCTCAAACCCTATCGATAACCGTTGCTGTATCGGCTGATAAACAAAGCCTCATTGGCACACGAAGCGATGGGCAAAAAGTATTCGATGCGTCAATTTCCGGCAGCAACGTAAATATCAATTTTTATAAGGCGATTGATCAGGAAGCTGGGTTAGATTCAATTCTGACGGCTTTGCTCATCGAAGGTTTGCAAACCGATGCTGATGGTACAACGGAGTTAGTGATAGGACGTTTGCCTATTGTCATCAAAGATTCTGAACCTCTGGTTTTTGATGAGTCTTATCAAATGATCGAGGGTGAGATTGCGTCAGGGAACGTGTTGAATAACGACATCGATTTGGATACTCAACTTACGATAAAAAGTGTTGAAGTTGATGGTACGACCAAGACGATTGTTGGTGGCTCTCCGGTTTCATTTGCTACTAGCGAAGGCACCTTGACCGTATTTGCGAATGGCCACTGGACGTTCGTCGCCAACAGGAATTTGGACCACACAGTTGATCAGAACATCACCTTCAACTATGTTGCTGGCGACATCAGTAATGATTTCGGAAACGGCACTGCGGTCATTGATATTTTTGATGGTGATGCAGGGCTAGTTGTTGATGGGACAACGACCAGCTCTGAAGGTGATGTGTCTGATGGAATTCAAACTGTAGTCGGCCAGTTTATCGTTTCCGCTGGATCAGATAATCCAGATCCCGCTTCTATTGTATTTAATGCTAATACTCCGGTGCAGTTAGACGCCTTGGGCTTGACGACCGGAGATGAGAACTTTCCTCTAACCTACACGTTAGCGAATGATGGTAAAACGATTACCGCACAAGCAAATGGTGAAACGATATTCACGCTAACGTTGAGTGCAGTCGCTAGTGGTATCGATGTTCTAGCAGATGTCACATTAGTGTTAGAACAGCCTATCAACCACCTGTTCAGCAACGACTCCATCACCCTGCCACTTATTATTGATGGAACGGATTTAGATGGCACTTCTTTAAAACAAGGGCAATTCGACTGGATCATCCAGGATGGAGCCGACCCAATATTAACTTCAACTAGCAATGCTGCTGTGGACGAATCAGATCTTATTCACGGCAGTGTTTCAGATACTGGCACTTTCAATCTCAACGTCGGAAGTGACTTTGTTGAGTCTGTATTTTTTGATGTTGGAGATCAGCCGCAGTTGTTTAGTGGGGGTGTACAGATCATCTATGTGGTCTCTGCAGACGGAAATGAACTTACTGGTTATGTTGGCTCTGAAAGTGCTGAAAATAAAGCGTTCACCTTGAGCTTTACCTCTCTGTCAGGTGAGACCGATACTGATGTCACTTACACCTTTGAACTATTCAAGGGCCTCGACCAAACGAATGGAACCGACCAAATTCCTTTTGTCATCACAGCAAAAGATGATGACAACGATGAAACTCAATTAACCTTGAACGTCTCGATTACGGATGGTGGGGAGCCTACGATTGGCTCTGGCATGGTCGAGTTGAGTGAAAACCCTGTTGCTGATACAACCCCGTCTGGTGTTGGAACAACAGCGAGTGCAAGCTTAGCCGTGAGTGCGGGCAACGATCCACTCGTGTTCTTGGGGTTAGATGTGACAACTGGCCAAGCCGTTCTTGATAGTGACGGTGAGGCGGTGACACGTAATGGTGAAGCATTGTCTTGGCGAGATAATGGGGATGGAACGTTTGATGCGGTATTGTCGAATGGCGATGCTGTTTTCCAAGTGAGACTTCCTGAAGATTTTAGCTTAGAAGCCAATGGTTCCACGAATGTCACGGTTGAGATTGATTTGTACCAGTCAATAGACCACGGAACCGGTGTGAAGGACACAGAGCTGTCGATTCCAGCCTCAATCGTCACAATCGATTCAGACGGTTCACGAGATACACAAGAATCTGATATTAAGATTTACGATGGTGCAAACCCTAAAATTACTGTTATCGGAAGCATTTCTGTTGATGAAGACGGTCTGCTTGGAGACAGCGAACAGGTTGGTGTTGAAGATTCTAGCCCTTCGTTAGGAATCATCGAAGGTTCCGATGATGTTGTCTCTGTGACGGTCGACACCGCTGCGTTTGATGCACTTTCATATTCGAGTGCAGGGAAAGACATTTCACTGCAAGCTGTCGATTCTGATGGTTGGTATTACGGTCAAGATTCTGATGGAAACAATATATTTAGGATTCGTTTTAATACTGACGGGACAACAGAGTTCGACCTTTATGCACCTCTCGATCACGCCAATGCTGATGGAGAGAATAATCTAGCCCTCAATTTTGAATTGGTGGTCAACGATGCGGACGGCGATAGCTCTGATCCGGCAATTTATTCTGTCAACGTAACAGATGCTGTCCCAGTTGCGCGTTCAGGGGCAATTGAAATGGTTGAGGGTGATGACCTCAATGGACAGTTCCTAACCGAAGAGTTCGCAGGTGCCGATGGAGCAACTATTGTAAGTTTCGATTATCGCGGTACTACCTACACCTTTGTGG
This sequence comes from Vibrio sp. 10N.261.55.F4, assembly GCF_041470465.1. Lineage (NCBI taxonomy): Bacteria > Pseudomonadati > Pseudomonadota > Gammaproteobacteria > Vibrionales > Vibrionaceae > Vibrio > Vibrio sp. 10N.261.55.F4. Next base: position 120,554 of record NZ_JBFRMM010000041.1, on the reverse strand, counting down.
ATGCTGATACTCCAATAACCATTGATCTAATCAACGATTTTGACAGTGGTAGCGTATACGGCCAATTTACCCTTTCACCTGATGGTAGCTATCAACTAACCACGAATCCCAATGTAACGACTAATCCTGCCGATCCTAAGATCGTCGATGATATTGATTATTTGGTGCGAGATGCCGACGGCGATGAAGTGGTAAGTAACGCGGAGCTCATACTGGATGATAACGAAGGTTTTATTCGTTATGAAGATTCTGAAACCACAGAAGACAATGACGCGATTATCGTTGTAAGTGTGGCAACCGGCGATGTCGACCAAAGCGAAACCGTTACTGCTATCGAGTTCTCAGAAGCATCGCTAAACGGTGGTAGCTTGTACCTTGATGGGGTGTTGCTTCAAGTTGTAGACGGCAAGGTCACCTTGTCTGGAAGTCAATTGGCAGCGATTGATAGTCAGTTCACTGGGCCTAATGGACAGTTGACTTATCGTCCCGCGCTTCATGAATCCAATACCACCTCAACGGTTATCCTAGCGATCAACGCAATCATTAGCACTGATACGGATCCTAAAGAACTGACGGCTGATGTTGCAGTGTCTGTTTTACCGGTGGCTGATGCACCGGATTGGTCGGCTTCCGTATTCTCCTATCATTCAGTAGAAGATGACTCAGACCCAGTCAGTTTGGACATAACAGCTCAGCTGGTGGATCAAGATACGTCAGAAACATTGAGCTACCAGATTAGTGGGATTCCTGACGGCTTGAATTTGACGTTAAATGGCAACGCAGTCAAAGAAGGGAAATCTTACACACAGGCTCAGATTGATAAAATGGAAATCAGGGCTGACGACAACCTAGCGGGTCGCTTTGAGTTTGAGATTACTGCGGTTGCAACAGAGTCTGGCAATTCATTCGCTGACCCAGATGATAAAACGGCAAGTATTGTACATACCGTTACTGTCGATATTTCACCTGATGCTGATACTCCTCATGTGTCTGTTAAAGACTACAAGGGACTAGAGGATGAAGCTATTTACCTCAAAGACGTTATTGAAGGCGCTTTGGCGGACACCGATGGTTCTGAATCGTTAACTTATATTATCCAAGTTCAAGATGGCTGGTCTGTTGAAGGTGATGGTACCGCAAAGATAGGCAATAATTCCTATTCAGTCACTGCCGAAGCTATCGCCAATGGTGTTGCTTATATTCAGCCTAAAGAAGACATCAGTTCCTTTACTGAAGATCTGTCAATAGACGTAACAGCAATAGCGACTGAGTCGACGATCGATTCACTTATTCCTATCAATGGGCAAGCGTCAAGTGATACAAAAACCATCAATATCTTTTTGAAAGGTGTTGTGGATGAACCTATCGCGGTAGACGGTGGTAATGGTCATTGGCAATACGACAGTGACAGTAAAGTCATCAGCAACCAATCGGTCTTGAATGAAGATGGGTTAATACAGCTCGACTTCCTCATACAAACGACGGATGACGATGCTTCAGAAGAGATCAACATACTGCTTACTAACATTCCTGAAGGCACTTTGCTGGTGGATGCGTTGGGTGAACCAGTATCGCTGACGATTGCGTATGTTGATGATGTGACAGGGCCCGTATTCCAAGTCTCTAACGCTCAACTGGATGATCTGTATCTCAAGCCAGTTCTTGATTTTAGTGGTGAATTAGAACTCACCGTTATTGCTATCTCAACTGAGCCCGATGGTGATTCGGGCGAGTTTCCTATGACACTTAAAGTAGAGCTAGCGCCGGTCGTTGATCAAGAAGACGGTCAAGTGGTCAGTACTCAAGGCATCGAAGACAGTCAAATCGGCCTGAACCTTGAACCTTCAGTGAATCAGGATATTGATGGCAGCGAATCCTTGACGGGATATGTCATTGATAGCCTACCTGCAGATCTCACTCTTTATTTTGATGGGAGTGTTATTCAGGTCCCAGCTTCAGGCTTAGATTTGGATACTCTACTGGACTCAACAACGCCAACGCTTTCGGATCTTCTAAGCAGCGGCAGGCTTTCTGTTACAGCGACAGAAGATTTAAGCGGAACATTCTCAATTCCTATCACCTATGAAGTCACGGATACCTCTCCAACTGGTGCAACGGATATTAAAGATATTACCGGATCCATAAGCGTGACTGTTGATGCTCGTGTCGAGCTAGATACTCGATTAGAAGGCTCTACAGAGCTGTTACAGAGTACAGATGGCTCGCCTGTTGATATCTCTAACGCCGTGACGTTCGTCGACGCGGATATCGATGGGTCAGAGTACCTAGATTATATTTTGATCGAGATTCCCGACGGCTATTCGTTGATTGTTGAGCACCCTAATGGTGCTGCGCAAGATAGCTCTGGGAATTGGATCATATCGGCGGATGGGCTAACGAGTGACTCTTTCCAAGAGCTCGCAGCGTACATTTTAGATAATGCGACGATTTCCAGCCCAAGTGATACTCCGGTACTGGATATTGTGGTTCGTGCTCGTGTGATTGATGGCGAAGATTCGAAGTATATTGATACTTCATTCCAAATTCAGATCACTGGCCATGACGGCGGTGGCGGTACTTGTGACCCTGTTGGCCCACCAAGTCCCATTCAACCGGGTGGTGATATTAAGACTAATGAAGGTGAAGATATCGATTTAACGGGCTTGCTCAATACTAATGTAGCGAGTGACCCAGACAATACGATCTCTTTCTATATTCCTGCCGATTCTCTTCCTGAAGGCGTCGAGATTTCGGGTGATGGTGTTATTGCGGAATATGACGCGGCTGGCGAAGTAGTCGGTTACTCGATCACTGCCGATGGCCTCTCGAAATTGACGTTAACTGGATTGGACGAAGACTTCGCTGGGTGTATTGATTTCACGATAGAGACGATTGAAACCTCGCCGTGTAATGGTGAGACTGTAACGACAGCTCAAACTATTAGTATTCAAGTCTTGCCTGTTGTGGATGACATCACCGTTGCCACGGATTCGACAACGATTCAAGAAGACATCGCCACGGATCTTAATCTTGAGCTTGTTCTTGGAGATAGCGTTGAAGACGGTCAGTTAATCACGGGTGAAGGCAATAGTGCTACTGGCAAGGAGACAGTTAACTCTCTGACCATCACAGTATCAAATGGTGTAACACTATCGGAGAGTCCTGCTGATACTGGCTTGTTAGTTGATAATGGCAATGGTACTTGGACGGTAACGGATCCTAGCCGCTTGAGTGATGTGTTAGTTACGCCACCTGAGCATTACAGTGGTGAAATTACCCTCACTGTGACAGCAAATATTACCGATGAAGCGGATTGCGTGACAGAAACGGATACGCAAGATAAAACGACGGTCGTGACTATTACTGTTGAGCCAGTCGCTGATGCGGCGAACTTGATAACAGAGGATATTATCGGAGATGAAGATAATTACATTTCGTTGTCATCACTTAGCGCAGAGCTGATTGACCAAGATGGTTCTGAAAACATGTCGCTTTCGTTGAAGGGAGTTCCTGAAGGCGCAGTTGTCGCGATTAAAATCGGAGACAACTATGAGTTGGTTCCAAACAATGGTGCTGATGGCGGTACCTTCGATGGAAACCCTACCTATGAGTGGCAGTTAGATCCAAGTCAGTTATCTAATCTAGTCATTCTGCCACCAAGAGACTTTAGTGGTGACATTAATCTGTCTCTAGAGGCGATTACTCAAGAAATTGGTACGACGGATATCCGTTATACACAATCTGAATTTACTGTAGGTGTTAACCCTATAGGTGACAAAGTTGAGTTCTTCGATTTACCTGAACAGCTCACTGGAAGTGAAGATGATGGCATCGTGATTCCTCTTGATGCCAATAGCTTTGAAACTAACAGTGATGAGTTTTTAGCAATTACGGTAACAGTGAATGGAACTTCGGACCCATCAGGGTTAGTTGGGTTAGACCGAATTCGAATTGGATCAGAAACCAGTTCTTTCACCAGTGTTGGTGGCATCATACAGGCGACGCTCCTCGTTAAAGCAAGTTCTGTTGATGAGCTCGAATTCTTTGCAGGCGATGCGTTTGGTAACCTCGATATTACGATTACCGGCCGAACGGTTGATCAAAATACGGTACTCGGTGAGTTAGTGGTCGACACGGGTGACCCGAGCTCGCAAGACATGACGCTTATTATCACACCAGAGCCTGATGCACCGTTATTGAGCGTTGAATATTCTTCGATCGTGGCAGAAGCAAGTGGCACGATTCCTCTTGGTTTAGACCTTTCTCTTGTAAACCCTGCTGATTCAGAAGTGGGCTTCATTACAATTCATGATATTCCCGCAGGTTTGACGTTCTCACACGGCTCTATGGTCGATGGTCAATATGTGGTGGACTTGGCAGATGTGCCTAACCTAGCGATTACCGGGGGCTACAACAGTGGTGATCAATTTGACCTAACGATAGAGCCGTCTGCAGAGATAGGCAATAACCAAGCGGTCGGGTTACCCCAAACCGTATCGATTGAGTTTGTCGCTGAAGGGGATTCTACGATTACCGCGACAGATGATAACGATCTGTTGATTGGCGGTACAGGCTCTGACAATTTTGTGTTCGCATCTTCAGGCTTAGGGAGTGCAGAAGCACCAAGCTACGATGTGATTCAAGATTTTGATGCGTCTCCAGACACTGATGCAATTGACCTCTCGGGTATTTTGGGAAGCCTAGGGCTTAATACAGGGCTAGGGGCAACACAATATCTAGATTTAGAAGAATCTGGTGAAGGTGTGACCATTTCTATTAAACCTAATGGTGACGAAGACGTTCAACAAAACATCTTGCTAGCTGATGTCACGTACGACGATCTGTATCAAGGTGACAGTAGTAGTGCATTAGAAGCACAAATTTTACAAAAAATGATAGAAGACAATAATTTAACGCTGTAAGTTAGATGTACAGTCTATAAAAGGAAGTTTAGATTGGTAGAACAAAAAGACAGCTGGCTAGCTTGTGTTGAGTGGTTGTGTGAGCATTTTAATGTTCGCAGTCACCCTTCCAAAATAGTGTCTGGCCTACCTTTAAATGAAGGCAGGCTCAATGAATCCCTTTTTCCAAGAGCGATTGAGAAATCGGGGTTAACGCTGAGCCACGTTAAAAAAGAATTATTGAATCAATGTCAGTTCCCTGTTGTTGCTGTTGAGTCCGCGACAGGGAGCCCCCTTGTCGTCACTCAAGGTTCCGGTGACGACTTTCAAGTATTGGATTGCGAAACCAACTCAAACCAACAAACTTCATTAAAAGAATTGGTTGCTCAAGTCGAATCGTATGTTTGGCAAGTGGGTGCTCAAGCTCTCGATGATGCTCGCGTTCAATCCCATGAACGCAGCGAGAATAAGTCCAACACCCGTTGGTTGTGGCGTGTCGTCAAAGAAGTAAAACCTTGGTACAGAGACCTGTTTATCGCTTCATTCTTGATCAACTTGCTCGCGCTAGTCGTGCCTCTTTTTACTATGAACGTGTATGACCGCGTGGTTCCGAACCAAGCGTTTAACACGCTTTGGGTTCTGGCGGCAGGTGTTGGTATTGTTGTTATTTTTGATTGGGTATTGAGAAGCTCACGAAGCTCTGTGACTGACATGGCTGGGCGCTATATTGATAACAAGTTGTCTTCTCAACTGTTCTCTAAAGTGCTCGGTATGAAGTTAGAAAATCGACCTCAATCGGTAGGTGCATTTGCCAGACAGCTTCAAGATTTCGATAGCGTGAAAGATTTCTTCACTTCTATTTCTTTGGTCACGTTAGTCGACTTACCATTCACTTTGCTGTTCCTGTTCCTTATTGGTTGGCTCGGTGGCGCGATGATGTTTATCCCTGTTGCGATCATGTTGGTCTTGATTGTGCTGAGCATTGCGATGAAAGGTAAAGTAGAGAAAACATTCGATGAAACCGCACGTCTCTCGACACAAAGACAAGCCCAGCTGTTTGATTGCTTAACAACCCTTCCGGATATCAAGCAAAACAATGCTGAGGGTATTACCCAGAAGCGTTGGGAACAGACGATTTCGTCGCTCTCTCAATGGCAGACTCAATCTCGTCATTACTCCAATATCGTGACGCACTCTATTCAGTCCAGTCAGCAGATCGTTACCATCACTCTGATCATCTTCGGCGTGTATCAGATCTCTGAAGGCTTGCTGAGTATGGGTGGTTTGATAGCCGTTGTGATGTTGAGTGGGCGCGCTGCAAGTTCGGTGAACCAGCTTTCTCTTCTATTGCTGAGGTTCCAGCAAACACGTTCGGCCGTTGAAGGGCTGAATCAGATTATGGAGCTACCTCAGGAAGAGTCCAAACACCAAGTTATCGACAAAGGAGACTTTGATGGTGGGGTTAGGTTAGATGAAGTGACGTTTACTTATCCAGAGACTCAAAGCCCTGCATTAAAGGAGATTTCCCTAGAGATCAAACCGGGTGAGCGAGTTGGTCTTGTCGGCGCGGCAGGCGCGGGTAAAACAACTCTACTATCGATTGTTGCGCGCCAGTATTTGCCAACAACAGGACAAGCTTTCTACCAAGATATTGATGGACAATTATGGCCAACCAGTGTCTTGCGCAGTGGCATGGGTTGGGTTGGGCAAACCACAAACTTAATTTTTGGTAGTGTTTACGACAACGTCACCTTGGGCGCAACCAATGTTGACGAAGAAAAACTAAGACAAGCGCTACAACAGTCCGGCCTCAACGGTTATATGGGGCGCTTAAGCAATGGCCTTGAAACACCTGTCGGTGAGGGTGGTCGGTTACTTTCTGGTGGTCAGCGCCAAGCCGTTGCCATCGCGAGAGCTCTGTATCGTTGTCCAAAGTTATTGATCATGGATGAGCCAACCAGCGCGCTAGATAATCAGGCCGAGATTCAGTTCTTCAATGCACTTCAAAGTATGCCGAGAGAAACCTCAATGCTGATCAGCTCCCATAAATCTTCATTCTTGATGATGTGTGATCGTGTTGTTGTATTGGATAAAGGTCAAATCGTGGCAGAAGGTGAGCCTAAAGAAATTCTCTCTTTACAGAAGAAAAGTGTACCTAAAGGTACGAGCCGGTTTAAGACGGTATCTGTGGTGAAGGGAGGTCGTCATGAGTAATGATATTCAATGGACCAACAACCACTTAGCATTCCGCTCTCGAAAGCTGATTTGGTTGAGTGCTCTACTCATTGTATCAATTATCGGTTGGGCTACGTGGGCAACATTAGAAGAAGTCGTGATCGGTGAAGGTAAAGTCGTTCCAAGTCTTTCGGTGCAAACCATTCAGAGCTTAGAAGGTGGACTGGTTCAAGAGATCATGGTGCGACAAGGCCAATCTGTAGTGAAGGGGCAACCTCTAGCTAAGTTAGAAGACACACGTTTTAAGGCGGCGTTTTTAGAGTCGGCTCAACAAGCGGATACCTTGCTTGCTCAGCAATTAAGATTAAAGGCTGAGCTGTCGACGGTCGTTTTAAATAACGATGCGAAAGAGTGGTATGAGCGAGTGGTCTTGGTGCCTCAAGATATTGCGGTTGATGTATCAAGCCACCCTGCGTTAATGAATGCCAAGGCGAACTACCGAGAACGTTTAGGACAGTTGAAGTCTGAACTGGAAGAGGCGGCACTTCGTATCGAGCAACAAGACCAAGCTCGTGTCGATACGTTTAACAATATCCAGACTCTTGAAAGCAGCCTCGAGATTGTGATTCGTGAGCGCAACATGCTGAAAGACGTGGTAGCGAGCGGTGCTGTTGCGGAAGTTGAGCTACTTAAACTCAACCGTGATGTAGTCAAACTCAAAGGTGATATTGCTAGCTCAAAAGTAGCAGCGCAGAAGCAGATAGCTGCCTACTCAGAGTCGATAGCGGATCATCGAAGTATCGCTTTAGATTTTCGTACCAAAGTGCAAGGCCAGTTGAATGAAGTGGCGAGCAAGATAGCGCAGCTGAACGAAAGCCAGCAGGCGATTGCCGACCAACTCAAGCGTACTGAAATTGTCGCGCCCGTTGATGGCACAGTCAAAGAGATCTTTGTGCGTACCATTGGTGGTGTAGTTCGTCCCGGCGAGCCGATCATTGAGATCATTCCATCAAACAGTGACCTGATTGTTGAAGCGAGAATCTCTCCGCAAGATATTGCGTTTGTTCATAACGGGTTAGGTGCAACAGTCAAATTCACGGCCTACGATTTCGTCATTTATGGCGGACTTAAAGGCGAGGTGATTTACGTGAGTGCCGACGCCTTACAAACGGAAGACGGAAACGCCTATTATCGTGCCCATATTCAGTTAAACGAAGACCAGCAACAAAACTCTGCCTTTAGCATTATCCCAGGGATGCAAGTCGCGGTCGATATATTAACCGGAGAGAAAACAGTATTGAGTTATTGGTTAAAACCTATTTTACGAGCTAAGGAAAACTCACTTCGTGAACGATGAAGTGGGTTAAAGCATAAATATAAAAGGAAGTGTAATGCATTCAAAATTCTTACTCTCTTCTTGCTTGCTAATGAGTGGGCTGTCTCAAGCAGCTTCATTAGAAGAGTCCGTGGCCTTTGCCATCGACTATAGCCCAGAGATATTGGCGCAATACTCCCGATACCAATCGGTGGTCAGAGACGGAGACGCGGCGAGTGGTTTGTATATGCCGCAAGTGAACTTGTACGCGGCAGCAGGTTATGAAGAAACGCGCTACAACAGTGGTAGCAAACTTGATACCGATGATCGAGGCCTAACGAGAACGGAAATTGGCGTTAAAGTATCCCAGTTACTATTTGATGGTTTTAAAACCACATCGAATGTCGATCGACTGACGTTCGAAGCAGAAGCTGAGCGTCTAACTCTGATTTCGCGAGCTGAAAACGTATCGTTAGATGTGGTGAGAAATTACCTCGATATCCTAAAAGCAGAGACGCTACTTGAATTGTCTAAGCGTAATGTAAAAGAGCACCAAGAGATCTATCAAGATATCCAAGATAAAAAGAGCAAAGGCTTGAGTAGCAACTCGGATCTGGCTCAAATCTCCGCCCGTGTTGCGACGGCGCAATCTTCACTAATCGCTGCTCAAAACAACCTGTTTGATTTACAAACTCAGTACCTACGTTTAGTCGGCAAGCCTGCTGTGAACTTGGTTTATCCACGTTTTGATTATGCTTTGTTACCAAGTTCAGCACAGGTCGCGCTTGAACAGGCTGTCGAGAATCACCCTGAAATCCAAGCTTCTTTGCTTGATATTGATGCCGCTCGTAAAGAAATGCGCCGTGAGAAGGGGGATTACTACCCAGAGCTAAAACTTGAGCTTCATGCCAATAAGAATGACAACGTATCTAACCCGCCAGGCGGTGTCGATGAAGATGCACGTATCATGTTGACGATGGATTATGACCTGTTTAATGGCTTCTCTACCGACTCCAGGGTTGAATCGTCAGCTTGGCGAGTGGAAGAGGCAAGGGCGATCCGATTACGAACAGAGCGTGAGGTTCGAGAAGGTACACAACTGGCTTGGAACGCTTACAAAATGCTTGAGCAGCAAAAATCCTTACTTCAACAGAATGTTGATGCAGCGAAAATTGCAGAGCTTGGCTATATCCAGCAATTCAATGTTGGCAGACGAAGCCTTCTTGATGTACTGGATGCAAAAGTAGAAGTGTTTTTGGCTCGAAGAAACTTCATCAGCACTGAATATGATCAAACGTTAGCGGCTTATCGAGTGTTAAATGCGATGGGTATGTTGACGTATGCGTTGAGGATTGAACATCCAGAAGAGTGGCAAGGGGAGAATAAGTAATGAGATATTTTAAACTAGCGCTACTTAGCTCTATCTTGCTAATGGGATGTGCAGAAACGCCTGATACGACAATGACACGCCACCAAATTGATGACTTAGCGGATAATGACCGAGATGGTGTGATTAACCAGCGAGATCTATGTGCCGATACGCCAGAAGGTGTAACGGTAGACATTAAAGGGTGTGCTAATTGGAAAATTGTCGAAGATGTTGAAGTATTAAGTGTGGCATTTGATTTTGATAAGTATGACCTTAAACCTGATCATACCGCTGTATTAAATGAGTTGGTGCGTTTACTAGGAGAGCAGCCTGATGCTTCGGTTACCTTGGTCGGAGATACCAGTGCTGAAGGTACAAACGTTTATAACAAAGCATTGGCCAAGAAAAGAACTGGCGTGATTCGAGACGCATTGATTGATAGAGGCATCAATGGTGAGCGTATCTTCGAACAAGAGTTTACTCAGATAACCAGCTTAACTCAGCACCTTCACAAGCGTAAGCGCAGAACGATTGCGGTGATTAAGACAGAAAGCATGGAAGTGAATCCATCTTGGAACATCTTCACTTCAGAAATGCAGCTCGATAGTAATAGCGATGTTGAGTCTAAAACGTCGATTGATCCAGTAGGAGGCCAGTAATGAAACGTCTATCGAATAAATCGGGCTTACTGCTTGCTGCTGTACCTATGTTGTTCTCTGCATCGACGTTCGCGAATGATGCCAGTGACATTGGTTTGGTCGCGATTGAGCCGAATATGCAGGGGCTTGTAGAAGATCTGCTTAAGAGCCAAGAGATCGACTTAGAAATCTTGTTGAGTGACAGCGTCCCAGAACAGATGATCATGCAGCGCTCGCGTGTTGGTATCACTTCCAAAAAGTGGACTGACAAAGAGATGGCTAGGTTTGATATGCGTTACGGTTATAGGCCAACAGAGCTGATGTTTACCGCTGACGTGATTGCGATTCTAGCCAATGAAAATAACCCTGCGACATCAATCACCGTCGCTGAATTAATTGATGTGTTTGGTTGTTCTAACGATCCTAAACATCCAAAATGGTCAGCAAGTAGTGATATTCGTAACGGTGAAAGCCTAGATACTCATATGTTGCCCTTTGCCATTGATCACAACCTGAAAGGCCATACTACCTTTTCAAGTTGGGTCGAATGTGGAACAGAAGGAGAATATGCCCATACTCAGTTCTTAGCGGATTTACCTGATCTGATTAATAAGATTGAAGACGAAGATGCCGCCATTGGTTACACCGTTTACTCAGATCAGATCTCTGATGTGAAATGGTTGAGCGTGGTTGATAACCTAGGTGTGAACTACGACCTAAACAAAGAAACGATCCTCTCTGGTCGTTACCCGTTAGCAACGGTTTATTACATGTACTTGAATATTCCAGCGCATCGCAAAGGCTTTACGGAACAAGAGGAGTTCTTTGTTGGGCTTACCTTGTCACAAGATCATCAAGTCGTTTTGAACCAATACGGCTTCATCAGCTTGCCGCCAGAAGCTATTCAACGTAACAAAGTCAGATTGTCGCTTGAAGAGCCCGCTATTGAAGGTGGCTACAAGTAATGGGTATGCCATGTTGTAACCGTTGTGGGAGAGTGATATTCTCTCTTTCGTAATGGTTCTCAACGTGACGGATTACGTTATTCGGTGATGAAATTATCTAGCGGGCATGTATGCCCGTTTTTTTTCGCCTAAAATTTGCGACTCGAGCAGTTGTTTGTCGTTTGGTCACGTATAATGGACACTTCATATAGCGCTAAATAAGCCCAGTCGATGAAAATCTTTCAAGTTCTAATCTTGCCTCTAATGCTGTCCCTCAATGCTATTTCATTTTCAGCGCAAGCAACCGAAAGCTGGTGGTTAAGAACAGTATTTAACAGCAGCCCAAGTCTGCCGAATTCTCAAAACTATATTAATGATATCGAGTTGATGGATTGTGGTGAGATCGAAGGTACTTTGTTGTGCAGTGACTTAACCCAATATTACGACCTGGATGTGTATGTTGAACTGGAGTTGGGGGACTCAAGTGTCGAAACGGTTCGCTTAAACCTGCCATATTCGGACCTAAGTTACACAAAGCTTCAGGCATACCTTCGCCAAGATGGCTTTGCTCTCAGTTCAATTCGTATTGGTGAAGATGAATTCGATGTTACAGCTCAACTCGAACAAGCTCGAAATGAAGGTGTTGGTTTCGATAAGGTGGATAAACAGCTGGTCGAATTTATCAACGCGCCTCACGGTTCAGCAGAGCAACTGAGTGTGTGGAATGTGCCTAGCTTATCTTCTTCTAGCTCTACTTCTCCTTGGATTCAGTTACAGAGTGATGGTGACAACTTAACGGTTGAACTTAATCGTTTTTAATTGCTCAAATTTATAGATAGTTTCGTTATTTATTAGGCTAAACAAGCCTTTCAGGAGAACGGCTCGCGGGCAGACAGCAAGTTATAATTCATTTAAGTGTTCGTTTTTCTGCGGCTCTCACATTTTTAATAAGCGTTTAGCTTTGCCATTTGTTATACGTTGAGCCTTCGGTAAAACGAGCTTAGGATACGTTCAGTATTGATAAAGGAGACAACCCATGGTTGCAAGAGTAACGATAGCGCCACAAGGCCCAGAACTTTCTGAGCTGGTGCAAGGATACTGGCGTACAGCAGAGTGGGGCATGACCCCGCAACAACGCCTGACTTTCCTGAAGCAACATATTGATTTTGGCATCACAACTGTTGATCACGCGGATATTTACGGTAACTACCAATGTGAAAAGTTGTTTGGTGAGGCGTTAGCGCTTGAACCAAGCCTTCGTGATGATATTCAAATCGTCACCAAGTGCGATATCAACCTATGTGGTGACCACACTCCAGATCGTAAGATCAATCACTATGACACCAGCGCGCAGCATATTTACCAATCAGTAAATAACTCATTAGAGCGCTTAGGTGTTAACGATATCGATGTATTGTTGATTCACCGCCCAGACGTGTTAATGGATGCGGATGAAGTAGCAGAAGCGTTCGCAGAGCTACACAAAGTAGGTAAAGTTAAGCACTTCGGTGTTTCTAACTTTTCACCGCGTCAGTTCGAACTGCTTCAATCTCGACTCGGTAAGCCGTTAGTGACCAACCAAGTTGAAATCAACCCATTGAACTTCGAAGTGGCTCATGATGGCACGCTAGATCAACTGCAGATGAACCGCATTCGCCCGATGGCGTGGTCTTGTCTCGGTGGTGGTAGCATCTTCAGTGGTGATTCAGCGCAAGCGGTTCGCGTTCGTGATGAGCTAGAGGCGATTCGTCAAGAAGTGGGTGCAGACAGCATTGATCAAGTGATTTACGCTTGGGTTCGTCGTTTACCATCTAGTCCAATTGCAATTATTGGTTCTGGTAAGATTGAGCGTGTGAAGACGGCCGTTGATGCACTGAAAATCGAGCTGACGCGCGAACAGTGGTATCGCGTATGGGTGGCATCTAAAGGTCACGGTGTGCCATAGAAAGCAATTCGTATAGAAGTCAAAGCCAGCTAAGTAAGCTGGCTTTTTTGTGTTCGCCTAACATGTTTCTCCAAAACTGTGATTAAGGTGGAATAATTTTCAAAAACACTCATAATGCACTCTGTTTTTCACCAGTTGGATATTTCCATTGAGCACTTCAAAATTCTCTTCAATCGCCCTTAAACCAGAGCTTCTAAATACGTTAGATTCTCTTGGTTATACTGAAATGACGCCGATCCAAGCGTTAAGTCTTCCTACTATCCTAAATGGCAAGGACGTTATCGGTCAGGGTAAAACGGGTTCAGGTAAAACAGCTGCTTTCGGTTTAGGCGTGCTGCAGAACCTACGCGTTAAGCGTTTCCGTGTTCAGTCTTTAGTGTTATGTCCGACTCGTGAGCTTGCAGACCAAGTAGCAAAAGAGATTCGTACTCTTGCTCGTGGTATTCACAACATTAAAGTGCTGACACTATGTGGCGGTATGCCAATGGGCCCACAGATTGGTTCACTAGAGCATGGCGCACACATTCTTGTAGGCACACCTGGTCGTATTCTTGATCACCTAGAGAAAGGCCGCATTGACCTGTCTGAGCTGAACACACTTGTGTTAGATGAAGCGGATCGCATGCTAGAGATGGGTTTCCAAGACGCTTTGGATGCTGTGATTGAAGCGGCGCCAAAAGAACGCCAAACTCTGCTATTCAGTGCGACTTTCCCTAAACAGATCAAATCTGTTGCAGACCGCATTATGCGCAATCCAGAAATGGTGAAGGTTGAATCAACACACGATCACTCAAGCATCCAACAACACTTCTACAAGTTAGAAGGTTCTGAAGCTCGTGATGACGCTCTAGAGCTGCTGTTGTTGCATCACCAACCAGAGTCTGCGGTTGTGTTCTGTAACACTAAGAAAGAAGTGCAGAACGTAAACGATGAGCTAAGCCACCGCGGTTTCAGTGTTATCGAACTTCATGGTGACATGGAACAGCGTGAACGTGACCAAGCTTTGGTTCAGTTCTCAAACAAAACCATCTCGATTCTAGTGGCGACAGACGTTGCGGCTCGCGGTCTTGATGTTGATAACCTAGATGCTGTGTTCAACTTTGAATTGTCTCGCGACCCTGAAGTTCACGTACACCGTATTGGTCGTACTGGCCGTGCAGGAAGCAAAGGCGTAGCGATCAGCTTTTTTAGTGAAAAAGAGATGTACCGTGTTGCTCAAATTGATGAGTACATGGACATGCCAATCGAGCCATCTGAACTGCCAGCAAAACCAATTGCTAAGCCGTACTACTCAAACATGGTTACCATCCAAATTGATGGCGGTAAGAAAGCTAAGCTTCGTGCTGGTGATATTCTTGGCGCACTGACGGGCCAAGGCGGCATTGATGGTAAATCAGTAGGTAAGATCAATCTGTTTGCAATGCGTGCTTACGTAGCGGTAGAAAGATCTGTGGCTAAAAAAGCACTGAACAAAATCGAATCAGGTAAAATGAAGGGTCGTCAATTCCGCGCCCGAATCCTGAAGTAATTCGAGACTGAATCCCTTTGCTGCGATATGTCTAATTAACGACATTGCTAATTAATGGCATTGCAGTAAAGGGTGTTCCACAAAATGCCACTTAAGTTTCTTATCTTAGGTTTATCGACCTAGTCCTCTATACCAAAGCATTATTCATCGGGTCTTATCGAATAAAGATCGTTGATATGTTTTCCTTCGCTAAGATACCAAGTCATCGCTTCCTGTCGATTGTGAACCAATATCGTGATTGTGGTTATTGAACCATCATCAAAATAACAAAGCTCATATTCTAAATCGCTTGGATGATCAGGAATAGCGGCCATAGCTTCCCTCCCAAATATCAATCATTTTAAATACGTCAACCCAACTCATTTATAGGGCTCGTATCACGTCAAATGAGTAATAAAATCAAGTTACATCACTGCCATTAATTATTTTTAGTTTAATCATTTGCCTAAATAGCTAGATTAGCAAGTTTGGGTCTCAATTTATCTCAAAGTTTTTACGACCACTGTTTATTAAGACTACTTTTATAAGAGCTAGAATTAGCGTTATAAAAACTGGGCTAACCTTAAAGGGATGAGTTAATCGGTTTGTGGCTTTGTTGAATTTCGTGAGAGGGTAGAATGAGAAAGTGCCGGTGGTTAGTTTTAGTGATCTGTTTTCTATTTACTGGGTGCGGGACCAAGTTCGCCTATAACAATATAGGTTGGTTTGTCGTTAGCTATATAGAAGATTTTGTTTCCCTCTCAAATAGCCAAGAATCAGAGCTTGAAGAGCGATTAGATATATTACAAAAATGGCATAAAGAAACTCAGCTACCTCTGTACATCTCGCAATTAGAAGCGATTCAAAACGTAGATCGGTCGGATATGAATCCCGCTTTTATTGTGGGCCAAAGTGAACAAACGAAAGAGCATATTCGCACAATCGTCAATAAGTTCGCTCCAGATATTTACGCCTTGAGTATGCAGCTTAGCCCTAAGCAAGACAGGGAGTTTTTAAAGAACTTTCGTGAAAAGCAGCAAGACTATTATGAAGAAAGGTTGTCGTTGAACGATGCCGATTCGAGAGAGCGATACCGAAGCAGAATAGAAGAGCGTGCAGAACGGTGGTTAGGTTCAGTATCGAAAGAACAAAAACAGATTATTTTGGCTTGGTCTAAAGAGTGGGTAAATACCAATAGCAGTTGGCGACAATATCAAAACAACACCTATCAAGAGCTAACGACGCTGATGGCAAAGAAGAGCGATCTGCATATTGCTCAGCCGATTATCATGAAGTTGCTTTTAAACAATGAAGCTTATTATCCTGATGAACTTGAGTCACAACTCAACCAACATATGGAAACATCAGCCAAGTTTTTAGTAGATATCGCCGCGACCAGCAGTAACAAGCAGTGGGCGTATTTTATGAATGAATTAGAAAGCCTCAAAGGAACGTTGAAGTCATTGCAAGAGTAGAGCGTCCCTTTTAAAGGCTAGCGGTTATTGTCGAGCTAGCCTTTCATCCCACTTTAAGGTGAATTTCGGAACCTAACCCCTGTTGCTCATCAGTAGTTTTGGAATCGAACCTTTGGCTGTCTTCGATATTTTCTGCATCAATTGGAAGCTCGGCTGTTGAATACCGTGGTCACTCTGCAGCTCATCGATCATTAATAACCACAACCTTGCTGTCATTTCTGAATCGGCTAACGCTCTGTGGAAAGTACCGTCGTTGTCGATATTTTTGAAACGCACAAGGTCGCCTAGCTTATGAGTTGGTGCGTCTTGGATTAGACGACGAGCTATCAACATTGAGCAAGCGAACTGTCCATTGTAATCGCGACCAATATTATCTAATTCCGCATCAAGAAAGCGCTTATCAAATGAGGCATTGTGAGCGACAAGTTGGCTGTCTTGAATGAAGTCTGCAAACTCATCCATCACTTCACTACAACTGGCCGCTGTGCTTAACATACGGTTACTGATTCCGGTATAACCTTCAATGAATCCACTCACACGAAATCCCGGGTTCATGAGCTGCTGGAAGGTGTCGACGACTTCGCCGTTAACGAGTTTAACCGCACCGATCTCAATCGCTCGGTCGCCCATATTTGGTGATAAGCCTGTGGTCTCGAAATCGAGAACGATAACGGAATCTGCGGAGTTTGGAGCCATCGTGTTTCCTAATTGCTGTTTGGTAGTATCGCTTTGTATGGGGCGTTTGGTGTTGCTATGGGTAAATCAGTTATTTGCTATTGCTGATAGTAAGTTCAGTGTAACCCGTCGAATCGTCATGCTCTCTGTTGAAGGTCAAGGTATCGTAGCGGTGAACAATCAATTCAGCCGTGGTCGCGATAATCGTCCCTTCAAGCAAATGCCCACCAATTACATTGCCATTCTCATCAGCAACGGAGATATGAATATGCTGGTGGTTTGGGGTTAGCGTTGCCATCACCGAGACTATTTCGAACGGAGCTTGAACTAGCTTGGTGTTGTTGGCATTAGCTAAGCGAATATTGAGTTGAGAAACACATCCGACACAAGACGCAATAGAGCCCGCGGAGATATTGTGCGCTGTCACTAGCCTCTGGATCTCTAGCTTTAGGTCTTGGCCGCGGGTTAATCTCGTTGCGATAGGAGTGATCATCTTATTGCCTCAACGTTATATGTATTTCAAAGAACAAAACGAAGCCACATAGGGCTTCGTTTTATTTTCATTTTGGCTAACGCGACTTTTCTTTTGGTTAATGCAACTTTGCATTTTCTGTCGCTGAAATTACTTAGTCTTGTTGCTGTTCTCTTTTCTTCTTAGGAACGAAGTTCAATACTGAAATGGGTACTTCTTTGCGTGGTTCGAAACCTTCAACAACGCGACGTTCAATCAAGTGACCAAGACGCTTTTCAATAATGCACAGGTTTTTGAAGTTATCTTTTGATAGGAAAGAGATCGCTTCGCCAGATGCATCAGCACGGCCTGTACGACCAATACGGTGAACATAATCATCTGCTGGGAATGGCATGTCGTAGTTCACTACGCGGCTTAGGTTGTCGATATCGATACCACGAGCAGCAACACCCGTCGCGACTAAGTATTTTAGGCGACCTTTCTTAAAGTCAGCCAAGATTTTTTCACGAATCGCTTGGCTACGTCCACTGTGGAAAGCTTCCGCTTGAATACCACGTTTCTCAAGTTGAGCAACCAACTTAGCCGCGCCGTGCTTGGTTTCGATAAAGATAAGCGCTTGGTCCCAGTTACCTTCGGTAATCATGTGGCTCAATAGTGCTGACTTACGGTCTTTATCTACCGTTACCAACCATTGCTCAATGTTCGCTTTAGACGCATCAGTCTTGGCAATCGAAATCTCTTCCGCTTCACTGATTGCACTTTTCGCTAGTGCACGCACTGGCGTTGAAAGCGTTGCCGAGAACAGCAGGTTTTGGATGTCTTGTGGTAGACGCGCGATGATCTTGTTGATGTCTTCAATGAAACCCATGTCTAGCATGCGGTCAGCTTCATCTAGAACCAGTACTTCCACTTCATCAAAGTGAACGGCACGTTGTCCGTACATGTCGATCAAACGACCTGGTGTTGCCACAAGAATATCCACGCCTTCAATAAGACGATCTTTCTGGTGTTGGTAAGACACGCCACCGTACATCGCTAGTGATGTTAGGTTTAGGAACTTCGCGTACTTAGTGATGTTCTGTTCAACCTGAACTGCCAGCTCACGCGTTGGTGTCAGGATAACTGCGCGGATACGTTTTTTACGCTGCGTTTCACCTTTGCTTAGCATTTCTAAGATAGGGAGAACAAAGCTCGCAGTTTTACCTGTACCTGTTTGTGCTGCAGCAATAAGGTTCTTACCAGAAAGAACAATCGGAATTGCTTTTTCTTGAATAGAGGTTGGCTTTTCATAGCCTTGTTTTGCAACGGCTTTAACAATAGGTGAGCTTAATCCAAGCTTGGAAAATGGCATAAGTTTCTCGGTATGATTTGGCTAAATAGCGATGGAAAGGTTTAACAATCTTATACAAGGATAAGATTAATGGCGGCATTCTACCATGTTGCTTGCTCACCGCTAGTCACATGCACATAAAAAAATCCAGTGTCGACAAGGCACTGGATTTTTAGTTTTGGTTGATCGCGATCTAGCTTTGCTTTATCGAAAGCGCTTAAGCGATCTCAATCTTCTCAGCTTGGTTCTGCTCTACCATTGATAGTGCTAGCGCTTCTGCGGCCTTAATGCCGTCGATACCAGCAGACAGGATACCGCCTGCGTAGCCTGCACCTTCACCAGCCGGGAAGAAGCCCTTAAGGTTGATGCTTTGGAAGTCTTTGCCACGTTTGATGCATACAGGAGAAGACGTACGTGTCTCAACACCGGTAAGTAGGCCGTCTGGCGTAGAGAAACCTTTGATCTTCTTCTCGAACGCTGGGATTGCTTCACGAATCGCTTCGATAGCAAAATCAGGCAGCGCTTTTGAAATATCAGTCAGGTGGATACCCGGCGTGAATGACGGTTGTACTTCACCGATTGCACTTGGATCGCGACCTTTCAAGAAGTCACCGATTTTTTGAGCTGGTGCATCGTAGTTTTCACCACCAAGAACATAAGCGCCGCTTTCTAGTTCACGTTGTAAACGGATACCAGCCAGTGCGTCACCTGGGTAATCACGCTCTGGGTCGATACCTACAACGATCGCGCTGTTTGCGTTACGTTCTGCACGAGAGTATTGGCTCATGCCGTTCGTTACTACGCGGCCTTCTTCAGACGTTGCAGCAACCACAGTACCACCTGGGCACATACAGAAGCTGTATACAGTGCGGCCATTCTTACAGTGGTGAACGAGTTTGTAGTCCGCAGCACCTAGGATTGGGTTGCCTGCGTTCTTACCGAAACGAGCTTCATCGATCATCGATTGCTTGTGTTCGATACGGAAACCAACAGAGAAAGGCTTCGCTTCCATGTAAACGCCACGATCGTACAGCATTTCAAACGTGTCACGAGCACTGTGGCCAACAGCCAATACCACGTGACGAGATTTGATCTCTTCACCGTTAGAAAGCGTTAGGCCAGTGATTTGACCATCTTCCATATGAACGTCGTCAACACGAGTGCTGAAACGGATTTCGCCACCAAGTTCAATGATAGAAGCGCGCATCTTTTCGATCATGGTAACCAGTTTAAAGGTACCGATGTGCGGCTTACTTACGTATAGAATTTCTTCTGGTGCACCCGCAGCAACGAACTCTTCAATTACTTTACGGCCGTAGTGCTTTGGATCTTTAACTTGGCTGTACAGCTTACCGTCAGAGAAAGTACCTGCGCCGCCTTCACCAAACTGTACGTTTGATTCTGTGTTCAGCGTACGCTTACGCCAGAAACCAAAGGTATCTTTCGTACGCTCACGAACTTCTTTACCACGCTCAACGATGATTGGGTTGAAACCCATTTGAGCAAGCACTAGGCCAGCGAATAGACCACATGGGCCAAAACCGATAACCACAGGGCGCTCAGTTTGGTTCTCAACCGCTTTAGCAACAAACTTGTACTCCATATCAGGAGTCACTTTTACGTGCGGGTCGCTAATGAATTGTTCTAACAACTCAGCTTCGTTTTCAACGAGAACGTCAAGCGTGTAGATAAGTAAGATCTTTGATTTCTTACGAGCATCGTAGCCACGTTTAAAGATATTAAAAGAGAGTACCTGATCAGAGTTAATACCAAGTTTCGCTTCAATAGCGTCTTGAATAGCAGACTCTTCATGGTCTAGTGGGAGTTTAATTTCGGTTAAACGTATCATTTCGATGTCTCGTTTTTATAGGTGTCTTAGCTAGATCGTTTCTTAATACAGAGTTTGATGGAAACGCTGATGTTCAAAGAAGCGATAAGCTCACAATGGCGCGCATTTTACGAGAAATTGATTTATCTGTCATACTAATTTGGAAACATGGAGCAAATAGACACGATATTAGAGCCGTATGATGTTGAATTTTGCTTTGGGATGAGTATTATCCCCATTCTTCAATTTTGACTAACTTATAGAGCAGAGCATCATGGCATTTGTCGTAGGCGATAATTGTATTCAATGTAAATACACAGACTGTGTGGCAGTGTGCCCCGCAGATGCGTTCCATGAAGGCCCAAATTTCATGGTAATCAACCCAATCGAATGTATTGATTGTGGTTTATGTGTACCTGAATGTGATGCTCAAGCGATCTTCCAAGAAGATGAGCTACCAGAAGATCAAAAAATCTTTATCGAAGTGAACGCAGAGCTTGCCGAAATCTGGCCGGTACAAACGGAAGTAAAAGCACCAATGGATGACGCTGAGAAGTGGAATGGTGTCGCTGATAAGTTGGCAATGCTAGAAAAGTAATTGTTGAAAAGAACTTAGATAAAAAGGCGTACTGATTTAATCAATACGCCTTTTTTAATATTTGAACATTGTCGACTGGATCGTTAGCTTATGAGACCTAGCTGTGCTGACGACGCATGTTGTCGAGAATGATGCCAGTCGCCATTGCAACGTTCAAAGACTCTGCGCCACCGAATGCTGGAATCGTAATCTTATCTGTCACGTATTTAGCGGCGTGTTCACGAATACCGTGAGACTCGCTGCCCATCAGCAAAATGCCATTTGCAGTGAAGTCAGTCTTATGAACACTTTCGCCTTCCAAAAATGCACCGTAAACCGGTAGATTCGCTTGCTCTAAGTAAGCTGGTAAGTCAGTTTGACTTACGTGTACTCGGCCAAAGCTGCCCATAGTCGCGCTGATAGTTTTAGGGTTGTATGGGTCTGCGCAATCACTGCTCGCAACGATATGCTTGATGCCATACCAGTCTGCTACGCGAATAATCGTACCTAGGTTGCCAGGGTCTGAAACGCCATCAAGTGCAATCATCAGTCCTGTCGCTTCTGGTAGTTCAAACGTTGGGATCTCAACAACCGCAATCGCTGCATTGTTACTTACCAAAGTGCTCGCTTTGGTTAGGTCATCCAGTGAGGCTTCAACACAATCAAACTCAATCAGTGATGCGTGATTTTCAGATAAGAAATCAGCGGTAGCAAAGACGTTCTTCACGACTAAGTCACTATTGAACAGCTCAAGAACGTTCTTTTCACCTTGAACTAGAAACAGGCCGTGGGCTTTACGTTGTTTCTTTTGGCCCAAAGCACGAAGGAGTTTTAATTGGTTTTTTGAAATCATGTTTTTATCCTAGATATAAGCCCGCGCATTATAGAGCAAAGGTTAGCGAACCAAAAGCGTGATGACTCAATGCGATCTACATAAAAAGCAAAAGCAACTCACTTAAAAAAGAAAAGCGCACTAAATAGCGCGCTCTTATGGGATTTACTCACCTAAGTTAAGCTGAACTGACAGCCTAATACGGAGCAGGATAGCGTTTAAATACTGTGTTGATATCAGTCAGGATCTCTTCTGATAGCGGTTTACTAAAAGCGGCTACGTTCTCTTTTAATTGCTCCATGGTCGTTGCACCGATGATGGTGGACGTCACCCCATCAACTTGATTACACCATGCCAATGCCAGTTGGCTCGGAGTAAATCCATGAGCGTTTGCTACTTCAACATAGCCTTTAACCGCTTCGTTGGCAGATTCAGTGTCACGGAAAATGCCTTTACGTTGCATGTAAGTCCAACGGCTGCCTTCCGGTCTTGCGCCATCAATGTACTTTCCACTCAACATGCCTGCAGCTAAAGGTGACCATGGCAGGTAAGCTACATCTTCATGCACACAGTTCTCAATCAGATATGGCCAGTCTTTTGCGTGCAGCAAGCTAAATTCATTCTGAATCGAAACCATACGTGGCAAATCGTGTTTCTCGCTCAGCTTGAGGTATGTGTTAATGCCCCAAGTAGAATCATCTGAAAGCCCGACATGGCGAATTTTCCCCGCCTTAATGCAGCTTGCCAGTGCTTGTAGGATTTCCAACATCTCAGCTTCATGCTGCTTTCGGTCAATATCACTGAATCGAATGTGATTCGGGAAATGCTTACCAAAGTGAGGCGTTGTACGATTTGGCCAATGAAGTTGGTAAAGGTCGATATAGTCTGTTTGTAGGCGTTTTAATGATGCGTCAACGGCTGCGATCACCGCTTCACCCGTTATCGGGCCGCCATCTCGAACCCAAGGAAGCCCTGGCCCGGCAATTTTGCTCGCAATGATCAACTCTTGTCGACGCTGTGGGTTACGCGATAACCAGTTACCAATGATCGCTTCTGTTTTTCCGTAGGTATCTGGAGAAGGTGGAACCGCGTACATCTCTGCAGTATCGATAAAGTTAATACCTTGGCTTAATGCGTATTCGATCTGTTGGTCGGCTTGCTGCTGCGTATTTTGTAGCCCCCAAGTCATGCTGCCAAGACAGATACGGGAAACGGGAATTTGACTACTTCCTAGCTTTGAATATTCCATTGAATTCGGGGTTCCTGTGGTTAGGTTCTCTGGTACTCGCATTATAGTTTTGAAAAGAGGGCGAGTGAGGAATGAAAACGAATATGAATTATTAGCACAAAATGACACGACAAGGTATGGCATCGGGGAGTTTAGTGAGTCATTTCTCAGCGCTGCAAGCTAGTGTGTGCAATGCGTGAAAATACATTCGCGAGAAACTATGAGCCAATTGGTGATCGAGAAGTGAAGAACAACAAGCAATGAGCGAAGGTTTAATGTTCAGCTTGTTTGGGAGTGGGGGAGAGGAGAACAGATCAAAAATAAAAAAAAGCTCTACCGGATAGAGCGTAGAGCTTTTTTATAGGGGTCTTAATAGTGCTAGGTATTCATTGAGTTACGAGGTCGCGTTTGTGTCTAATCCACCCTGGATCTGCGCCTGTCTTAGAGCTTCCTGCCTTTGAACTTCTTTCTCAGTTAATACTGGTCGAAGCGTTTCCTCAGAGGCTTGAGGAGAGAAAATGAAATATTTATTAATCGTCATAACTGTGTCTCCGTGTAACGTATGACAGATTCTGCATCAAGGATAAATTGTGATCATCATCCACTTTGTACTTTTGTTAGGCTGAGAGCGGAGGGCGTAGAATGCGTACAAAGCGATCTCTTATCATCCGTATGCAATGTTGAACTGACGAAACCCTCTGTTTTCAAGTATAGGAAGCGCATCTAATTTCGCACAATAATGATTTAGAGCAATTACATACATGGTCAGGGGCGTAAGATGAAAACCCTCGCTACTGACTCTGTGCTCGTATTTATTTAACGATGTATCACTTATCGACATAATAATTAAGTCAGTAAATCAATTACTTAATCCATGGTGAGATGAATTATGGAAAAGCTTGTAGAACGTTTTCTGAATTACGTTACTTTTGATACCAAATCCGATCCTTCTAATCAGCAATGCCCAAGTTCACCGGGTCAAATTACCTTTGCTGAAGCCTTAAAGTTAGAATTGGTGGCATTAGACTTAGTTGATGTGTCTTTAGATGACAATGGATACTTGATGGCGAAACTGCCGTCGAATGTCGATTACGATGTGCCTGCGATTGGCTTTGTGGCGCACATGGATACCGCTCCTGACGCATCAGGCGCCAACGTGAAACCACAAGTGATTAAAGATTACCGAGGTGGAACGATTGAATTAGGGGAAAGTGGCGAGAGTTTGAACCCAAGCCAGTATCCAGATCTTGATTCTTTACATGGTCACGACCTGATTACGACTGACGGCACAACTCTGCTTGGTGCCGACAACAAAGCGGGCATCGCTGAAATCATCAGTGCAATTGCTTACCTGAAAGCGAATCCAGACATCAAACACGGCGACATCTGCATTGGTTTCACGCCGGATGAAGAGATTGGTCGCGGTGCGAACCTGTTTGACGTTGAAAAATTTGGCGCCGAGTGGGCGTACACCATCGATGGTGGCCCAGTAGGGGAGTTGGAATTTGAGAACTTCAATGCCACGAGCGCCGATGTTATCTGTCATGGCGTGAACGTTCACCCGGGCACCGCAAAAGATAAAATGGTGAACTCGATGAACATTGCAGCGCAATTCCAATTGATGATGCCTGCGCAAGAAACACCAGAGTGCACAGAAGGTTATGAAGGCTTCTACCACCTGAAATCGGCGGAAATGGGTGTGGCTCGCTCTGAACTGGGATACATCATCCGTGATTTTGAACGTGAGGGTGTAGAAGCGCGTAAAGCATTCATGCAGCAGAAAGTCGATGAGCTGAATGAGCGCCTTGAGAAAGGCCGTGTTGAGCTGGTGCTAACCGATAGCTACTTCAACATGAAAGAGATGGTTGAACCGCATCAACATATTATTGAATTGGCCAAGCAGGCGATGATTGAGTGCAATGTCGAGCCAATGGTTAAACCAATCCGAGGTGGTACAGACGGTGCTCGCTTATCTTTCATGGGGCTACCATGTCCGAATATCTTTACTGGCGGTTACAACTTCCACGGTATTCATGAGTTCATTACCATTCAAGGCATGGAGCAAGCGGTAAAAGTGATTGTTGAACTGTCACAACGTACAGCAACGCATTACCAAAAATAGAACATCAGAGCGTTATATCTCTTTGTATTTTTGAGAGTATTCAATAATACTCTCTTTAAGCATAAGGGAGTACGCGATGAAAAAGTTAGTTTTACTTTGCACCCACTTAGCCGTGGGTGCTGTTGGTTTTGGGCTAGGTGTTTACGCATTGCCTATCTTGATTGAGCCTGATTCTCCTTCCTCAAGTTCTGTTGAAGCGATCAGTGAGCAGGCTATCTACACGGGCGAGTTCACTAAAGATCGACAAGACAGTGACTTCTTGCACTGGGGAGAAGGCATCGTCTCAGTATCCGAAAGTGCGATCGCTTTTGAAGGTGAATTGGCGCCGGGACCTGATTACAAGGTTTATCTCTCGCCTAAGTTCATTGAAACCGAGCACGCTTTCAATGACAGCAAGAACGAGTTATTGAGAGTCGGAGATGTGAAAACATTCGACCGCTTTATGGTTGAGCTTCCCGAAGGTACTGATCTTAATCGATTTAATACGGTTGTGATTTGGTGTGAAACTTTTGGCCAATTTATTACTTCTGCCAAGATAAAATGATAGCCTTACCAATAGCTGATTTAGGCACGTAAAAAAGCGCTCTATTTTTGAGCGCTTTTTCATAGCGAAGTCTCCGCTAATCGTTGTAAAGCTCGTCGTTGTAATGCTAAGGAATAAGTAATGGAAAAAGTGTGGCAAGTAATTGATTTTCTACTCGCTCATAAGTTTATTTTTAGTGCGTTGATTATCACTATTATTTTAATCATTCGCCGAATCACCTTATCTCAAATAAGAGGTGATGTTGCTTTCCTTAGTGAAGACCAACGTAACTGGATGTCACGAACCAAAAACGGCACATTCGCGATTATTGTTGTGACGTTATTTGTGCTGTGGAAATCCGAAATCAGCGAGTTTGCGCTATCTGTCACGGCCATTGCTGTTGCGATAGTAGTGGCTTCAAAAGAGATCATTTTGTGTTTCACCGGTTCTATTCAGCGTGCGAGTTCTCGTTCATTTAGAATCGGCGACTGGATCGAAGTGGGTAAAATCAGCGGTGAAGTGATTGAGCACAATCTGATGGCGACCGTGATTCAAGAAATCGATTTGTATCATGGGCAATATCACTTCACTGGCAAGACAGCCACGCTGCCTAATAGCATGTTCTTCACTTATCCGGTTAAGAACCTCAACTTCATGAAGCGTTATGTTTATCATAACTTTTTTGTGACGGTGAAAGACTTTGTAAACCTATACCCTATGCTGTCGGGTCTTATTGTGAAAATTGAAGAGCATTGCGAAGAGTTTATCGATGTTGCTCGCCGTTACAACGGTGTGATCGAAAAGCACGCTGGTGTTGACCTTCCGGGTTCTGAGCCTCACATCCATATCACAAGCAGTTCGACAGGTGAGCAAGAAGTCCATTTTATGATTTTCTGTCCAACCGAGAAGGCGGTTCATCTAGAGCAAGAGATTCGTAAAGATTTCATGGAAGCATACGCTGAAGCATTTCCTGTCAGTGCTTAATCCTGCAGTCCGCTGAGCCCCAAACAAAAGAAAGCCGAGAGCGATAATATCGACTCTCGGCTTTTTTGTTCTAACTATCTGTTCGTTTAATCTAGGTCAGCCAGTGGCAACCAATCGACTTTTACGCCTGCTTGTTCAAACATATCTTGGCTCACTTTGATTTTGTCTCCCCAGCGAGAAAGAAAGTCTTCACTTTGCTCTGGGCAGTGAACCGCAGAAATACCGGTTTGGATGATTTTCGCTGCGCAGTTTGGGCAAGGGAAGTGAGTCACCCAGATTTCACAGCTGTCCAAATCACGCTTGGCGAATAAGATCGCATTTTCTTCAGCGTGAAGTGTCTTGAGGTACTTCATCTCTCTGTCATCAGTATCCGCACTATCAGACACGCCATGTGGGTAGCCATTAAAACCAACAGAAACAATGCGGTTGTGCTTAGTGATTACGGCGCCGACTTGAGTTGAAGGATCTTTACTCCAAGAACCGACCAATTCCGCCATTTGATAGAAACGTTTAGCCCATTTTGAAATCATGAGAATTCCTTAACAATTAAATGTGAATGCTTATCTGTCTGACAATACATTATGTTAGACAATATCCATAGAGAACAAAAGCTGAGAGATTGATTTACTTAGGAATTGTAGCGTGTTTGTAATCACTTTATAAGTACTTGGTTTCAATTAACATATTGATACACTTTGGCCAGTTATAATTGATATTCCTCGGACAATGGTAACAGAGGTGTTACGTAAATTTTATGCTGTTCAAATACTAATAAGTGACGGTATAACCATGCGTAAAAAGTTGATCCTTACTGCTCTTGCAAGCTCTCTTATTCTTGCTGGATGTGGGCAAGATGCTCAGAATGCCAAGCAAGCGCCTTTACCTCTCGTAGCTGTACAGGATGTTAGCGTCGTTTCTCACCAACAAAGTAAGTCGTACATCGGTCGTATTGAAGCCGTTGAAGACACGGCAATTACTGCACAAGTTTCTGGCTACCTGCAAAGCCGCCATTTCAAAGAAGGCCAAATGGTCGAGAAGGGGCAATTGCTTTACTCAATTGAGCCTTCATCATTTGAAGCAGAAGTAGCAAGCGCGAAAGCGGCTGTTGCTCAAGCGAATGCCAACCTTAAAAAAGCCGAACTTGATTTCAATCGTGGTAAGAACCTACTTCCTAAGGGCAGTATTTCTCAATCTGAATTTGATGCATTAACGGCAAACCTATTAGGTTCTCAAGCACAGTTAGAAGCAAGCCAAGCTCAGTTAAACGCCGCGAATGTCCAACTTTCTCACACCAAAATTATCGCGCCTTTCTCTGGAAGAATCAGTGACACTAAAGTAAGTAAAGGTGACCTAGTTTCACCGTCTTCAGGTGTTCTGACAACTTTGGTTAGCCTAGACCCAATCCATGCATCGTTCAGCATCAGTGAGCGTGAGCGTATTGAGCTGGGTATGGACCGCATCGAAGGCGATGGCAGCAGCGACTCTGCAGGTGTTGAAGTTCAGATCATGCTTGAGAACGGTGAAGCGTTCGAACATCTAGGTCAGCTTGACTTCTTGGGCAACCGTATCAACCTTAATACTGGTACGATCGCGATGCGTGCGATTGCTGATAACCCGAATCAGCAACTACTTCCAGGCCAACACGTTCGCGTTGATCTACGTGAAAAACAACCTATTGATGTTGTGACTATTCCTCGTCGTGCAGTGCAAACCGACCTCGAAGGCGACTTCGTGATGGTATTAGTTGAAGGAGAAGCCGAACCCGTTGCTGAGCGCAGAAACATCGAAATGGGTCGTCAGGTTGAAGGTGGTGTGATTGTTCATTCTGGATTAGAGAAAAACGACGCAGTCATCACTCAAGGCCTACAGCGTGTACGTAATGGTATGTCTGTTCGTATTCAAGCTTCTGCTGAACAAGCTGAGTAAGGGGACTATTTATGTTAAGTCGTTTCTTTATTCAAAGGCCTAAGTTCGCCCTTGTTATATCCATAATCTTAACGCTGGCGGGTGCGATTTCTCTCGCTATCTTGCCAGTGGCTGAATATCCAAAAATTAGTCCACCGTCGGTCAGTGTGTCGGCATTCTACACGGGCGCAAGTGCTGAAGTGGTGGAACAGGCGATAGCCGACCCCATAGAAACGTCGGTTAACGGCGTTGAAGATATGATCTACATGTCTTCTAAAAGCGCTAACGATGGTTCATACAACCTTAATGTGACCTTTGATGTTGGTACTGACCCAGATATGGCTCAGGTCAACGTTCAGAACCGAGTTGCTCAAATCGAATCGAAGCTTCCGCAAGAAGTTCGAATGGTGGGTGTCACCGTTAAAAAGCGTTCACCAGACCTTTTGATGGTATTGAACTTCTATTCGCCAAACGGTGAGTACGACGATCAATTCTTGATCAACTACGTTAACCTAAACATTAAAGACCAACTGGCTCGTGTGAAGGGCATCAGTGAAGTTAACGTGTTGGGTGGTGGTGAATACGCGATGCGTGTTTGGTTAGATCCTGAGAAAATGGCTAACCTCAATATCACCACTTCAGACGTGAATCGCGCGTTGGCAGAGCAGAACGTTCAAGTTGCTGCAGGCCGTATTGGTGCTGCACCTTATAACAACGCACAAGAAGTGCAGTTCAACTTGGTAACAAAAGGCCGATTAGAAACAGCTGATGAGTTTGAAAATGTTGTTCTTCGTGCAACTCAAGACGGTTCAACGGTTTACTTAAAAGACATTGCACGTGTTGAGCTTGGTAAAAAGTTCTACGACGGTAATGGTAAATACCGTGGTCAAGATGCGTCGATCGTAACGCTGTCACTTCAATCAGACGCTAACGCGCTGGAAAGTGGCAAAGCTGTGATGGCGATGCTGGAAAACTTAAGCAAGAACTTCCCAGAAGGCGTGGCGTATGAAGCAAGTTACGACACTACACTCTTCGTTGCAGAGTCGATCAAAGGCGTAGTAAAAACGCTAATTGAAGCGATCTTACTGGTTATCGCGGTAACGTATCTGTTCTTAGGTAGTGCGCGTGCGACTTTGATTCCGGTGGTTGCGATTCCTGTATCTTTGATTGGTACTTTTGCGGTCATGCAGATGACAGGCTTTACCATCAACACGGTAACCCTGTTTGGTTTGATACTAGCGATTGGTATCGTAGTAGATGATGCGATCTTGGTTATCGAGAACGTTGATACCACAATGGCTAAAGACCCAACCATTTCATCGCGTAAAGCCACGCTTATTGCGATGAAAGAAGTAACGGGGCCGATCATTACGTCGACCTTGGTTCTACTTGCGGTATTCATCCCTGTTGCAATGCTTCCTGGTATTACTGGCATCATGTACCGTCAGTTCGCTCTGACTATCTGTATCGCGGTTGTTATCTCTTCAATTAACGCATTAACGCTATCACCTGCATTGTGTTCACTGGTTCTTAAGCAGGGTGGTGGTAACACGGCGCGTTGGTACCAAGCATTTAACCGTGGTCTAGAGTCTGTTACTAACAAATACGGTCAAGTGGCTGGCTTCTTAGTTAAGAAAGGCGTTCTGCTGTTCACTTTCTTCTTTGTGGCTTTGGCGGCTGTGACTTATTTTGCGAAGACAACGTCTACGGCGTTTGTACCTCAAGAAGATAAAGGCATTTTGCTGGTTAACGTTCAGCTTCCTGACGCGGCATCCTTGTCTCGAACCGAAGAAGTGACTAAGCAGCTGCTTGAAATGGTTGAACAAGAGCCGGGTGTTGATGGCGTAACACTGGTTAACGGCTACGCATTTATGACGGGCGCTTCTGCGTCGAATGGTGCGTCAATGTTCATCAAGCTTCACGATTGGGACATGCGTAATGCACTGGATGGTCAACACTCTGCTCAGGCTATCTCACAGCGTATTAATGGTCGTGCTGCGACTGAACTTCCTCAAGCTGTCGTGTTTGCGATGGGGCCTCCAGCAGTTCCGGGCATGGGGGCCGCGTCTGGTTTCGAGTTTGTACTTGAAGATACGCTAGGCCGAAGCCGTACTGATCTTGCTATGGTGATGAATGACGTGATAGCTGAGGCGAGCAAACAGCCTGAGATTTCACACACATTCAGTACTTTCCGTGCGAACGTACCTCACTACTATGTCGATATTGACCGTGAGAAAGCGCAGCAATTAGGTATTCCGTTGTCGGAAATTTTCCAAACACTACAAGGTAACCTTGGTTCGTTGTACGTGAACGACTTCACCATGTTTGGTAAGAACTTCCGCGTAACCATGCAAGCTGACAGTGAACACCGTAGCAGCATGGACGACCTACAACGATTCCACGTTCGTTCGTCTAATGGCGAGATGATCCCGTTAAGCACATTGGTGACTTACGACCAGATCTTTGAACCAGATGTAGCATGGCGTTACAACATGTACCGCAGTGCCGTGATTCAAGGTCAACCTGCAGAAGGTTACTCAAGTGGTGATGCGATTGCGGCAATGGAACGCGTAGCTGCAGAAGTATTGCCTCAGGGGTATCAGTACGAATGGACAGGCATGGCTTACCAAGAAGTACTAGCAGGTAACCAAGCGATCTTTGCTTTCGCACTGGCTCTGATCTTCATCTACCTGTTTATGGTGGCTCAATACGAGAGTTGGACAATTCCGATTGCGATTATCCTCGTGGTACCTGTCGCAACCTTAGGCTCCTTCTTGGCATTGAATCTAACGGGCACTCCGCTGAACCTTTATGCACAAATAGGTTTGGTTCTCTTGATAGCCTTGGCCGCGAAGAACGCAATCTTGATTGTGGAATTCGCAAAGGTTGAGCGTGAAGAGAAAGACGCACCGATTGAAGATGCGGCGGTGAAGGGCGGTACTTTACGTTTCCGTGCTGTGAACATGACGTCTTGGTCGTTCATCTTAGGTATCTTCCCGCTTATCTTTGCTGCGGGCGCAGGTCACGTGAGTCAGAACTCTTTGGGTATTTCACTGATCGGCGGCCTGTTATGTGTGTTACTGGCGGGTACGTTCCTAATCCCTGGCTTCTACGCATTCGTGCAACGTAAGCGTGAGAAAGCACACGGTGGTAATACGAAGCTGGTTCCGCTTGATGACGAATAGGGGATTGAGTGTCTTGTAAGATTCGTCTATTACAAGACCAACCCTCGGAAAACTAATTCCTTGTAAAAACTAAGGTTTAGCATTGCGCTAAGCCTTTTTTTATTCCACTTATGAATAAAAACGCCTTTTATATAAACAAATGTTTGTCATGTGATAGAGCTAACACTCTAATTTGGGTTTTTTAATAAAATGATGTTTTATTGGTAAGTATATGTTTAATATGATTTTAACAAGGTTCAGCTAACGGTTGTATGCTCGAAAACATTTGCACAATAGTGTGAAGTGTTTCAAAATTACGAAGTTATATTGAAATTTTTTGTGCATTGAGGTTCTTATGAAAGTCATTGATTTATTTAAACACCGAGGCGATAGCATGTCTTCGCAACACTCAGAGTTTATGCAATGGATGTCTCCAGCTCTTAGAGATTACTGGGGCGACTTTCTTAATCGTACGCAAAATAGCCATTTCTTTGCGTGGGTTCGTGATCACCACAAACCTGCTGTCAATGAAGATGCACCAGAGATGCCGGTGGAACAGCCGATCGTACTTAAGCCAGAAGCACAACTTGTGTTTGATGAGCTTAATCAACAGATCGGTGAAGTCATCCATACTGGCGACTGGATCAATGTAAGTCAAGACCGTATTAACCAGTTCGGCCTTGTTACTGAAGATATGCAGTGGATTCACACTGAGCCTGAAAAAGCGGAAACAGACTCTCCGTTCAAAACAACCATCGCACATGGTTTTTTAACTTTATCTCTGCTTCCTCGATTGACTGACAGTGTTGACCCTGACAAGTCTCAATTCCCAACAGCGAAGATGGTCGTAAACATTGGTCTTAACCAAGTACGTTTCCCATACCCTGTTAAATCGGGCAGTAATGTTCGTGCTAAAAGTACGCTAACAAAAGTAACGCCAATTAAGAAAGGCCTAGAGATTGAACGCGAAATTCGCGTCGAAATCGAAGGTATTCGTCGTCCTGGCGCAGTGATCGTTTCAGTGATTCAACTTCACTTCTAAACGAACCATATAGATTCAAAAAAAGAGAGAGCTTAATGCTCTCTCTTTTTTTTCATAAGATAAAACTCACTCACTTATTTAATGCGAGTGTAGCCGTACTCTTCGATAAGGTCTTGCCCTTGCTTTGACTTCACGAACTTGATGAAGTCTTTGCTCTCGTCAGAAACTGAGTCTGTCTTGTGCAGCAACAAGAATGGGCGAGCCAATTCATAGCTGTGGTTAGCAATGTTCTTAGATGTTGGCTCTACGCCTTCAAATGTAATTGCTTTAATCGAACGGTCGATTGAACCAACAGAGATAAAACCAATCGCGTGTGGGTTATGGTTAACAATCGTTTTAACCATGCTGTTGCTGTTTACAACCAAGTTATTTGGGTTGATGTCAGACACTAGACGGTCATTAATGATCTTCGTTAAACCAAGCAAGCTTTCGAAGCTATAGCGTGAGCCAGAAGACGCTTCGCGAGTGACAACTGCGATAGGCTGATCTGCGCCACCCACAGCTTTCCAGTTCGTGATTTTGCCTTTGTAGATATCGAACAGCTGCTCACGTGTAACGTTGCTTACAGCGTTTGAGCGGTTAGTTACTACAGCTAGGCCGTCAAAGGCAATTGGAAATACCTTCAACTTCTCGTCTTGTTCGCGGTCGGTTAAATAACGCGAGCTCATACCGATGTCAGAGACACCTTTATTAACCATGGTAATACCTGCTGTAGAACCAATGCCCTGAACCGCAATATAGTTATCAGGGTGAGTCTTGTTGTACTCCTCAGCTAATACATCCATCACTCGTGATACTGAAGTGGAGCCCGAAATAGTGGTTTCTTGTGCTAAAGCAGCATGAGAAGACAGGGCTAAGGATAAAAGAGAGGCAAGCGCGACTCGTAACATAAACAACTCCTAGTTAATAACATTTGTCGCATATGATAGGTCGGTTATATGACACTTTTGTGAAATTCCATACTCTCGATGTATAGCTGTTCGCTTGATGAGTCGTAGCTTTCTGGGTTTCCGAAAGCAGATTCGTTTCTGGGAGCAGGGCAGGTATTTTGATTACGCTTGTTCGCTAAAATGTTTGTTGAGTCCTAAGCTAAGTAGAGGAATTCACTACTTAGAAGTTTCTATGAAGTTACAAGGGGTGTTATGTCCGTCATTCATATCGAGCTGAATCGTCTTTTAATTGGGGCCGAGAGGCTCTGTACATCTCGAAATCGAAGTTTACCTGTCGAGCTAGGCAAATCCCTATATGAAGAGTGTGAGGGTGGTGTGCTGTTTTCTCAGGCGCATTATCTACTCGACTCATCTCACAGTGATTATACAAACGAGATCGTCTGCGTGACTTTTGATGAGTCGCTGTCTTGTTGGTTAGTGATGGTGCCGCTTGAAGGGGATGTCGAAACCGACTCTGTGAATTGGGGGCCGTATCCGTACCTTCCTAAATCGAAGGATCTTGATGCTATTTTGGCGGAAATAGAAAAAGACCCTAAATCGTACTTCTGGTCATAGTCACTCTGTTTTCACGTTTGCTGGTGGCCTGCTCGCAAAGCTGAATCAATGAGTATCAAAACTCAACCACTGAATCCCAAAGCCAAATCATCTCATCCCACACCCAAGTGGCTTAATATTGAAGCCACTTGGTTTACACCAGTTCCCAACTAAGACGTCCACATCAATCTATCGCTTTGTTTCTTTAAACTTGCGGCTTTACGCTCTGCAGTTGTGCTTGTGCCACTAGCGATCGGAAGTCTTTTGGTGTTTTTCCGTGATACGTTTTAAAGGCCGTGCTGAAGTGAGCGGCACTTTTAAAGCCTGACTCATACGCGATTTGAGTGATCGACTTATCCGATGTTCTTAGCTGAGTGGCTGCATGAGCAATACGTTTTATCTTTAATAAGTTTGAGAACGACAGATCTTCAGCCGATAAGCGACGTTTAAGCGTAGCCGGTGACATTCCCATGTAACTGGCGAGCGTATCCAAAGAGATATTGTTTTCAATGTTTTGCTCGATGTAATGAATGACTCTTTGGGTCACGGTTAACCTTGAAGCTCGAGCAATAATAGCCAATAGAGCTGGGTACTGTTCCACCATCAAAGACAGCAAACTTAAGCCTAATTGAGTGAGTGCGTAGTCATTCTGAGAAGAAGAGTTGGCCAGTGACATGATGAGATCTTTCAACTGACAGAGCTCAGTATCCGTTTGATTGAACTTAATGTACTTGTCTGGGATTCGAGCGGACTCTAAATCGCTGAACTGATTAATGAACTTTTGAAAGATAGCCAAATCAAAATCTAAGCAGGTTGCGCTGAATTCGCCATTTTCAGTGTTAACCGTGATGTCTTTAATCTGACCAGAATTGTAAAGGGTGAAATCTCCCGCTTGCAACGAGGCTTGAGTACCATTGGGCAACACAAAAGAAATGCTGCCTTTCGACACTATAAAGATACCGTTTTTAGAGGCAGGATAACGTTCTCGTCTCCTGGGAATGAAGTTTCTGAACTGAGTAACTGTGATTGATGACATAGTGAGCTTCTTTGACGTTGTAAATTGATTGCTTATTGATTGTTTTTTTTAAGTATTGTTTAAGCATGAGACATTTACAAAAAAGGCGCTAATAATTAGCGCCTTTAGAAGTGAACCTTTGAAGCTTTTGACCTTGAAAGCTTTGACCTTGAAAGCCGTAACCTTGAAAGCTGTAGCTGTTAAAGCCTTTAAGCTTCGGTTTCGTTTGTCGTTTCAGGCTCGCTAGGCAAGTCCGCAAATACTTGAGTAGGTTTTGCTACTAAGTTACGGTTTTCCTGATTAACTTCAGAGAGAACTACTTCTAAAACGTCTCCCAGTTTGTATACCATTTCTTTATCGATAGATACAGTACCCATATCACCGTTGCACTCTATTCTTTCTTTATTATTAAGAATGAGAGATCCAGGGATAAATGCAGCAGCACCATTTTCAAGTAAACGTACACGCATACCTGCACGGTTAATATCGAAAATCTCAGCTTGGAAACGAGTTTCTTCTGCTGGAGCATTGGCTAGAGTGCGAGCATACAACCAATCGCCAACATTACGCTCAGCCATGCCGTGGTGACGGCGGTGCAGGGCAAGTTCATCACCGATAGTTTCATCTGGTGTTTGAATTGGCGCTTTACCTAAGATGTGTGCTTTAAGCATACGGTGGTTAATCATGTCGCCATATTTACGAATTGGAGAAGTCCAAGTTGCGTAAATATCTAATCCCATCGCGTAGTGCGGTGCAGGCTCATTGCTGATCTCGCTATACGCTTGGAATTTACGAATACGGTTGTCGTAGTAGCTGTTATCTAAAGAACCTAACCAACGACGTAGAGTAGCAAAACCTTCTAGAGAAATGATTTGCTCTTCAGTGAACGGCGTTTCCGCTTGCGGGTTTACCAGTTCAAGAACGTCGGAGATTTTCTCAGCCTTGAAACCAGAATGGCAGTTAAACACACCTTGGTTGAAGCTCTCTTTTAGTACTCGGCCCGCACAGATGTTCGCGCTGATCATTGATTCTTCAACCAGCTTGTTTGCGCTACGACGCATGTCAGCGTGGATAGCGACAACATCGTTATCTTCGCTCAGTTCAAAGCGGTAGTCAGGGCGATCTGGGAACACAACAGCGTTTGCTGAGCGCCATGCTGAACGTGCTTGAGCAAATTGGTGAAGATCAGAAACAATTGCAGCAATCTCTTCTGATGGTTGCCATTTCTCTGATGCACCTGTTTCTAGCCAGTCTGATACGTTGTCGTAAGCAAGACGAGCATGAGATTTGATGTTTGCAGCGAAGAAGTTAATGTCATCACCGATAACGCCACCTTTAGATACCGTTACTGTGCAGCAAAGTGCAGGACGAACTTCGTTCTCGATCAGTGAACATAGGTTGTCAGCAAGATCACGAGGCAACATTGGGATGTTGCGACCAGGAAGGTAGATAGTGAAACCGCGCTCGCGTGCCACTTTATCCATCGCATCATCTGGAGAGATGTAAGCCGTTGGATCAGCAATTGCGATAGTCAGTTCAAAATCACCGTTCTCTTTCTTCTTCGCGTAAAGCGCGTCATCCATATCTTTTGTGCTTTCGCCATCGATAGTCACAAAAGGGACGTGCGTCATGTCTACACGTTCAAGATCGGCGTCATCGTTGATTAGCCAGTTGTCGATGCCTTCAGGCTCGCTGTTTGGTAGATCGTTTTGTGCCAGCGTTACCCACCAAGGTGCAATCTTGTCGTCAGCGTCTGTGATTTTCTCAGAGATCTGAGCCAAGAAACCATTGTCACCTTTTAATGGGTGTTGAACGATATGAGCAACAACCCAGTCACCTTCTTTAAGCGTTTCAGGGTTTAGACCCTTCATTGCTTTCGCTTTAAGTTGCAGTTTTTTGAGCTGCGGGTGATCAGGAACAACGTTCAATCGGCCTTTGAAAAGCTTAACTCGTGCAATAAAGCGAGTAAGACCTTGTTCAACCAATTCCTCAGGCTCTGCTACTTCGCGCTCTTTCTCTGTGCGAATGATGGCAATCACCTTGTCACCGTGCACACATTTCTTCATGTACGGAGGCGGGATAAAGAAGCTTGTTTTGCTATCAACTTCGAGAAAACCAAAACCTTTTTCAGTGGCTTTGATGGTACCTTCCTTTTTAGGGAGGGTTTCTTGGATTTGCTGCTTGAGCTGAGCGAGTAGAGGATTATCTTGAAACATTTTGACTTTTATCTATCGAGGACAATTGAGCACACTATAATCATTGCGAGGCTTGATTACTACTTAAAGGCGAAGTGAGCGTTAATTAATTGCCCTCTTATTTAACTAGGTCAATTTGCTAGGAGATGGGTGCTGTGACGAGATATTCATCAAGTTTTGACGATATGATAACCAGTATTGATGTAAAAGCGAAAAATATGTGATGTATTTCAATTTTTTCTGGATTTTTTTATGCATTTAGGGAATAATCCGCCTCCCTTAGACGTCCCTAATGGCTTGAAGTGTTTTATTACTGCTTCGTAACTCTGAATGGAATCAGTATCTGATTGGATCAGTATTGGAATTGATAGAGCTCCCGGGACCTTTTGTTTACTTATATATAGTGGGATCCCAATGTCCGAATCTGTAATTCAATTTAATGAATTAGCCCTAAACGATAACATTCTTTCAGCTCTTGATAGCATGGGTTTCGTTTCTCCGACTCCAATCCAAGCAGCAGCTATTCCTCTTCTTCTTGAAGGCCGTGACGCACTAGGTAAAGCACAGACTGGTACTGGTAAAACAGCAGCATTCTCTCTGCCTTTACTTAACAAAATCAACCTGAACCAACACAAACCACAAGCAATCATCATGGCTCCTACTCGTGAGCTAGCGATTCAAGTTGCTGCGGAAATCAAAAACCTTGGCCGTGATATCAAAGGTCTTAAAGTTATTGAAATCTACGGTGGTGCTTCAATTGTTGACCAAATGCGTGCTCTAAGCCGCGGTGCTCACATTGTTGTTGGTACTCCAGGTCGTGTTAAAGACTTACTAACTCGTGACCGTCTACACCTAGATGAAGCACACACATTTGTTCTTGATGAAGCAGATGAAATGCTGAAAATGGGCTTCGTAGATGACGTTACTTGGATCCTAGAGCAAGCTCCAGAATCTGCACAACGTGTACTTTTCTCTGCAACTATGCCTCCAATGGTTAAGACTATTGTTGACCGTTACCTACGTAACCCGGCTAGAGTTGACGTTGCTGGTACTAACCACACAGTTGATAAAGTAGCGCAGAACTTCTGGGTTGTTAAAGGCGTAGAAAAAGACGAAGCAATGTCTCGTCTTCTAGAAACCGAAGAAACTGACGCGTCAATCGTATTCGTACGTACTCGTCAAGACACTGAGCGTCTAGCTGATTGGCTATCTGCACGTGGCTTCAAAGCTGCTGCACTGCACGGTGATATTCCTCAGTCTCTACGTGAGCGTACTGTTGATCACATCAAACAAGGTGTTATCGACATCCTAGTTGCAACTGACGTTGTAGCTCGTGGTCTTGATGTTCCACGTATCACTCACGTATTCAACTACGACATCCCATTCGATGTTGAATCTTACATCCACCGTATTGGTCGTACTGGCCGTGCTGGACGTAAAGGTAAAGCGATCCTACTAGTTCGCACTAACCAAATTCGCATGCTTCGCACAATCGAGCGCGTAACTAAGTCTCAAATGGAAGAAATTCAACTTCCTCTACGTGACCAAGTTGCTGCTGCACGTGTTGCTAAGCTTGGCGCTGAACTTGAAACTGAGAAAGAAAGCAAAGCACTAGAAAACTTTGCAGGTCTTATCTCTACTCTTCAAGAGTCTCTAGAAGTTGATGCTGCTACTCTAGCTGCAATGCTTCTTAAGCGTCAGCAAGGTAAGAGCCCACTATTCTACGTTGGCGAAGACCCAATGATCGCTGCTATTGAGCGTGATAAGAACCGTCGCAAAGAGCGTCGTGAAGATCGTGACAACGGCCGTGACGGTGGTGGTCGCAACTTCAATACTCAAGATTGGGATACTTACCAACTACAAGTTGGCCGTGAGCAAGGCGTTCAGGTTAAAGACATCGTTGGCGCACTAGCAAACGAACTTGGCCTAACTAAAGGTTCTATCGGTGCTATCAAGCTAGACCAAGGTTCTACTTACGTTCAACTGCCAAAAGCAATGAACTCTGAAACTGCTGGTAAGCTAAGCAAACTTCGCATTCGTCAAAAAGAAGCTGGCGCTGTAGTTGTTGATTTCAATGACTTCCGTGAGCCTCGTCGTGGCGGCGGCGGTCGTGATGGCAACCGTGGTGGCAACCGTGGCGGTCGTGATGGTGGCGGCTACCGTGGTAACCGTGAAGGCGGCAACCGCGAAGGTGGCAACCGCGAAGGTGGTAACCGTGAAGGCGGTCGTGGTGGATACCGTGGCAACCGTGATGGTGCTCGCGATGGTAACTCTGCTGGCGGACGTGATGGCGAACGTCGTTTCGACCGTAACCGTGGTGGCGATCACCGTGGTAACTTCCGTGGCGAACGTGGCCATGGTAACGGCAATGGCGGTGGTAACCGTGGTCGTCGTCCAGAGCGCAACGAAGGTTAATCAACCTGTCGCTTAGACGCTTTAGGTCTAGACACTGAATTTAAAAGCCGAGCATAATGCTCGGCTTTTTTGTGCCTGTTATTTGAACTTAAGCTTTGTTTGGCTCGATATTCGTAGCTAACTTACTTTAATCAAGCTTCGTTCCTGTAACTATGCTTCGTCCATGAAACTAAGCATCGCGCCTAGAACGAATGTTAGTGCCAAAACTTAGCTGTATCGCGTTCTAAGCCTATACCAAAAGAACGTGCTACAAGATGCTGAAACAAAGAGTGAAGGCTATCTAAGCGTCGTTACAGTGCATCTATTCGTAGAGTTGTGCTCGAAGGCAATCAAAATAAGATCAGATCACTATTCTCAACTTCAGTGAGCTTTTTGATGCAAACACTGAGCAATTGAGAAATCGAGCAAAAAGTTATCGGTAATGATAAGCAGACGAAAGGGAAGGGTGGTTGTTTTTCAAGCGGATCACCTGCATTTGTTCGAGTCGCTTTAATTAACTGAATCAAGTTAAAAATAACGTGAGCACTCGTTTGCGTCACCTGTTCATTAATTTTCTTATTCAACTATTTTTTAATTCCGCTCTCGAAATAAATAATTTAATGACCAAGATCAACTTAATTGTGTTCATTTAGTGATTTTTTCAAAACAAAAGTTGAAAGATTCAA
This sequence comes from Vibrio sp. 10N.261.55.F4, assembly GCF_041470465.1. Taxonomy (NCBI): domain Bacteria; kingdom Pseudomonadati; phylum Pseudomonadota; class Gammaproteobacteria; order Vibrionales; family Vibrionaceae; genus Vibrio; species Vibrio sp. 10N.261.55.F4. Next base: position 79,829 of record NZ_JBFRMM010000041.1, on the reverse strand, counting down.
AAATTATTGAATAATGGACTTAACTAAAATTGAAGTAAACACTTCATCCAATTCGTACTGAAACAGGATCCATATCCAATGTCTAATTCGTTTGTTCTGGTTATTAACTCGGGTAGTTCATCCCTAAAATTTGCTGTAATCGATTCTGTTTCTGGTGAAGCAGTATTAAGTGGCCTAGGGGAGTGTTTTGGTCTTGAAGATGCTCGTATGAGCTGGAAATTCCAAGGCGAGAAAACTGAAATTGCCATTCAAGGTGAAGATAACCACCACAAAATTGCCATTGGCAAATTGGTTGGCCTGATGGAAGACCTAGGCTTCACGGCTGATATCGTGGCTATCGGTCACCGTATCGTTCACGGCGGTGAGAAGTTCACTCAAACGGTTCGCATTACTGAAGAAGTAACGAACGAAATTGAAAGCCTATCTGACCTAGCTCCACTTCATAACCCAGCAGGTGCTATCGGTATCCGTGCTGCAATTGAAGCTTTCCCTTCTCTACCTCAGTTCGCTGTATTTGATACTGCTTTCCACCAAACAATGCCTCAACGTGCATTCACTGGTGCAATCGCAAAAGAGCTATACACAGACTTCGGCGTACGTCGCTACGGTTTCCACGGCACTAGCCACTACTTCGTTAGCCGTGAAGCTGCGAAGATGGTTAACAAGCCAATCGAAAAATCGAGCTTCATCTCTGTTCACCTAGGTAACGGCGCATCTGTATGTGCTATTAAAGATGGTAACAGTGTTGATACTTCTATGGGCTTCACACCACTTTCAGGCCTAATGATGGGCACACGTTGTGGTGACCTAGACCCAGGCATCATCGAATACCTACTTAAGAAAGGCTGGTCACAAGAGCAAGTATTTAACTCTCTAAACAAGGAGTCTGGCTTCCTTGGCGTGTCTGGTCTTACGAGCGATGCTCGTGGCATCTTAGAAGCAATGGAAGAGGGCCACGAAGGCGCTAAGCTTGCGTTTGAGGTGTTTACTTACCGCGTAGCGAAATACGTTGCTTCTTACCTAGCAACGCTAGATTCTTTAGACGGTATCATCTTCACTGGTGGTATCGGTGAGAACTCTCTACCAATTCGTCGTGAGATCTTAAACAACCTTAAGATTCTAGGTTTCGTTGAAGATGTAGCAGGTAACGAATCTGCTCGCTTTGGTGCTGAAGGGATCATCGCTAAGTCTGAAATGTTAGACGCAGTAGCAATGGTTATCCCAACCAACGAAGAATTCGTGATTGCTCAACAGTCGGTTGAACTGCTGTAATTTTTTCAAAAACAGATAGTTAAAAGCGAGCTTAGTGCTCGCTTTTTTGATCTTATATGTTGGATAGACCATCGCTAAGTGGCCTTATAGCGAGATAGTCAAAACTCATTCTATTGATTTCGGCAAATCATTTTGTAGCTTCAAACTAGTGATGTTAGGGCTGGCTTGTGATGCCCCAAAAACGCCTAGAATTGAACTTGCAAGGTTTCAGATACAAAAAGTAATAGATGCGACGATCTAGCCCCATCGCCCTCAATGAAATTAAGACTATTGCTTGAATGTAGTGCGCCACTGAATCGGCGATACATGAAAAGCCGATTTAAAGTGCTTTCTGAATACACTGTCAGAGCCAAAACCCGCTTGCTCTGCAACTTGAGGTATCGATAGTTTCGTGGTTTCTAATAGACGTTGGCTAAGCACCAAACGTCGGTTTTGCAGCCATTCACCAAATGTACAGCCATAGGTGGATTTAAACTGGCGTGTGAAGGTACGTTTACTCATCGCACAGCGCTCAGCGACTTCATCTAGTGAGTGACACTGATTAAGGCTCTGCTCCACCAGCTCAATCACAAGGCTAATACTTGTCTCTGTAAGAGGTTTTATGTTGACTGGTGCTGGTATGTATTGCTGCTGTCCACCAGTACGAGATGGCGCAGTCACCATCTTACGTGCGAGATCATTCGCAAGCTCACTACCACACAAACGGCGCACTATATGTAGACAACAATCAAGTGAAGCAGCTACTCCAGCAGAGGTAATGATAGTCTCATGTTCAACAAATAGAGGGTTTGGGTCAAAATCCACCTTAGGAAATTGCTCCTGAAATTGTTCGGAAAACGCCCAGTGGCTTGTGGCTCGTTTGCCATCGAGAACGCCAGCACATGCAAGTACATAAGACCCGAGGCAGAGTCCTACTAGTAGCTTACCTTTCCCATGATGCTCTATTAGCGCCTCTATAAGTCGCTCACTTGGCTCTGGCAGGTCATTTGGCCAGCTTGGAACAATCACAATATCCGCCTCTTTAATAGCGCTCAAATCTCTATCGGTCACCACACCAAATCCTGAGCTTGTTTCCAATGGCGAGCTTTTTTCGCTACAGATTTTCAAGTCAAACCGAGGCGGCTGATCGAAAAAGATATCTTGAAACACCATACAGGGTACAGAGAGATGAAAAGCACTGATCCCTTCAAAGGCAATCAAAGTGATTTTGACTAACTCGGTTGATTTCTCCATATTTGTCTCGATTTGCGCGAATATTGACTTTCGAGACAGTATGGCAAGATTACCGAAAATAGCATACTAAATCACATAGAGAATATGACTCATGAGTGAATTTAGAGAGGTATTATGAAGATCCATCACCTACGTAGCGCAACTTTTATCATTGAATCTGGCGAAAAATTTATCCTTATTGATCCTATGTTGGGGAAAAAAGGCTCTATGCCTCCGTTTTCAGTCATTAAGGCTAAGGCCGCGAAAAATCCAACGGTTGAGATGCCAAGTAATGCCGATGAGCTACTAAACAAGGTTACTCATACCTTAATTACTCACAGTCAAACACTTGGTATCAAGGCATTACAACATGGAGATCACCTAGATCCGGCAGGTGAGACGTTTTTAACAAGTCGTAATATCCCAGTTGCGACACCAGCCAAAGATAAGGCTTACCTAGAAAAATACGACTTAACGGTAAATTGGGGAATTGAAGACTGGCAAACTATCGACTTTCTAGACGGAAAGCTCACCGCGGTTCCGGCTTTGCACGGCCATGGATGGATTCACAAGGTAATGGCTAATGGTGTTGGATTTTTCTTGGAGCTCCCCAATGAGCCTTCTATTTACATTAGCGGTGATACAGTTCTAACCGATGATGTAAAACGAGCGTTGACTGAGTTGAAACCTGATATCACAGTAGTCGCGGCAGGTCGTGCTCGTATGGACGTTGGTCAACCGTTATTGATGTCTATTGATGAGGTCATGGAGTTTATTCGCCTTTCCCCTAATAAGGTGGTTGCGAACCATATGGAGGCACTCAATCACTGTGCAGTGACTCGACCAATTCTTAAAGAAGCAATTGATAAAAACGGTTTGTCAGATAAAGTCCTTATTCCTGCTGATGGTGAGACCTTGGAGTTTTAGATACCTGAACTAATCCGGTGACTCCCGATTTAAGTAAATAGTCTAAATGATTTCTGTCCAGAGACGTGTTATGCCGCCATGCTTTGGGACAAGAACGCCTCAGTGCTATGACTCTAAAACGCGTGTGCCTCAAAATCCGGCAGAGTTAAACCCATACATATCCTGTTCCAGTTTTTCACCAGATTATTTAGTCGTGAAGATCTCGATACGATTGAAATTAATGTGAGGCGGATGATATAAATGTAATCTTTAAATGCAAGAATTAATAAATTTAGATATGGTACAAATGGATAACTTTCCCACCGTAGGACTTAAAACCTCGTTACCCATAAGCATATTGGCACTTGCCTTATATTACTTATGGGGCGACATGGGTTTTAATGATCTTCGAGGCCTTTTTTGGGTGGTGGCGTTTGTGATGATGCTTACTTTAAAGAAGAGTGAAAATAGCCTCTTTTCAGTAACTCCACAAGTTTCCTCTTTTACTCATCATGTATTCCCAATTACTGTGCTAGCGATTGGCGTGGCTTGTATCACGTTGTTCTATATGGAATTTATCCGGCAATATGTCACGGGACAAGAAGTCGACTATATCGTAGGATTTCTCGTTAGTGGTGAACTGGAAGTAAGCGAGAAACTAAATTATCTTTTCGAAACCGTTATATTAGCTCCGTTATCAGAGGAGTTTTTCTTCAGGTTTATCTTGCTAAGTAGCATATGCTTACTTTTGAGAAACAAGTTTGTAGGCGTAATTTTATCGTCACTCTTATTCGCCTACGGCCATGAAGACCCTGTCGTTGCTTTTTCTCTAGGTATCACTGCATCAATAGTTCTACTGAAATACATGAGTATATATAGCGCTATAATTTTTCATACGATTTATAATTTGTGGATATATACAGTGGAAGTTTTTATCGTACCCGCATTTTTCTTTAATGATTGGGACTTTGCACCAAGTGGGAACATCGGAACAATCGTTTCTATAATGGCATTAGCTGTATCTTTTTTGGCACTATTGATTATTAAACGCAAGGAAAAATCAATACAATAAGGTTTTAGCAACCGCTTCATCACTATATGGACTGAGGCAATAATCAATGAAATCAACACACTTATCAACACCTCGATAGTAAAGTTGCTGACACACTTTTGTCCAAACCCGTGTTAATAGGTGCGATTATAATAGCTTGCCAACCAACGAAGAATTCGTGATTGCTCAACAGTCGGTAGAACTTCTGTAATCTGAACTGAAGTCTAAGCAAGAAAAAGACAATCAAAAGCGAGCCCAAGTGGCTCGCTTTTTGTGTCTAGTAAAGATGCGTCTGAATGTTTTAACAGGGGGATAGCCTACAAGGCGATCGTGAAACAGTTTTAGAACAGAGCTTAAATTGCGACTCATCGGGTGCTCTGGAAGCGCTAAGGTTATTTAGTCCCTGAGCGGTAGTTTGGATCTGTCCAGCATCGAGGTAACTCTTCCCCTGACATAAACATCAGTTCGGACTTTTTAAACATCTCAGGGTCTTGCTGTTCTTCGCCTGCTTGAAACCGACCTTCGATACTGTCTTGAAATAAGTTGGTTAATTTGGTCATTTCAGTTACATCAACGAGGTCACCGGTTTTTTCTCTTTTAGAAACATTTTTTTGCCCTCAATCTAATCGGTCACCCCTAATTATAATTGCTATTTGGAAAATGAGAGTCTTTTCAATTCCGGCACTTCTTGACTAAGCAGACCCCAGAGCTACGCTTATGATCATCGACAACCCAATCGATGAACAAACTTATCCTCAACAAATAAATGGAGTCGCGATGTCATCTGCCCATATTGCAAACAATCTCAGTGAACTGATTGGCGATACCGATCTTGTTAGAATCAACAGTCTTTCAGAGATATCAGGTTGTGAGATTCTTATTAAGTGCGAACACCAGAACCCGGGTGGTTCGATTAAAGATAGAGCGGCACTTCAGTTGGTTATGGATGCAATAGAAGCCGGTAAGCTTAAGCCGGGAATGACAATCGTTGAAGGTACTGCTGGTAATACGGGAATAGGACTTGCTCTGGTCGCTAAATCCCTTGGTTACAAAATGTTGGTGGTGATGCCAAAAGGGCAGGCACAAGAGAAAGAGCGCATGATCTCGCTTTATAATGCTGAACTGTTATTGGTCGACCCTTGTCCTTTTGCAAACCCTGAACATTTTTACCACACGGCTAAGCGGATTGGTGTCGAAAATGAGAGTTATTGGTGGGCAGATCAGTTTGAAAATCTCAGTAATTATCGAGCGCACTATTTAAATACTGGACCTGAGATCTGGCAGCAAACACAGGGGAATATTGATGCTCTAGTTTCAGTGGTGGGGACGGGTGGAACCATTGCCGGAAACTCACACTATCTATCTGAGCAGCAACCCAATCTCGAAACTTGGTTAGTTGACCCAAATGGGTCCGGCATTTATTCGTTTCTACGTAATGGACACTATCAATCAACGGGAAGTTCGTTCACGGAAGGCATAGGGATCATGCGAACGGTTGAAAATTTCAGGCAGGCAAAAATCAATCGTGCAATCACGCTTCCCGATCAGGATTTGGTGACGATATCCCGCCTTGTTGCGGAACATGACGGTATTCTTCTAGGAAGCAGTTCGTCGTTGAACGTAGCAGGTGCGCTATACGCTGCGGCTAGAATGGGGAAAGGGAAAACCATCGTTACATTTAGCTGTGACCTTGCTGAGCGCTCGTATTCGAAGCTGCACAACGAAACGTTTCTGAAAGAAAAAGAGATACAGCTTAATAAAGAAAATCTCTCTCAACTATGGGCTCGTTATCAAGCCGAAGATGGCAGCATGGTCGTCAACGTATAGTCGCTTTAAGTTAGTAACAGCCAGTGGTCTGCCAGCTCTTTCGTTAGCGCTGAACATCCGGTTAGAGCTAAACATCCGTTAGCACCAAATCCGGCACTATTGCTTGTTATTAGGGTAGTGAATCACATTATGAAATACGGCGTTTCCTTCACCGATATTTTTGTAGGCATGGGTCTGGTTGGCATTGAAGCGAACGGCTTGTCCTGCGCGTAACGTATGCCACTCATCATCAAACATCACGGCCATCTCTCCTGAAATGCATAAGATGTGCTCAGTGACGCCTGCGTTATGTGGGGCGGATTCATGCTGGTAATCGGGTGCTAGGGTGAGTTCGAATATTTCAAATCCTAGTGCTTCCTCAAAAGGAAACAACAAACTGACGAAAAAGCCAATGTTGTATTCCTCATGTCTTAGTTCGTTTGCATCTCTGAATAAACTCGTCAGTTCACTGTTTGGGCTAGCCGCGATAAAGCTCGAAAGTGACACCTCAAATCCAGAAGCTATCTGCCAGAGCTTAGCGACTGTCGGGCTGGATTCTCCACGTTCAATTTGTCCTAACATTGCTTTACTCACGCCTGTTGCTTTCGCTGTTTTGTCTAAGCTCCAGCCTTTTTCTTGGCGAAGGCGTTTCAAGTTAACGCCGACTTTAATTTCTGTTTGCATATTTTCTCTACAAGTTTTTCAAAAATTAGTTGTGCGTTATAGCGCACGGGTGCTAAGTTCAGTCTATGGACGTTATAACGCACACAGGAATAAATTAACATGACTAAGCTAAAATTTTCTCACGTCAGTACCGGCTTTATCGCTGTTTTCATTGGTTATGCGAGCGCCGCGGCGATTATTTTCCAAGCGGCAATGAGTGCTGGAGCAACTGAAGAACAAGTGGCGTCATGGTTTTGGGCGTTGGGAATTGGCATGGGCGTAACCACAATACTGCTTTCGTTTCATTACAAGAAGCCTGTGGTTACAGCGTGGTCGACGCCTGGAGCGGCGTTGTTAATCACATCTCTTGAAGGGCTGACAATGAATCAGGCTGTGGCCGTGTTTTTGTTCAGTTCGATGTTGATCACGTTAGTTGGATTAGCGGGGATATTTGAGAAAGTCCTAAAACAGATCCCAACATCGATTGCCTCTGCGATGCTCGCGGGGATCCTATTGCAATTCGGTTTGGGTTTGTTCACGTCGTTAATGGAAGAGGCACAAGTCGTAGCGGTCATGCTCGCTGTATTTATTCTGGCGAAAGCGCGGTTAGGTAATTTACTGATCCCAAGTATTTTCATTATCGCACTGGTTATGTGTGTGGGGTTTGGCAAACTCGATGTCAGTCAGGTAACTATGGGATTAACGACCCCGATGTTCATTACGCCCGATTTTGAGTTCTTTTCGTTGTTCAGTGTAGGTATCCCATTGTTTATAGTGACGATGGCTTCACAGAACTTACCGGGATTTGCGGTTCTAAAAGCGAACGGATACCAGGTCGATTCATCGAAGATCATTACCACCACTGGGGTGACAGGTTTGATCTTCGCGCCGTTTGGTGGCTTTGCGTATAACCTTGCTGCGATTACGGGCGCTATTTGCATGGGCCCGAATGCGGATGGCAATCCAAAGACACGTTACATGGCGGGGATCTGTATGGGCGGGTTTTACTTGTTAGCTGGCGTGATGGGGATGTCATTTGTGTCGCTGTTTAGCGCCGTGCCCTCCGAGATTGTCATTGCGGTTGCTGGCTTAGCGGTGATGCCGACCTTGATGAATTGCCTTGCGGTATCAATGGCAGACAGTCATTACCGAGAACCCGCATTGCTTACTTTCTTATTTACTGCTTCTGGTACTAATTTACTGGGAATCGGCAGTGCATTTTGGGGTTTGTGTATCGGGTTGTTTTGTTGCTGGTTACACAATTACAAAGCTAAGTCACGTGGAGCAAGCAAGACTTCGCAAACTTCGTCGTAATGAAACGACCCAAGATTAGGATCAGGTTCGCTGTGAATTAGAAACACCAGCAAGTTGTTTGAGTAGCAAGCCCAGTCATACTCGTGACTGGGCTTGCTTACAAAGGAATAAAGCTATTTAACTTCGTATCTCAGTAGCACTTCATTATCGAGAACGACATTTGTCGACCAGATAAAGCTTGCGCCAGCACCACTGAATTTTTCGATAAAGTTCATGTACGCTTTTTTATTGTTCACGCCAATATCGTCTTCTGAGTATACCGATGCTTGAGGCCAAGATGTCGAATCGAACTCTTGGTTCATCCAGTTGGTTGGTGTTTCCCAATGAGCGGCGTAGGCATCTTGACCGTGGTCAGTTCCTTCCGTGGTGCAGCTTTCAGAAAGACGCTTCCCATCCACTTCACTCAAACAAGTCAGATCATAAATCGGTGATGTATAAAAGGTTTGTGCTTGCCATTCTGGTCCTGTCACGGTTCCGTCACTGAAGCTCGCGATAAAGCCACCATCACCAGCGTGGTATGCCTTTCCGCGGTTATCTTCACTGCCAAGACCTAGGTTTTCTTCCCAATCAATCACTTTCACCGCAATTGTGTAAGGCTTCTTCACCTTAAATTTGACAATGTTTGAGTTAAACGGTGTGAAAGGAACGGTATCTACCGCGATTAACTTGCCGTTGATATAAAGTTCGAAATAGTTATCGGCAAAAATATAGCCTGTTATTTCCTCACCGTCTTGATCCACAACAGCTACCGGTACAGAGCTTTGATCGACTTCGGCTAGGCTTTTTGGCGTAGTGTTTGAGCACTCTTCATAAAGATCAAAGGCTTTTGGCCCTGTCGCAAAGTTGTTCTTGGCTGGAACCGTCCAAACCTTTCCTTCTGAGTCCATAATTTCCCCGACGCCCGCCACTCGGCTACGTCCGTTTGCACACTCAAAGAGATTCGATTCAACAGTGGTCGCCACACCTTGAGTAATACTCGCTGAGCCTTGGTAATCACTGATGTTGCTGACCGAAGGCGTATCTGATGATGGTGAGCAGCCTGTAGCGAGCAAAGCAACCGATGAAAGGGCAAGGGCTTGATATTTTTTGATGATCATTGATTGGGTATCCTAAATGGGTGATTTAAATAAGCGTGGTTCAAAATAAGCCAAGTGCAAGTAAGTTAATTGGAAACAAAGCTATTTCAAACAAATCCGAGCTAAGTAGCTAAGTAGCTAAGTAGTTAAGTAAGCCGTGAACTCATAGCTGATAGCTGGAACGACGAAACTAAGCAAGAGCCAAAGCAATTGTGAGGTACCACGCTTATTATTTGATGAGGCATATATTACCCGTACAAATGTAAACAAGCGTAAAGCTGAGTAAGCATGCGCAAAACAGCGCTTTTATAGGATGATCACATCAGCTTGCGCGGAGCTTGAAAAAATACTTAGAACGAAGCGGTTTCAGGTTGTGATTGAGATAGTATTTTGCTACAAAACGCGCATAATCTCGCTATACAACATTTAAAGAAGAATTTACCTATGACTACCTTTCAATACTACTTTCACCAACTGCCTTGCTTCGACTGTAAAAAAACGACAGTAAGTACTGATCTTGGTTGGTTAACGCCTGCGATGAAAGACGATGCTATCGCACAAGTGACAGCAACACTTGCACAAGGCGAGGTCACTCCTGATCTTTCAGCGGACGTGGTTTGTACGAAAGATGAAGCGCGTGAGTATTTACTACTGAACTTCTTCGGTTATTCAGAAGAAGAGCTAGCAAGCGGAATCGAAGCGGATGATGAAAAAGAAGTGGTAGACGAAATCGCAGAGCTAGTAGAAGAAGGTAAAGACACCATCACCTTCGAACATGAGATTGCTCTTCAGTGCTGTGCAGACTGCGATGTTGAAGACGAGTCAAACTAAGCTCTTGTATTAAGAGTATTAAACTAAGTACTCTTATTAAGGTTCATCATGAAGCTATGATGTTCTAATGATGAAAGGCGTTAGCGAATTGAGTTCGCTAACGCCTTTTTTGTCTCTCTGTTTCTTATCTTTAAGCGGCATTCAATCTTAAGATGTTGTGCTTTCAATGATGCCTTGTTTGCTCAGTTGCGAAAGGATCTCAGCGGTCTTCTCTCTGAATAAATCTCTCAGTAGACGCACAGTCGGGGTGATGGATTGACGACTTGGACACACTAACCACAGCTCGGTAGGGGTCGGCTTAAACTCAGGCATAACTTTAACCACTTCGCCTGAAAGCAGATGAGGTGACATGTCTAAACAAGATTTTATTGCCACTCCTTTACCCGCGATACACCAACGTCTTACAAGGTCTGCGTCGTTCGAAGCGCGATTTCCTTTTAGTTTCACTTTATGATCTTGAGTACCATCGTTAAACACCCACTCGTCTTGCAACATGTCATGGAGTTGGTAAAGCAAACCATTGTGCTGCGCTAAGTCACTCGGGTGTTTTGGTGTTCCCATTTCAGCCAAGTAGTCAGGAGCCGCACACAATATCCTCGGCACATCGCATATCTTAAAACCATACATATTGGCATCGGTCGGGGAGCCGTAACGCAGCGCAATATCGACGGAATCTCGGTAGAAGTCGATATTGCTATCGCTGATGCTAGTACGAAGCGTCGCCTTTGGGTATTCAAGCAAGAACTCATCTAACCAAGGTGTGATTAGGTTGCGTCCTAGATCCGATGAAAGCGCAATTCGAATTTCACCATCAAGAATCCCGAGCTCTTCGCGCATGTTGAGCTTCGCTTGCTCCAACATCTTTAAGGCTTGTTCGCATTCCGGTAAATAACGCTCGCCAGCTGAAGAGAGCCTTAGGTGGCGCGTGGTTCTTACAAATAACTCCGCACCGAGTGCCGCTTCAACACGTTTTACCGCTGCACTTGCTGTGGCAGTGCGCATATCAAGGTTGGTGGCTGCAGCGGTGATACTGCGAAACTCCGCCACTTTCAAAATGACCTGTAAATCTTCAAGAAGCATGTTATCTACCTGTATTGAATTATGTTCTAAACATGGCGTTGGGATATTTCCCCATCACAATCTGCAAATGGGTTATCTCTACCTATCGCTTCTAAGTTAGCTTCAAACACTTAATTGTCAAAACTAATTTGATAATAATTCAAATGTGAGGCTGTTTTTCATTAGTAATTTTCTCACTATCATTTTCCCATATCGACAACGTAGCGCAGCACGCACTGTATGGACGAAGCCTACGATCTAGGGGGATAAGATGACTAAGAAAATCACAATGGGTGTAACGGATTTGTCGTTCCACCTTACGACCGCATCGTTGGTTGCCAATGTATTGAAAGCCATGGGTTTTGAGGTAGAGCGTATTTTCTCTCCACATCAGGAGAACTTTGAAAAACTGAAAACAGGCCAAGTGGATATGCTTTCTTCTGCGTGGTTGCCATCAAGTCACGGTATCTACAAAGCGGGCGTTGAAGAAGTTGAGCCACTTATCGAGCTTGGACTTCATTATGAACCTTATGCCTTGTGGGGCGTACCAGACTATGTGCCTGAAGCGGCGGTTTCTGAAGTCTCTGATTTATTAAAAGCTGAAGTGGTCGAGAAAATGAACTCGACCATCCAGGGCATCAACCCCGGCGCTGGTATCACACGCTTCTCTATCCAGATGATGAAAGATTATGGCCTGAGCGATGCCGGCTACGAGTTCTTTCCTGGCAGTGAAGACGATTGTTTCAGTGCCTTTGAAAGTGCAGTCGCAAACAAAGAGTGGGTGGTAGTGCCACTGTGGAAACCTCAGTTTTTGCACTATCGTTACGATATTCGTGAGCTCAAAGAGCCAAAAGGCTTACTCGGAATTGTTGATAGAGCGGTACTTCTTTTAAGAGATGACAAGAAGCATCTGTTCAACGAACAACAGATTCAGAAGTTGGATTCCCTACGCTTCTCGAATGACATCATCGCAGAGCTGGATTACAAAGTTTGCCGTGAAGGTAAACCACAAGATCAAGTCACACATGATTGGTTGATTGAGAAAGGCCTGATTTAACCTCTAAGCCGTTGGTAGTGCAGTTAGATGTCTGCATTACCCAGATAACGGCAATACAATTATCAAAAATTATTTGAGAATTATTCAAATATTAGGCGGTTTATCTAGAGTGAGAATTGACTAAGATTAACTCGTCTAATTCAAGGAGAAAGCACAATGTCAGTACCATCAAAAATGAAAGCTATCGGATTTACTCAATCACTTGCGATTACAGAGCAAGACAGTTTATTTGAGTTTGAAACGAGTCTGCCAGAACTAAAAAATAATGACTTGCTGGTAAAAGTGAGCGCGACTTCTATCAATCCTGCTGACGCTAAAATTCGTATTCGTAATGCCAAAGACAAAACTCTTGAGCAGCCAAAAGTGCTGGGCTATGACGCAGTCGGTGAAGTTGTTGGTAAAGGTGCTGACGTTGAAGGCTTCGAAGTCGGTGACCGTGTGTACTATGCGGGTGACGTAACTCGTATGGGCGCTAATGCCGAATACCAAGCTGTGGACTACCGTATTACCGCTAAAGCGCCGAAGAGCCTTTCTGATGAAGCTGCAGCCGTTATGCCACTAGCAACGCTTACGGCTTGGGAAGCATTGTTTGACCGCTTGCGTGTTCGTCCTGAAGAGAAAAAGTCTATCCTGATCATTGGTGGAGCAGGCGGTGTTGGTTCAATTACGATTCAACTGGCTAAGCAACTGACCAACCTAAATGTTATCGCAACAGCTTCAAGACCCGAAACTGAACAGTGGGTAAGGGATATGGGGGCGGATTATGTGGTGAACCACCGTAACCTTGTCGAGTCTGTGCGAGAGCAAGGCATTCAACATGTCGACTACATTTTCAATGTTGCAGACACAAAAGGGCACTGGGATGCGATGGTTGAATTGATCGCACCGCAAGGCATGATCAGTTCGATTGTTGAATTTGATGGTGGCATTGACTTGTCAGCGCTGCAAGGCAAATCAGCAGGCTTTGTTTGGGAGCTGATGTTTACACGTTCACTGTTTAACACCGAAGATATCCAGAAGCAGCAAGACATCCTATTCCAAGCCGCGAATCTGATTGATGCGGGCCGTATTAAATCGACGCTAACCTCGACCCTAAATGGCTTTAGTGTGGAAACACTTAAAGATGCACACCAACGTATTGAAAGCAGTGCCTCGATTGGTAAAACAGCTATCAAATACTAATTGCTGATGTTTTAATCCGCCGTTGTTTTTAATTGTTGACGGTTTACATAGAAGAAGCCCCTGATATCTGATTGCTAGTCAAAAGGTTTCAGGGGCTTTTGTTTGTTTTCAGTTTAGTCAGTTTAGTCAGCTTCTGGTGATGTGATAGGTTTCGATGTTCTGAAGTGAAGCTGTATTAGGTCTAGCTCAAAAGGCGAGGGCTCTTTGTCCGCAATCAAAAAACCGATTTGTTTGATGTCTCGTGCCTTAAGTTCCGGCGCATCGCTCAGTAGCCGACCTCTGAACACCGCTTGAAAATCATTGAAGTGGAACACCTTGTTAAGCTGTTCTCCCTTTATCGTAACGAAATCGTGTTTGTATTGAACTCGATTACCATCTTTCGATGTTGTGAGCCTCAGTTGGTAGGTGCGACCATCACCAACGAAAACTAGCTCTGCGCTATCTATTTCATGGGCTGGTGATTCAATGGAGCGCTTTACAGAACTGAAACCACCATTGTTTTCTAACGATAGCTCGCCCCTAAATCGACTCATATCATCAAGATAAATGAGCCCGCCCGTTGAGATGCCACCCATTACATCGTCGTTGGTCGCTGTCCAATTCTTGTGTTCGTTCGGTTGTATAAAATCAATCATACCTATGCCTGCTACAGATACTTGAGACCATAAAAAGGAGAGGCTGAGTACTAGCCAAAAAGGGTGTCTTCGCTTAAGCAATGAAGCCGTTTCGTTCATGATTGTCTCCGTTAGCCGTTAGCCGTTAGTCTGTTCGCGTTTTATGGAGAAGGTTCAGTGGCAAGCATACCCATACAATGCTCAATAAATTCAGAGTAATTTGAAGCGTTGTCGTACTCAATTTTTAGCGAACCGTGAAACATCAGCGTCACCGTGACGTCTTTATAGCTTAGCCAACAGGTGTAACCATCGTAATCGTGCCAAGCCGTCATTTCGCCAACTAGATATTTGTTGTCCCGTTGCTCACCGGAAGAGCGAATAAACTCAAATACTCTGAGAAATTCAATAATGGTGATTCTGTTGTCCATGTTTTGCTCCCGCTGAGTAGTTATTGGTAATAGGCTGAATATTGGTATCTAAATTTGTTACTGTTTGATTGCTGTCCCTACGGCTTGCCTTTGTGTTCCGATCACTGAAAGTGATCTTATCTTCTCGATAAACCGCTGTTTTCTAATATTTTCATCGTCATTCCATACATCCGATTAATCCTGAGCAAAACGGGTGTAACAAACTTAATAACGATGTTAACCCTCAAGATAAAGACAAGCTTAATTTACGTTTATGGTGGTTAATTAAAATTAGAGTCGATAGGATAAATAGCGTCGGAGCCGGGTTATTGGCTGAAATAGAATCTATAGAAAGTGCGTGTCAACATGATAGAAAAACTGAAAAAGGAATGGTTTCTTGTAGGGATGGTGGTGGCTATGGTCGTTGCTGTTTTTACGCCGGATTGGGGCAAATCGGGTGGGGTACTTCATCTCGATACGGTGACTGTTCTCGGCATCGCTTTGGTGTTTTTCTTACACGGTTTGGGTTTGTCTCCCAAAGCCATTCTTGAGGGGCTTTCGAATTGGAAGCTGCATGTTTTTGTACAAAGCGCGACATTCTTAGTTTACCCACTGCTTTGGGTGATATTCGGGCAAGGCTTTGTCGCTTATATGCCAGCAGCTCTGGCCTTTGGTTTCTGTTACCTCTTCGTATTACCGAGTACGATTTCGTCTTCGGTCGCGATGACGGTGATTGGAAAAGGAAACCTACCGGGTGCGATATTCAATGCATCACTTTCTAGTATTTTAGGCGTGTTCATTACGCCTCTACTGATCCAGCTCTTTATGGGGTTGGAAGGTGCAGAGCTAAACCTGATGGAATCGGTGATCTCTATATCTAAAATGCTGCTATTGCCAATGATTGTCGGCCAGTTGATGCGCCCGTTACTTTTTGAATGGACTCAGAAACACAAGTCAGTGGTCAATAAGTTAGATAAATACGTGATACTTCTGATCGTCTACAGTGCTTTCTGTGACTCTATTGAACACGGTATTTGGAGCGACTTTTCACCAATGCTGTTGTTGCTGTCAGCGGTGATTTGTTTAGTGGTATTGATGGTGATGGTACACGGCATTCAATGGAGTGCCCGAAAGGTTGGATTCAATCATCAAGATGAAGTCGCGGCAGTATTCTGTGGTACTAAGAAGACCTTAGCGGCAGGTATTCCTATGGCTAAGGTGATCTTTGCTCACAACCCTAATCTAGGGATGATATTACTACCAATCATGCTTTATCACCCGATTCAGATCTTTTACTGTGCAGTGCTAGCCAACCGTTACGCCAAGGTTGATACACAATCTAGTTAAACTTGTTTGTTGTTACAAGTACAACAGAAAAACGCCTTTCACTTCGCTGTGAAAGGCGTTTGTATTTGAATCTACTTCACTTTAATTAGAGTGCTTGAATCTGTATGAGCAAATGCGTTGTCGTAGATCTCTAAGCCTGTTGTTTGAGAGTACGTCAGCGTATCGTCTGAAATGCTAATGTTCATCGTGAAGCCCGTGGTGGTTGCGTTGTCCGTCATGTATTCGGACTCAGCGATGCCACGCTTAGACGCAACTAACGTCATTGTATCGCCAGCAGGGCCTTCTGCGGTGACACATGTGGTGCGTGGTACGCAGTAAGAGTTGTAGACGACCTGATTTTTTTGGTCGTAGATGAAGTAGCCACGTTGATCGTGGAACTTAGAGTCGTCGGCCTTTCTGAATACTTCTTGTTTGTAGTACAGAGCAACCAGATATTGATCGCTGGCATTGGTTGCATCTGCCGCAACCTCAAACGTCATTACTTCATAGAATGGTGTAACCGCGGGACCACCTGCACCCACTTCTGTGCCTTCTTGGCCTGGAGAAATATCAACGCCGCCAGTTTCGACTGATTTCCATGTGCCGACTAACTTTGCGAGTGGACCAAAATCCATACCATTGATTGTGTTGTGGTCGGCTACTGCTGGAGCCGAGATTACCGCTGCGATACCAAGTGCTAATAATTTTTTCACTTTAACTTCCTTTTTATTAATTATCTGACCCCAATAAAAATAAGGTTATTGTGAAACTAGTTTATTAACCCAGATCAGTGTTGTTGGCTAATATGAAATCGAATTGTAACCTGATGTATCAGTCAGTAAGGGGATGTTAATGTGCGTATATATTGAGCAAGAAGCAGTTGTTGGGTCGTCTTATCTCAGTGATACACCATGGGTTTGCTAACTCTTGTGGTTGAGTTGAGTCACATTGGATTAGGTCGTCTAAACTTAAAGCTTATATCGCATAAAATACGACAATTTGGGCTCTAAAGACGTTCTCGAAATAAATGCAAATTAGTGCTTTACCTCAACTTAACTTGAGGTATTAGGATATGCAACGTTGCTTACGAGAATACTTTAAGGAGAGAAGAATGATCCAACTTGAACATGTGAATTTAGTGGTAAAAGATATCCCAGAAATGCTGGCTTTCTATAAAGCGGCGTTCCCTCATTGGTATGTCCGTGATGAGGGAAAAGGGGAGTGGTCAGGTAAGCCACGTAACTGGCTGCATTTTGGCGACGAGTACCAATACATAGCAATAAGTGATCACGGTGAAGGTGAAAATAGAGATTTGGCTGGGCATTCTGTTGGTCTCGCACACTTCGCTTATGTGACCAATAATATCGAAAGTGTCACTCAACGCCTTGTTGATGCGGGCTTTCCAATTGCCAAACCCGGTGCCGAAGAACCTTATCGAAAAAATGTCTACTTTGTGGATCCTGCAGGCTTTGAGATCGAGTTTGTTGAGTATTTGAGTGATGATCCTAAGTTACGAAATGCCACGAGTTAGTTACGTAATACGCCGCTTTGTTAAAGTTGGTTAGCTGAATGAAAGCGCGCTAGAGAGCATTTATAGAAAAGGGCATTGTGGAATAATCCGCAATGCCCTTTTTAGGTCTATGCAATAGCTGATTATTTAGCTGATGTTTAGCTCAGTTGTTGGGTTGTTTATTTAGCCTTAAAAGGCACCAACAGTTGTTTGCCAAACACATTAATCAGCGCGCCAGTCACAATCAGGCCACCGCCTAGATAAGTCCAAACCGATGGAATTTCATTAAAGATCCACACGCCTAACAGTGCCGAGAAGACAATCTGGACGTATGAGTAAGCCGAAGCTTTACCCGCCGCTTGAGTCTGCATCGCTTTGGTCAAACCGTATTGGCCTATCTGAGTGAAAATACCGACTAACACGAGCATCACGGTTAAGAATAGACTTGGCCATACAAAGTCGTTCCAAATAAGGACTGTCGATATTGGCAGAGCAACCAGTGGGAAGTAGAAGATGATGACAGAGCTGTCTTCCGTCTGGCTCAGCTTTCTCACAATCACATAAGCAATTGAGCTACCAAACGCACCACATAACGCCACCATAATGCTAAATAGCGGTAACTCGCTGCTCGCGCCACTGTTCATACTTGGTTGTACCATCACTAATAGCCCAGCTAGGCAGAACGCAATGCAGATCATGGTCGATTTTTGGACGCGTTCTTTCAGAAATAACACGCCAAGTAGGGCGGTAAATACAGGATGAACGTATTGTAGAATGGTCGCTTCGGCTAATGGCAAAGTGGTCACAGCGTAGTAAACACACATCAAGGCTGCTGTACCAACTGCGCCTCGAACAAACAACAAAGGTTTGTTATTTCCCCAGATCGAAATGCCTTTTCGCTTAACGTCGATATAACTGATGATCAAAGACACCAAAGCCCTTGCTGCAACAATTTCGAATACAGGTATGCCGTAGTTGCTGATGTATTTCACACACGCAGACATCAGTGCGAATCCAAAAGCGGAGAGGATCATGAATCGAACCCCAACAGGGATTTGTGAAAAAGAGAAAGAAGACATAAAAATATCAATCGGTTGAGGGAACAGGAATCATAACTTAGTTTAGAAGAGCCGACCAAAGTCTTTGTCCTGTTCTATTACACCAAACCATTGATATTGCTGTGCGAGTACTTTCAGCAACTCGATCTCTTTTGTTGTCTCTTCTCTAAGCCATTCAATAAGGTCGTTGATGATAGGCGTGTGACTACGCTGGTGCATGAAGTAAGTCCAAGCACTGTGTTGGATTTTTGCATTTCTAGGGCAGTACAAGAAGCCTCGTTGGAGATCTTGTTGAACTAACAACAGATCCGTGACCGTAACCCCTTCACCGGATAGACAGGCACTGAGCGCCATATCTAAAGACAAGAAGCTGGTATTTCTGACAGGTTTCTTTGGTGGGAATTCAACATCGGCCAGCCACACTTTCCAGTCGTGATGATCTAAGGTTGGATGCAGCCTTGGCAAGGTTAAGATTGAATCAAGGTCGGTGTCTTTGGTGGTTAAACTAGTAGAGCAAACCGGCGCCATGAACTCTTCACGCAAGAAGGTAATGTCAGGTGCCTTGTCATAGCGTTTTTTGAAACGCGTGTGGAAGATCAGTAGATCATACTCACTACTATTAATCGATTCGTCTTCCTCAATCACAGGAACAATGACTATCTCATGATCTTGATAACGCTCGTTTAATTCCCGAACTTTGGAGATCAATACTCGCGTCGCGAAACTCAGAGTCGCTTTGATCACGATACGCTTCTGCTTGGGCTCACTCCAAGAGGCGATAACAGCTTCGATATTACCGTAGCTTTCTCGCAAAGCGACATACAAATCATGACCTTGTACCGTTAATTCTATGGCTCGATGCTTACGAATAACCAGTGATGCGTTTAACTCATCTTCAAGCTGTTTGATCTGTCGGCTGATCGCACTTTGTGTCACATGCAGCTCTTCGGCAGCCAGAGTAAAGCTCATCAGCCTTGCGGCAGCTTCAAAGGCTTTTAAGCCATTATGTGATGATGGCAAGCTAGGATATGGGGTCATAATTCGTTCGCATGAGTTTATGGAATGTTAGAGTCGCAAATTTATCAATTGAACGCTAGCCTCATCGATCGTATTTTGGGCGAAATTACCTGAGGCGCTCATGAAAAAAATACTCACTCTTGCATTCCCTTTGATCATTTCACAGCTGATCTCTATGGCTTTAGTCCTTACTGATGTTTGGATGATGTCGCGTATCAGTGTGTCAGCCCTTGCGGCTGGTGGCTTAGGTGCCTCAATCTACTTTTTCATCTTCATTATTGCGAGCAGCACCGTGGGTTGTGTCGCGAATTTGATTGCGATCGCTTATGGTCAGCGAGTAGCTCGCCCTGAGTTTGGTAATACTCAAATTAGATTGGCGGTGAAAGGCGCAACCATGTTGGCATTCGTGCTCAGCGTGACCTTAATGGCCAGCTTCTGGTTTGCTCCGTTGGTATTAGAAGCAGCCAAACAGCCGCCAGAAGTGATCACTTTAGCTATGGAATATGTCCATGCTTTGAAGTGGGTGATGTTGCCTTCGCTTATCTTGTTGGTACTTCGTGGCTTAACCAGTGCGTTTGGCAACGTGCGCTCCATTCTTGTGATGTCGATTATCACCGTAATTCTGAATGTGCCAGTGAGCTACTTTCTCACCTTCCAATTAGACATGGGCTTAACAGGTTTAGGGCTAGGTACGGCTATCGCGGCATTTATCGTGATGGTTGGATACACGGTTTGGGTATTCAAACGTGACGAATTCAAGCAGTTCGCCCCTTGGTTAAACACAGAAGAGTATTCAATCAAGTTGATGAGCCCGCTTTTAATGATGGGTTTACCTATCGGCTTGGCAGCATTACTTGAGCATGGCCTTATTTACGGCGGCACTTTGATGGCAGGGACGATCAGTATTGCTTCTCTAGCGCTGCACCAAATCTTGCTGCAATGCTTAAGCTTTACGTGGAACTTCAACTTCGGTTTCTCGCAAGCTGCCGCAATTTTAGTAGGCCGTGATTATGGCGCGGGCAACTACGAAGGCATCAAAAGAACCTCGATTCAAAGCTTCATATTGGTGTCGGTGTTGAGTGTGGCGTTGTCGGCCGTGTTCATTATATGGCCTGAGATGATCGCTTCTATCTTCAAGTTAGACGATGGCACGGGTGCTATGACTTCACTACTGGCTTCTGTGATTTGGGTCGTTGCTTTGTGCTTTATTGTTGATGCTTGGCAGCTACTGGCGATTAACCTGCTAAGAGGCATGAAGATTGTCTCTATGCCAACCGTGATGACTGCCATCGGTTACTGGGTATTTGGCTTGCCTGCGGCTTGGTATTTGATGCCTAAGTTCGAATTGGCAGGGATTTGGGGCGGAATCGGTGTTGGCTTAGGCGTGACAGGTATTCTGCTGCTTATCCAATTGATGCGTGTCATTCAAAAGAACAACCAATCTCCAGATTTGTCGAATCATGCTTATACGTGATTTGCTTGTGATGCTCGCCTTTACCATGGAACCTTGAACGATAAACGTTGTATTGCTGACCGAGAACTATCAATTACCAACAATGACCTATAAGCCCTGAATTGCGTACTTCGTAATTTAGACCTTGGTCTTACAGAAACCGAGCTAAAAGGTGACTAGAATGATTTGAGTTGCTCACCGTTTTATCAAGGAATACACAAATGGAAGTTGGATTGTTCTGGGCTGAAAAAGGAATGTTAGTGCTTGGCGCACTGTTTGTTTTGACGAGCATGATGCAGTACGGAAGACGCAGTAGCGATTGGAAGGGCGTGATTACGATGTTCTACAAGCGTATCCCAATGAATATTGCAGAATACAAATGGTATCGTTTGGGCATTGCTTTGTTGGTGTTTGCTGTGGTTATACGTTTCGCATTACTGATCCTATGGCCTTCATACCAGTTTTAGTCCTTTGTATTCGCTCTTTTATATAGATTTATATAAAGCCGGTAAAACCAATACATTCATGACGAGATTGAGCCTTAATAAACTCACTTATTAAGGCTGTGATTTCACAAATTAACGCTGCTGTTCCATAAAAAAGTGCTATTACTCTATAATGACGAACGGTTATTACCTTTGTAGCATATTGTTTTTCATGAAGAATAATGCCAGATAATAGCTTACCTGCTTGTTTTATCATTCTTACTAATAATCTACACATAAATCCATTCACCCCGTACCTGATACCATAATGTTCTGTTACACTCGACCGAATTAGCTTTAATTTGTCGGTGGTGCATTTATGTCGTTCCCAGTTCTTATATGTGATGATTCTGCGTTAGCAAGGAAGCAGATGGCTCGATCACTGCCTAGTTCTCTAAATGCAGATATAACTTTTGCTGTTCATGGGCTTAATGCACTTGAAGAGTTAGCTCAAAACCAGTTCAAATTGATGTTCCTCGACCTCACCATGCCGGAATTAGACGGCTATGGCACATTGGAAGAGATGCAACGTTTGGGTGATACCACGCCTGTTGTCGTTGTTTCTGGTGACATACAACCAAAAGCACAACAGAAGGTGATGGATCTCGGCGCTAAAGCGTTTTTGCAAAAGCCGATCGATAAAGAAGCGTTAAAAGCGATTTTACGTGAGCACGTCGAGCCACCAAAACAACCTCAACTGTATACGCCTACTGCTCTCGAACTTCCAATATTGCGCCGACGCGATATTTATATGGAAGTGGCGAACGTAGCAATAGGCCGTGCTGCTGATGCACTGGCGCGTCACTTTAATGTATTTGTCCACTTACCACTTCCGAACGTCAACATCTTCGAAGTGAGCGAATTGCACATGGCACTTCGTGACTTAGCAGACAACGATCAAGTGTCAGGTGTTTGCCAAGGCTTCAGCGGAGAAGGCATTGCAGGCGAAGCATTAGTCTTGTTGAGTGATTCTAGTGTGAGCGATCTTAAGAAGCTCATGAAGGTGCCAACCGAAAGCGAACAGCTTGAAGAACTAGAACTGCTGATGGATGTATCGAATATCCTAGTTGGTTCTTTTCTTAACGGTCTAGGGGAGCAATCTGAGGTTCGTTTCTTCCAGAGTTCTCCGGTTCTGCTCGGGCAACACATCTCAATTGATTCCGTGATTGAGAATACCAGCGGCTCGTTTAAGAAGACCATGACCTTTGAAGTCAGTTACAACATTGATGGCACTTCAATCCGTTGTGACCTTCTGTTTATGTTCGTTGATGAGTCTCTGCCTCTTCTAGACAACAAATTGGCCTACCTAATGGAGGAGTTTTAATATGCTGAATCTTCCTGCTGAATTTGAACAGTTCCACTGGATGGTGGACATGGTTCAAAACGTCGATATGGGGCTGGTGGTCATTAACCGTGACTTTCAGGTACAAGTTTGGAATGGCTTCATGACGCACCATAGCGGTAAGCAATCGCACGATGCGATCGGTAAGTCTATCTTTGAACTGTTCCCTGAGATCCCAGAAGAGTGGTTTAGGCTCAAAACCAAACCCGTCTACGATCTCGGTTGTCGTAGCTTCATTACATGGCAACAAAGGCCTTATCTGTTTAAGTGCCGCAATGTTAGGCCTGTAACCCAACAAGCTGACTTCATGTATCAAAACGTGACGCTAAACCCAATGCGCTCACCAACAGGGCAAGTCAGCTCATTGTTCTTGTCGATTCAAGATGCGACCGCTGAAGCGTTAGTCTCTCAAAAGAACTAGATCGCTCTATTCGCCAAACAACGCTTTCCTATACGCGTATTAGCATCAGTCTAATCAGCGAATAAAAATGGCTAAGGTTAATTACCTGAGCCATTTTTTTTGCTTTTTATTGTTCAAATCTAATCTTCCCCCTCACTTTTCACGTCAACCCATCCTCTTTTTCTATGCGCTTTACTCAATATTCCAGGTTACATGAACGACCGGGAAGCCACGAAACGTGCTTTCGACGCGGCAATGCTACGGGTGAATAGAAATTGGATTTATAAAGTTTGAGCTTGAAAGCATTATTTAATGGAGCGCGAGGGCTGAATTCTCAAACCCAAGTGAATCTTGGTCTCTAGATTGAGTCGTTATCACCCTACTTTTCCAAGTGACCACAAAATAAAAACGTCACGAGATTGGCCAATTTGGTCAAAAACAGATAAAAATTAGAAAAAAATCGAATTTATTTAAGAAAAAAGGCATTTTTTTGTTGGATAAAAGTGTGGTTTTTATGTGATTTCGAGGCGCTTTCTTCACATTATTGCTTTATGAGGGGGATATTACGCGAAAAAGGGAGGAAAACGATTGCGCAATAAACCGCCAGTGTTTGCGTGAATGGTTCGCTAAGTTATTAATTAGTAAGAATTTAGTTGGAAAGTATAGTTAGGGGAGTTTTAGCGGATATAGAATCTTTGAGAGGATAGCATAAAAAAAAATGAAATATCAGACTTGCTGTTACTAAATCACGACCTATAATGCTGAAAACCGGAGCGTCTGCCAACGCTCCGGTTTTTTTGTGTCCGAAGAAAAGTAAACTCGTCTGCCAACGGTTTTACTACGCATTTCGCGAGAGACACATAATTTTATGAATCAAGGAAAACACCATGCGTATCGAACAAGAACTTAAGTTAGGTTTCAAAGATGTACTCTTCCGTCCGAAGCGTTCTACCCTTAAAAGCCGTTCTCAAGTTGAATTAACCCGCGATTTTACATTCAAGCATAGCGGTCGTCAATGGTCTGGTACTCCAGTAATTGCAGCTAACATGGATTCGGTAGCAAGCTTTGAAATGGCAGCTGCTCTAGCAGAGCACGGTGTTATGACTGCAGTACACAAGCACTACACAGTAGAGCAGTGGGCTGAGTTTGCTAAAACAGCAGACAAGAAAACTCTGAACAACGTTTTTGTATCAACAGGTACGTCTGAAGCTGAGTTTGAGAAAGTTAAGAAGATCATGGCTCTTAGCGAAGAGTTTGTATTCATCTGTATCGATATCGCTAACGGCTACTCAGAGCACCTTGTTGAGTTCGTACAGAAAGTACGTGCTGAATTCCCGACTAAAGTTATCTCTGCAGGTAACGTTGTAACGGGTGACATGGTTGAAGAGCTAATCCTAGCTGGCGCAGACATCGTTAAGGTTGGTATCGGCCCTGGTTCTGTTTGTACTACACGTGTTAAAACAGGCGTAGGTTACCCTCAACTTTCTGCAATCATCGAGTGTGGCGACGCGGCACACGGCCTTGGCGGCATGATCATCGGTGACGGTGGCTGTTCATGTGCGGGTGACGTATCTAAAGCGTTCGGCGGCGGTGCTGACTTCGTAATGCTAGGCGGCATGCTAGCAGGTCACTCTGAGTCAGGCGGCGAAGTTGTAGAGCAAGACGGTAAGCAATTCATGAAGTTCTATGGAATGTCGTCACAGTCGGCTATGGACAAGCACTCAGGTGGTGTTGCTAAGTACCGTGCTGCGGAAGGTAAAACTGTTTTACTTCCGTTCCGTGGTTCAGTTCACAACACAATTTCGGACATCCTTGGTGGTGTACGTTCAACTTGTACATACGTAGGCGCAGCAAAGCTTAAAGAGCTAACTAAGCGTACGACTTTCATCCGTGTACAAGAGCAAGAGAACAACGTATTCGGTAAAGAGTAATCTGAACGGATTCGAATAGTTTGAAAATCAAGAGCCGCTAAAGCGGCTCTTTTTTTACGTGAAATTGATAAAATCAATGTCATTAAACCTGCGCGCTAATAATCTGTCTAATTTTCAGAAGACGCTGGATTTAGAATGTGACTAACAGATTTAATGATCGCAGGAACTATGATGGTTATTAGTACTAACGTGAATAATGATGCCTCAAACCAGTGCCAACCTAATATACTTGTAGTATAAAAGTAAGCGCCTAAAGAGAGTGGTAGCGTCAAATTAAACACGATTAAGACGATTAACGCAACTCCTGCCCATACCATACCAAACTGATTCTCAAGTCCTGAAAAACCTATAGATAGATAGCACGTACCAGATATTGTAACAAGTAAAGCACTAAGGCAGCCTGATCTCATTTTGTTGCCTAGAATATCAACGAAAAAAGCAAAACTATCAGAACGCCAATTATTTGAATTAGCATTCAAAAATTAATATTACTTTCAAATGCTATTAGTCTTTGTAAAACTCATTTATCGTCTCTTTAGTTGATTGTCACATGATTGTTTTTTCATTTGGTATCTTGAAAATAAGTTTATGCTTTGTCGTCGAAGTTTAATTCATGCCTAACATATGCTTTACAAATTCGCTGCGATCCAGAGTAACTGATTCAGGACTTTTCCCCGGCACGACCGACAGAGACACCATCGGATGTCGGTAAGGGTTCTTACAATAGCTATATCAATAGTATTGATATTTTAACTAGTGTGGTATCAGTTAATAGAAACAATACTATTGATTTTTAGATAGCTCGCCCAGTAATGAGCTTTCGCTCCACATCGTTTACTTCATGCTGAATTATTCGTTGATTGGGAAATTCGAAGGAAACAGTGCTCGTTTCGCTTCTTCATCACGTTCGGTTTTAAACTCAATGCCTTTGCCGATTTCGCGAGCACGCAGTGCAGCAGGGCGAGTGTTGATTGCGTTAAACCAGCGCTTCAAGTTCGGGTAAGGTTCTAAGCCTTCTTCACCAAGCACGACAGGTGCTTTATCAATCCAGCCCCATGCAGCGACATCGACAATCGTGTACTCATTTCCGACGATAAACTCACGACCTTCCATATGCTTCTCTAACACTTCGTAGTGACGTTGTGCTTCACGTAGGTATCGGTTCACAGCGTAGTCTAAGCCTGCTGGTGCAGCATGGCGGAAGTGTACCGATTGGCCTGAATATGGACCAAGGCCACTCGCGATAAACATCATCCAAGAGAGTAGTTCAGCTCTGTCTTCTGGCTGACCGCCAAGCTTGCCTGTTTTCTCTGAGAGATACAGAAGGATAGCGTTAGAGTCGAATACACGTTGTCCTTCATCTTCAATCGCAGGCGTTTTGCCATTTGGATTGATTAAACGATATTCCGGTGAATGCTGCTCACCCTTTAAGGTATCGACAGGAACAAGTTCAAAATCTAGGCCTGTCTCTTCCAAAAACAGAGCGATCTTCATTGGGTTTGGTGTTTGGTGAAAATAGAACTTAAGCATGGGGTAACTCCTTGTATTGGTCATTTATTAAAGCACCACTTGAACGATCGTTCAATGGTTGATTTTGAATTATTTGAAGATCTTCTGACTCGCATTCCAACTCTATGTGTTGAAGACCTCGTTATTTGAGCGAGGGGTAAAATCGCGCGATTCAGTGTGTTGGATTTTAAGTTGTTGAAAAAATGAGCTTAAAGTGGTTTTTTTGATTCGTTGCTTTATGCGGAGTTCGGATTTGTGATGGGTGGTTTTTGGCGGGATAGGGCGTATGAAATCCGCAGTCAGATATTCCAACAAAAACGTTGAGCACTGGTTCAAACCAGAATTATCTGGATGCACAGGCTTATTGGTAAGTTCAAAATCGTGATCTGCTGCCACACCTTATGCAACAAATGAATATAAACGTTAGAGATTAAGGTGTGCTTCACGGTTTTTTAATCTTAGGGACTTACATTGGTGAGCAAATCTGATGTGAACACTTAACGACACAGGATCTTTTCATGAAAAAGAACATTATCGCCCTCGCTCTTGGTGGCATGCTGGCTTTTGGCGCAACACCTTATTCTTTTGCTGCTAACGACGGCGCAGTACAGGCTTCTGCGGATTACGCGCAGTTGGTGACTAAGCGACAAGTTGTCGACCAATTACTTCTTGATGCGTTGCAGGCGTTTAAGTCTCCGGCAAGAATTTCTCACGCGGGCTTTACGGCTAAAATGCCAAGCAACATGGAAATTGTGACTAACCGATTGTTAGAAGCTTACCAACTAGAACCTTACCGTACTGACTTGCTTATCTCGGCAGCGAACGCTCAGATCTACAACAAGAATGCAGAGCGCGCTATTGAGCTGTTTGAACAAGCGCTGACGGTTGCACCAGACGATGTTGATCTTCACGCTTATCTTGCGGTTTGGCAGCGATTTGAAGGCAATGAAAGTGAATCTAATAAGCACATGGAGAAACTGAAAAGCCTGAACAAAGGTAAAGCAGAAGACATCAAACGCATTTTTGCTACGGTCGACCGCGTGTTAGAAACACCGTTGAAAGAGTCTGCGGATAAAGGCTTGCTTGATGATCATGGCGCAATTGTTACATTGGGCTACGCGCTTAACCCAGACGGCTCAATGCATCAGATCTTGATTGAGCGTCTTGAGACGACATTGGCGATGGCTAAAGCGAATCCGGATGCGATGATCGTGTTAACGGGTGGCGTGCCGAAGAACCACAAGACTGAAGGCAAGTTGATGGCGGACTGGCTTATCGATAAAGGGGTAAGCAAAGATCGCATCATTGAAGAAAACTATGCGACTAGCACGGTTGGCAATGCCTTGTTCAGTAGCTACGCACTTGCTCGCCATGATATTAAGCACGCGACCATTATTAGCTCGGCAAGCCATGTTCGTCGTGGTCAAACTCTGTTTGAAATCGCTAGCTGGCAAACCGGCCCTCAGGGCATTACTTTTGATACGGTTTCTTACCCAGACAAGCCACTCGCAGATCTTAAGAAGGCGAGTGATGGTGAGCTACTAGGTATCTACCGAGATGCGCTTAGAACCTATGGTATGTGGAGCTACCGCTCTTACCCACTAGAGTCTCGCTAGGCTTAGGGTTACTTCACAGTAGGCAAAGTATAAGTTGCTAGTACAATCGAGCACAGCTAGATGGTATGCTGTGCTCCTACTTAATTTAGTGTTTCAAAGGCAAAAAAATGAACCCGATTTTAGCAATGTTGAAAGAGAACAATATTAGCGACGAGCAGATCAGCGAGCTATTCAAGACGTTGACCGAGAACCCTCTTGCAGCAATGGCGACGATCAGCCAACTTGGCTTACCACAAGATAAACTTCAAATGCTGATGGGCCAGGTAATGCAAAACCCTGCGCTAATCAAAGAAGCAGTTGAAGAGCTTGGCCTAGATTTTTCTAAGGTTGAAGCCGCTAAAGAGCAACTTCAAAAATAACCGAGTGTGATATAGCGATTGAGCTCATGAGCGATAGCTGGTTTGGCTAACTGTTCTTGGCAGCGCTAATTAGACTCTAGTAAAAAGCCGTTTGAGCATTGTGATTGATGCTTGAGCGGCTTTTTTGATCGCCATTAGAATGGGTTAGGGTACTAACAAATGCCAACTCGATGTGACTCACTTGTTCAAATCATGTACTTTCGTGTTTTAACTCGTTCTGAACCGATCTACTCCGGCGTTGATTATGAAATCTAGCTTAAGCATTCGATCTTACACCAAGCAATTTAATACTCATGCCCATGATGGCTACCATCAACTCGTGCTGCCTATTCAAGGGAGTATTAGTATTGAAATGGTGGGATATGTCGGCAAGGTGGCCGTGGGCGAATGCGTGGTGATTCCGGTAACCACAGCGCATGCGTTTAAGGCGGATGAAGCAGCGCGGTTTATTGTCGCAGATATGGCAGAGTTACCGCAGCACTTGTTAGAGCATGAGCTCTCGGTGTTTACTATCACGCCACCCTTAATGAGCTTCTTGCTGTTTGTTGAAAAGCAGTTGGAATACCAAGTGGACAGTGGCATTGAATCATCCATCTTGGATGTGTTTTCACTGTTATTAGAGCAACAAAAAGTCAGCAAGAGCATCGACCCTCGTATTCGAGCGGTCCAAAGGCTCATTGCGGATAATTACGCCCAGCCTCTCTCTATTTCTCAGCTTGCAGAAACGGCTTGCTTGAGCCCCACTCAATTTAAGAAGCGCTTTAAAGAGTGCATTGGAATCAGTGCGCTTAAGTACATCACTCGCTATCGTATGGAGAAAGCTCAAGCCTTGCTTAGCCATACCGATTTACCCGTTCAATTGGTCGCAGAAAATGTGGGTTATAGTGACTTGTCTGCATTCAGTCGACGCTTCTCTCAGCACTTTGGCATGTCTCCAAGGGCGTTTTTGGGCTCGATGAAAGAGAGTCTTCCAAAACAAGAATAGCGTCCTTTTGGCAAACTCAACTTAGTATATGTTCACTATTATCTATTTCAGAAATGAAAATAGACTAGGTAATAGAAATGAATCTTGCCATCAATCGCGTTAACGAATTCCAAACGGGCACTTTAGCCATCGTGTTTGCTTCTGTTTTATGGGGCACGACAGGCACCGCCGCAAGCTTTGCGCCTGATCTCAGCCCATTAGCGATTGGTGCTTTTTCAATGGGCGTCGGCGGCTTAATGCAAGCAGTCTTGGCGTATCGAAAGATCTTATCTTCACTTGATAAGCTTTTGCTCAACAAAAAGTTGTTAGCGGCGAGTGCGCTGGCTTTGGCGATCTATCCTCTGGCTTTTTACTCTTCGATGAAGTTATCGGGTGTCGCAATGGGCACAGTGGTGTCGATAGCTACTGCTCCTTTCTTTTCTGCACTTTTAGAGTGTCTTATTAGCAAAAAGAATAATATCAACAAACGTTGGTTAACGAGCTTTGCCATTGGCGTGGTTGGTATTGGGCTACTGGTATTTTCAGAATCATCATCAGCGAATGATTCTGGTGACGATCTGAAGCTTTTGGGCATTGGATTAGGGTTGATTGCTGGGTTGTGTTACGCCATTTATTCATGGGCGACAAAAGCTCTGATAGACGAAGGCATTAAGTCGCAAGCAGCGATGGGCAGCATATTTGGGCTAGGAGCGATGTTGCTACTGCCAACGCTTTGGTTTACGGGGGATAACTTGTTCGCATCGAATACCAATATATTGGTGGTGAGTTACTTGGTGTTACTTCCTCAATGTTTAGGCTATATCGCTTTCAGTTTTGGGCTACGCCATGTCACAGCGAGTAGCGCCAACTTGATTACCTTACTTGAGCCAGTTGTTGCCGCCGTGTTGGCCGTGTGTATTGTGGGTGAGCTTATTCCATTGGTTGGATGGCTAGGTATGTTCTTGATAGTGATGTGTTTATTCATCCAATCTCAGCCAACTAAAAAGCCATTATAAGTATTTGTTAAAACGGGATTAATTGAATTAAATTCATGCGTGATTCTTATAATTGAATAAAATGAGTATCTCAGTTGCGAGAGTGCTGTTACTATCGTTATCAATAGTCGGGGGGCATATACCTTAGTTGGTGTTTGCTGAGATCGTTATTCGAGACCCGTTGAACCTGATTCAGTTAACACTGGCGTAGGGAACTATGATTACTTTGCCTACGTGGTTCAACAATGATCTCTCATTGCTTTCACCTCCACACTCTCTTTGCGGCCAAAGTTCGGTTCTCTTACGTCTTTTAGACAGTAGGAGCGACCATGACACAGCATTCCAATTCTCAAGTATCACCTAACAGCACTCAAACACCAGAAAACCAATCTTCTTCGATCAATACTCCGATTGTTTTGACCATTGCGGGTTCTGACAGTGGTGGTGGCGCGGGCATTCAAGCTGATATTAAAGCCATGTCTGCAACGGGTAGCTTCGCTTGTTCGGTAATTACCGCGATTACATCTCAGAACACCCAAGGCGTGTCCGCTATATTTCCAATCCCACTAGAGCATGTCGCTAGTCAGTTAGATGCAGTGTTTACCGATTTGAATATCGTGGCGGTAAAAGTCGGCATGTTGGCGGATTCGCAAATCATCAAAGTCGTCGCGGACAAAATCAAACAATACCAACCTAAACACCTAGTGATTGACCCTGTCATGGTGGCGACAAGTGGCGACCTTCTTTTAGAAAACTCGGCGATCACCACGCTAAAACAAGAACTGATTCCGCTCGCAGACATCATTACGCCTAACTTGCCGGAAGGCGCAGCACTAACGGGCAAAGCTGTGCCTGAAAGCGAAGCCGAAATGCAGGATATGATTGAAGACCTGCGTGCACTAGGTGCTAAAGCCGTTCTTCTCAAAGGCGGTCATTTAGAGAAGGATGAGAACAGTAACGACTTACTGATTCTGCCAACCACGTCTGCTTTGATTAGTGCGAAGCGTTTTCCTACCAAAAACACCCACGGTACGGGTTGTACGCTTTCATCTGCTATTGCTTCTTTCTTAGCGCAAGGCAACACGCTGTCAGAGGCTGTTGAGCTAGGCAAACAATACATTTCGCGCGCGATTGCTCATGCTGATGAGTTGCAAGTCGGCCAAGGTCATGGGCCCGTAAATCACTTCTTCGCTGGGCACGGGAATGTCCGTTAATACGGTGGGTGTTCAGCTCAGCAATGCCTCTTTACGTTATAACGACAGTGAGCACGCAACCTTATCGGGATTGTCGCTTAGCTTAAACGCAGGTAAGTGGACGGTATTGCTAGGTCGAAGTGGCTGCGGGAAAACCACGGTATTGCGTTATCTGGCAGGCTTGTTGGACGACAAGGTGGAGTGGCAGGGAACATTGACAACCTCTGATGAATTGCCTTTAACGGATCGCATCGCTTACATGGCGCAGCAGGATTTGTTACTGCCGTGGCTGTCGGTTATCGACAATGTATGTCTGAGTCATCGTTTTCAAAATTCAGCTTCTGACAAAGCACTGCAAACCAATCAAGCACTCGAGTTGCTCGCTGCGGTTGGTTTGGCTGATTATGCGAATGCGATGCCGGATCAGTTGTCTGGTGGTATGCGTCAACGTGTCGCTTTGGCTCGAACTTTAATGCAAGACAAGCCAGTGGTGCTGATGGATGAGCCGTTCTCTGCGCTGGATGCGGTAACGAGACACAAACTACAGAGCTTAGCGTGTGAGCTGTTGAGATATAAAACCGTTGTGTTGATCACCCATGACCCACAAGAAGCGGTGCGTTTGGCGGACAATTTGTATGTGTTGCAAGGCACACCGGCGAACGCTCAGTCTTTATCTGTGCCTCTCACTGCCACACCAAGAGTGTTAGATGGTGAATGTGCTGAGTTACAACAAGCGATCTTAGATCAGTTGGAGCGTGATTATGAATGATCTAACGCGAAGCGAAGCTACTGATAGCTCCAAGATAGAAAACTCAATGGAAGAAAGTTCAACTAACACACAGATCACGACTAAGCGCCCTCGTCAGATGAATCCCGTTATGCGTTTGCTGATCAGCAGTGCTGTGATTCTCGGTTTATGGCAAATGGTGGTCGTTATCTTCGAGATGCCGAGCTTCATTCTGCCAGCGCCTGCAGAAGTCTTTATTAAGCTAATCGAACGTTACGATGTGTTACTCAAGCACACTTGGGTGACTGCGCAGGAGATCTTACTTGGGCTGCTACTCGGTTTGTCGATGGGGCTGTTTTTCGCCTTGCAGATGTTGATGTTCGAACCACTAAAACGCTGGCTGTTACCTATCTTAATTGCCAGCCAAGCGATTCCTGTGTTTGCGATTGCTCCAGTATTGATGTTGTGGCTTGGCTATGGCATCGCCTCAAAAGTGGTGATGGCGGCGATCATTATCTTCTTCCCTGTGACGACTTGTTGTTACGACGGCTTACGTAATACTCCGACAGGTTATCTCGATCTTGCCAAGACGATGGGTGCATCGAAGTGGCAATTGCTACGTCATATCCAACTTCCTGCCGCACTGCCAACCTTAGCGTCTGGCATTCGTGTGGCTGTGGTGATTGCGCCAATTGGAGCGGTTGTCGGCGAGTGGGTTGGTTCGAGTGAGGGGCTGGGTTACTTAATGCTGCAGGCCAACGCGCGCATGATCATCGATGAGATGTTTGCTGCCTTGTTCATCTTGGCGGTGCTGTCTATCTCGCTCTACTTCGTTACAGATAAATTACTCAAAAAAGCTATCCCTTGGGAAAACCAATGATGGCTTCGCTCAACATAAGAATAATATTCAAGAGGAAAGGTTAACCGTGAAAAATACAAAATTGATAGGTGCAGTGGCACTGCTTGCTTCATTGGTTTCAGGTCATGCTCTAGCGGACTCTGAACAGAAGAAACTGACGCTGATGTTGGATTGGTTTGTGAACCCGAACCATGGTCCGATTGTGATCGCTCAAGAGCGTGGCTACTTTGCTGACCAAGGCTTAGACATTGAAATTCAAGAACCAGCAGACCCAAGCACACCTGCAAAACTGGTTGCTGCAGGTAAGGTTGATTTAGCGGTAACTTACCAACCAAGCTTAACCATGGATGTGGCGGCGGGTCTTCCTTTAGTTCGTGCATCAACCCTTATCGCGACGCCACTGAACACACTAATGGTACTGGATAACGGCAAGAACGATTCGCTAGCGGATCTTAAAGGTAAAAAAATCGGTATTGCGATTGCTGGCAACGAAGAAGCGACTATCGGTACTATGTTAGCGCAAGAAAACGTTGCTTTTACAGATGTGCAAACCATCAATGTCGGTTGGGCACTTTCATCTTCATTGGCATCGGGTAAGGTAGACGCAATCTGGGGTGGCTTGCGTAACTTCGAAACTAACCAATTAGCACTTGAAGGTTTTAAAGCTAAGGCATTCTTCCCTGAAGAGCACGGTGTGCCCGCTTACGACGAGCTTATCTTTGTTGCGAACGCAAAGAAACACGACGACGAAGCAATCAAAGCCTTCAACAAAGCATTGGAACAAGCAACGACTTACATTGTGAACCACCCACAAGAGTCATGGAGTGAGTTTGTGGCGTATTCACCAGATACGTTGAATAACGAGCTTAACCAACGCGCATGGAACGACACATTGACTCGCTTTGCACTTCGCCCTTCTGCTGTAGATATGAAGCGTTACGACGATTACGCACAGTTCATGTTCGACAAAGGCATCATCAAATCACTACCAAAAGCCGCTGATTACGTACCGACTTTTGACTAAGGAATCTCATGAAATACCAAGACTTAATTCAAGCCTGTCAACAAGATTGGCAAGACTACACTGAACATGATTTTGTTAAAACGTTGGCAAACGGCACTCTTGCTCAGCCGTGTTTTCTGCATTATTTGAAACAAGATTTTCTGTTCTTGAAGCAATATGCTCGAGCTTATGCGTTGGCGATTTACAAGGCGAAAGCCTTGGCTGATATGCGTCGTGCACTGCCAAGTGTTCATGCTCTGCTAGATTCTGAAATCTCTCACCACGTGACTTACTGTGGTCAGTGGGGTTTAACCGAATCTGACCTAGAAAACGAACCGGAAGATTTCGGTACAGTTGCTTACACGCGCTACGTTCTGGATGCAGGCATGACGGGTGATCTTGTTGACTTATATGCAGCACTGGCTCCGTGTTCCATTGGTTACGCTGTGATCGGTAAAGCGCTGTTAGAAAGCAGTGAAACTGTTTTGGAAGGCAATCCATACGCAAGCTGGCTGCAACTGTATGGCAGTGAAGAGTTCCAGTCTGGCGTAGCAACGGGCGCGGAATACTTCAACCAGCTGCTTGCTGAAATTGATATCAACAGCGAACGCGGTCAGAACATCGTTCATATCTTCAAAACCGCAACGCGTATGGAAGTGGCTTTTTGGCAGCAAGGGCTGAACGCTCTTAATGATTCAACAGCGGCTTAAAAGCGACTTTCACGAATAAGGATTTACCCATGCTTACTGAACAAATTATTCAATCGCTACGCGCAGTACGAGAGCAAAAACCACTGGTGGTGAACATCACCAACTACGTCGTGATGAACAACACGGCCAATGCATTATTGGGGATTGGCGCTTCGCCTATCATGGCGCACTCACAACAAGAACTGGCTGAGATGATGTCATTCTCTGGCGCTTTGGTGATCAACATTGGCACGCTTGATAGTGTGTGGACGCCAAGAATGCGCTTTGCGGTTGAACAAGCGAATGCGAACAGCAAGGTTGTGGTGCTTGATCCTGTGGGTTGTGGCGCAAGTACGCTGCGTACCGAGACTTCTCGTGAACTCGCACGTTTAGCGGATAAATTGATCATTCGTGGTAACGCGTCTGAGATTATCGCGTTAGCGGGCGAGCAGGCGCAGAGCAAAGGCGTTGATGCGCTAGATAGCAGTGATGCCGCACTAGGCGCAGCGCAATGCTTAGTCGCTGAATACGGTGCGAATGTGGTGATTTCTGGTGAGACGGATTACGTTGTCACTCAAGACAGCGTTGTGACGTTAAACAATGGCCACCCAATGATGCCGTATGTGACGGGCATGGGTTGTACGCTAACAGCGCTGACGGGAGCTTTCGCTGCAGTCGGTGATGACAGTGGTTTGGCTGCTGCAGCTGTGTTGGGTGTGGTTGGCGAAATCGCGGCTGAGAACTCACGCGGCCCAGGTAGCTTGCAGATGAACTTACTCGATGAGCTGTATCAGCTAGATGAAGAGACACTGATTCAACGTTTGAAGATTCAGTAGATTCAATCTAGATCTGCATTCGTAGCTTATTAAAAAGCCCTCAACACATATGTGTTGAGGGCTTTTCTATTATTGCTTCAAAACCGTATTAACTATCTCGTCGCGTTAGCTATCCCGTTATATGAGAAATTGGCTTCGTTAGGTTCTAAATCGATTTACTTGGCTCTCTAGATGATGAGCAACCTCGGTTAAGTCACTCGCGGCACCAGAAATGCTGCTGACTGACTCTTGGTTACTTTGTGCGATGGTGTTTGCACCTTGTGCATTCTCACCCAATGATTTGGTCAGACAATCTTGCTCATCGACAGATACTGCGATCTGGCTGTTGGCCTGATTCAAATCTTGGATGTGTTGGTTAATCACATGCAGGTTCTGAGAGGCTTGTTGTGCCTGAGTCGAAGCATCTGAAACCGTGCTGTGGCTCTCTTTGATCGACTCTAACGCATCTTTAGCGCCACGCTGTAACGAGGTGATGAGTTCGTCAATCTGGCTCGCAGAATCTTGAGTACGCTTAGCTAGCGTTCTCACTTCATCGGCTACCACGGCAAACCCACGGCCTTGCTCACCCGCACGTGCGGCTTCAATGGCAGCGTTCAATGCCAATAGGTTGGTTTGTTCAGAAACGCCTTTAATTACTTCAAGAATGGCACCAATGTTCATCGACTCTTTGTGTAGGTCCGTCACTTTCTGGCTGCTGACCTGCATGCTTTCATCGGCGCTGCCAATTTCATGCAGTGTTTTGTCTACTTCTTTGAGTCCCATCGCGACATTCTCGGTTGCTTGGTTTGCAACTTGAGACGCGTGGTTAGCACTTGCCGCAATTTCTGATGTGCTCGAAGCCAATTGATCAACGGCAGAAGAGATATTGATCATTTCACTGTTCAATTGTGTTGCGTTGGTCGAGCTGTTATTGGTTACTTGATTAAGAGATTCGGACATCTCACCAATGCGCACGCTAGAACGGTTCACTTGACCAACAATATCGCGCAGAGATTCAATCGTAATCTCCATGTTAGTCAGCAGTTCACCAATCTCATTCTTGCTCTCAATGTTCACTTCAACATTTAAGTTGCCTTGAGAAAGCTCATTGGTGATCTGTTTAACCTGTGCGATGCCCTTGGTAATAGAACGAGTCACCAAAACGGCGCTCGTCATGCCAATAACTAAAGCGACACCCGTTAGCAAGATGATGATTTGAACTGAACGTTTTTCACTGGCTTGCAGTACTGGCGTGAGTGCTTGTTTCTGCTGCTCGAGAATACTTTGAGCATCCGCTACCGCGATAGCTAAGCTGTCACCAATAGAGGCAAGGCTAGCGGTTCTTTGCGTGTTCTCAATCATTTGTTGATGAACTTGCTCAAAGCCTTTTGCATACGCTTCGCGCTGATTCGAGAAGTCTTCAATCAGTTCACTTTGATAAGGCGATGATTTGAGAGATTCAATGTCGCCTTCAATACCTGGTAGCGCGTATTCAAAGATATCTTTACCCGCTTCATAGGTTTTAAGATCATTGTTGTTTGAATAACTGAGTACGGTGATCTTGGCTGCGAGGAAATTCTCCATCAACATGCCCGCGTATAAGCTCGCGTTTGGATCATTGTTATTGTAAGACTCATACAACAAACTCTGAGCAGCTTTCAGTGCGTTGGTTTCTCGTTGGACCATCTCAACGTTGACCAGTTGGTCTATGAGAAGCTCACTCTGTTTCATTGAACCATAAGCCACATCAAACGCCGCCACATTGTCTTGCACTAATTGCAGGCTAGCTAGGCTATCGGTTTTGGTGGTGGATTGGATTAAGTTGTTGAGCAGTTCATCAATCGCAAGTTTGCTTGATTGATAATTCGTTTCGTACTGTTCATCCAATGACTCTAAGTAACGTTCAGAAGCTAAACGCATCTGAAGAAAGTGCACTTGAATGTTGCTTGATAATGTCGCTTTTTGGCTGAGCTCACTGTATTGGCTAAAGCCGTTCGACAAGGTTTGGATACCTTTGTAACTCACAAAGCCTGAAATGACGAAAAAGAGCAAGCAGATGGCATAACCCAGCTTGATCTTGAGCGCTATAGAAAGGTGGCGCATAACTATCCCTATATTTACCTGATTCCTTCACCTCGGAGTATTTCATAAAACAGCGTTCTGGGCATGCTTGAAGTGAATACTTTGTGTAATAAGTAACGCTTTAGTTAAAAGATTCAGGTTTTTCGGCATGCTTTCAACGAGTTGCGTATTCGATGGTGCGTGTGTAATTGAGCTAATTTAGTATTAACTTCCATGCACATGATGCGATTTGTCGGTAAAATAGTACAACGCCAATTTTAGACATCGACTCCAAAGGTACGATATGAACCCTTATAAGCTCTATTTAGTAACGGATGACCAGCAAGATTTAGAAACGCTTAAGTTTGTGGTTGAACAAGCGGTCGCGGGTGGCGTCACTATGGTTCAAGTAAGAGAGAAACATGGGGATGTAAGAGCCTTCATTGAACGAGCACAAGCCGTAAAGTCGATTTTGGTTGGCTCAGGTGTTCCGCTGATCATCAATGACCGAGTGGACGTTGCATTGGCTGTCGACGCCGATGGTTTGCACTTAGGGCAATCGGATATGCCTGCAGAGTTAGCACGTCAGTTGATTGGTCCGGATAAGATTCTTGGGCTATCGATTGAAACTGAGCAGCAGCTACAAGATTCCGATAGCTTGCCGATCGATTACATTGGCCTCAGTGCGCTTTTTGCCACACCGACCAAGACGAATCTAAAGAAACATTGGGGTTATGAAGGCATTCAAATGGCTTTGGAGACAACGAAGTTGCCGATTGTGGGTATCGGTGGAATTAACGAGTCGAACATTCCGCAGTTGGTCAAGACAGGCATTCATGGGTTGGCTTTGGTGTCTGCGATATGTCACGCTGAAAGCCCAAAACAAGCGACGCAGGATTTGTTGTCTCTAATGGGAGAGTGAAGGGGTGATAGACTAGAAAACAAATGAGGTTAACCATTTGTTTTCTAGTTAAAGAACAGGCTCATAGAAAGGCTAAATTGGCCTATCGCTTGAGCTTTTAAGGTTATCGACTGAGCTTCTAAGACAATCTATTAAGAGCGCCATGCTGTTTGTGGAACATGAAGTTTTTATTAATCCTGAAAGCGTCTATTGAATACACAGTTTGATCTACTGAGCACACAGAGCAATAGTGCCGATGATCATAATAACGATCGCGGCATACCAGCCGTATTGTGCGGTCTTATCAGCAACAAACACCTTAATATAGTTGAGCTCTTCATGCGCCATTGCGATGAAGTCTGTGTAGTTAATCGATAACTCACGGCTGGCTTCTTTCAAGTCTTGCTGAAGTTTGTTGAAAGCCTCATCGATGAAACCTTTTGTTTCTGAAACAGACGGAGTAGCAACCAAAGTTAAGCTATTCCAAACTGCCATACGTGATTCATATTCGCTTTCACTGACACAATTAAGTACGCGTAAATCATACTCTCGTTTGTTACGCTCTTTGCCCATTTTCTCAGGGCAAATATTTCTTAAAACGTTCACGACAAATTTTCCAAAAGGTTCATTTAGATATAAAAAAGCACTCGAAGAGGGCTCATAAACTGGGTGCGAATCAATATTCAAAAGTGATCTATTTGAAGCTTTCACAAGTGGTTGCAGGGCAGGGGCACTTATGTGGGAGATTTGAAGTTGGGTCAGTGGTGTTAAAGAGCGATTTGGGTTTGTCGATATCAGTTTGATAAGACAAACCCTTTGGGATCGCATACTAGTTATGTCACTTTGGGATATCAACTAGGGTGTTTTATCCACACGACAAAGAAAATTATCGGCACGAAAAGCGGAAATGAGGTAGTGCTGGAGAAAACACCACCGTTATTGACTTAGGATTCAGTTGCTGAAATAGGCTGAACTCAAGAATTGGGGGAGGCTAGTTGGCTTGCCATTGATTGTTCTCTAATGAGTGGCCTTTTAGTTTTTCAAGTAAACTTGTTAACACTGGCCCATTGATGTGGCTGCGAGACACCAAACAACCCACTGGAGTAATCCAACCACCATGCTCGTGTGAGACAGGTAACGCCACAAGTACGCCTTTTTGAATGCCTTCCATCACCATCATTTCAGGCACATTTGCCCAGCCAACGTTCTGTTCAACGAGATCGATGATCGTTTTGTGGTTGTTGGCATACCAAAGCATCGAGCTAATACCGTAGGTGAACCACAGTTCGCGCTGCTTTGAACTGCGATGCACACATTGGCGATAGCGCTTTAGGTCTGAGTCTTGTACAACGGACATGCGACTCAGTTCGTGAGTGGCAGAGCTAACAGTTAGGAAACGCGCTTGGCCCAGCAAAAAGAAATCCATATCGACCTTCAGTTCGCCATCCGCGTAGATGATGCCAATCTGTGCTTTTCCTCGTCTTACTAGGTCTTCAACATCAAAGGTTGAGGTGGTAATGATATCGAAGTGTGTGATTGGAAATTGATCGGCGAGTGAGCTGATTATCTTAATGAAGTTCTTATCTATGATGCTTTCATCAACCGCAATGATCAGTTCGTGCTCATCTTCTTGGGTCAGCGATTCTACTTTTTGATCGAAGTACTTTTGCTGGTCAAGAATGGACTTAGCCACAGGCAATAACGCTTTACCTTTGCTGGTTAAAACGGGGATGTTTTTCTCTCGGTTAAACAGCTCTTGGTCAATGGCAATTTCGAGGTTGGCTATCGATTGGCTTACCCCAGACTGAGCTCGTTTCAGTTTGCGAGCGGCGGCAGAGAAAGAGCCACTTTCACACACCGTGACGAAGACTTTTAGTTGCTCAAAACTGTACATGTTATCTCTCGCTCAATACCAAAGGGAGTAATAACTCCTAGGCTATCACTATTCGTGATGGCTGTTAACTTTCTCTTATTATTTCAGGTGACATAATCTCGACCAATCCAACACGTAATAGATTATTTAGAGGAATGTATGAGTACGTTAGAAAGAGTGTTCCACTCGGTGTTGTTTGAAGTATTGGCCGTCACACTGTCAATTATAGGTTTAGCGATATTTACTGATCACGATGTGAATGCTTTATCAGGAACCATGATAGTTGTTGCGACTATCGCGATGATTTGGAACTACTGTTTTAACCGTATTTTTGATCGTTATTTCACGGGTGAAAAATCTAAGCGTTCACTGAAATTGCGCATTTTTCACGTGGTGCTGTTCGAAGCGGGCCTGTTGATAGCGACTATCCCGGTGATGGCTTACTTACTTAATGTGGGTATATGGCAGGCGTTCTTGATGGATATCGGCGTGACCATTTTTATCACCATTTACGCGTTTGTATTCAACCTGATTTACGATCATGTTCGAGCATTCTGGGTACGTAGAGGGGAGCTAGCCGTTCAGTAATCTACCAAGTCAGTAAACACGAGCTTGGCCACTAACCGTTTGTTTATTCGTTATTTTGACGGAGATATTCGGTTAGTAGGCCTAGGTAACCCGGCACTGGTTGGCATTCAAAGTGGCGGTCTCGAATCTTTTCAATCTCTTCCGCTTAATAGTTAGTGTAACCCTATGCACTTATTGTTCGATATGTAATTTGAATTTGTATGTGTCGTAAAATGGTAAATATCTTAATTAAAACTTAGCCATCATAGTCATTCGCCCATCACCAGAGCAAACTATGAACAAGTTAAGTTATGACCGAAAAATGCCGCTATACGTGGTGTCTGCACTTGTCCTCAATATGGCATTTAGCTTGTGGTTGCTGAGTATTGCTTCTACGCCAGCCATGTTTTTTTCGGTGTGTGCGTTGTTTTTACTTAGCACTCTTATTACCGCACGCCTTTATCGACATGAAATGGCTCAAAGCAAGAATAACTTGTCGGAAGCGATCATTGATGGTGTCGCAGGTTTTATTGTCCTCGATAGTCAATTGAGGGTCATACAAGTGAATCAACAATTCTCTCGGGTTTCAGGTTATGCCTTTGACCAAGTCGAATCTCGTCCGATTTCTGATCTCTGTTTTATGAATAACAGCAGCCTAATCACGACCATTACTCGCTCACTGAAGGAAAACCAGAGATGGAAAGGTGAGTTGAGTGGCGTCAGTCGACTTGGTGAGCAGTTTACCGTAAACGTTGTGGTGGAAAAGCTAACTGAAATTCTGCCGCACAATAACAAGTACGTGGTGACCTTTACGGATATTAGCCGACGCAAGATATTGGAGCGTCGATTAAGAATGCTGGTGGAAACGGATTCACTGACAGGGTGCTGGAATCGACGCCGCTTTGATAACGACTTAAAACATTATTCTAACCTGGCAGAGCGTTATGGTTACACACATTCCTGTTTTGCGTTAGTGCATGTGTTTTTCCCTGAGCCTAAATCGGCGTTCTCTGGCTTCGCTGCTGCGCCACTCGAAAAGAAACAGCGTTGGTATGCGGCCTTTAGAACGATGATTATCTCCTATCCAGTGGTGTGTTTTTTCTTTATTTTTCAAATATCTGAAGCTTTGCTGACAATGATGTTCATTGCGTTGTTATCGTTGATGATTACGTCAGAGAAGTCGATAAAGTTGAGCGCTTTTCTGGTGATAAGTAACGGTATCGGGGGATTGCTGGCGATTGCTGCTTTTTCAATTCTTTCTATAGTACCCAACATTGTCTTCTATTCTTTGTTTATAGGACTTATTGCCATTCTTATGGCTACCAAGATCTACACGGTTCCCGAAAAAGCACCTATTTTCGCCACTGCATTTAGTACGTTGCTCGTACTTGTTGGTAGCACATTGATGAGCTCCGGTGATATCGATAGCAACACCCTTATACGCATATTCCAATTAGTGTTAATTGGCATATATATGATTTTGGCTTCTCTATTCCTAGAAACACGGAATTGG
Organism: Vibrio sp. 10N.261.55.F4; assembly: GCF_041470465.1. Lineage (NCBI taxonomy): Bacteria > Pseudomonadati > Pseudomonadota > Gammaproteobacteria > Vibrionales > Vibrionaceae > Vibrio > Vibrio sp. 10N.261.55.F4. The sequence continues at coordinate 37,213 of NZ_JBFRMM010000041.1, read as the reverse complement.
AAGTTCCTACAAAATCAGCCTTAATTTTGTCTAACAAGGACGTCTCATGAAGTTAACCGATGATTTTTCAAAACAGGCGATAGACGCTGCCATCAAGATCGCAGCGATTGCCATGCTCGTGTATTGGTGTTTTTCGATTTTGCGCCCATTCATTCTTTTGGTGATATGGGGTGCGATCATTGCGACTGCGTTGTATCCAGTGGCGGTCGCCATTTCAAATAAAACCGGGATGTCGAAAGGTAAAGCCAGTGCATTGCTGAGCTTTATTGGTGTGATTCTTCTATTTATTCCTTTGGCGGCGCTTTCTTCTGGTATCTATACCAGCGCGACTGACCTGATGACAGGCCTTCAAGATGGCACATTGTCATTGCCTAAACCGAAAGAGTCCTTACAAAATATTCCATTAATAGGGGAAAAGGTTTATTCAACCTTGGTTGCCGCCTCGAACAATATTGAAGGCACTTTCATAAAGTATGCAGACGAAGTTAAACAGTTCGCGACGAAAGCCGCTTCTGTTCTTGGCTCGTTAGGTGGTGGCTTCATTCAGTTCATTATCTCTACCATCATTGCTGGTGCATTCATGAGCAATGCGGATAAATGCAAAACTGGTGTGACTCACTTAGTGGCGCGTTTAACGGGCGGTAAAGGTGAAGAATTGGTAGAGCTTTCTAAATCGACCGTGCGAAGCGTTGTGCAAGGTGTGATTGGTGTGGCTGTGATTCAATCCATGATGTCGGCAATCGGTTTGGTGATTGCAGGCGTTCCAGCAGCTGCGTTTTGGGCGCTAGCTGTGCTGCTCATTGCGATAATCCAACTTCCACCGATTCTCGCTCTATTACCGGCGATCATCTACATGTTCAGCGTTGAATCGACACTGGTGGCGAGCTTGTTCTTAGTGTGGTGTATTTTGGTGAGCGGCAGTGACGCTATCTTAAAGCCAGTATTGCTGAGCCGTGGCTCTCACATTCCAATGTTGGTAATTCTATTGGGTGCACTGGGCGGAATGGCGATGTCAGGCATCGTCGGTCTGTTTGTCGGTGCTGTGATACTGAGTTTAAGCTATGAGCTGATGATGGCGTGGCTTGGACTTGAAGAGAAAAACCAACAAGAAACTGAGAAAAAACCTGCAGAGGTCGAGGGAAAATAGATGAAGCCAGTCTCTAAAGACGACAACTTCTACTTCTTATTCTATGCACTGTTGGTGTTGTTTCTTGGTTGCGCGGTGATGCAGCAGTTTTATCCGCAAGGCCAGAAAACAATCCTATTTCTTATCATTATTACGTTGGCGAGTTCAATTGCCGGTATTCATAAAGAGCGAGCCTTGTATCGCTCTTGGTATGGGCTGTTATTGATTACGGCGCTCGTGTCTGGCGTGTTTTCATTTTTGGAAGGCTATAACCTGTCGATAGTGACGCTATCGGCGTTGGCTGTGTTCTTGTTTTCACACATTTACTCGGCGTTGAAGCAGGTGATGAAAGCCAAAACGGTGACACCCAATCACATCATCGGCTCCATCTGTATTTACTTGTTGCTAGGGTTTGCTTGGTCGACCATCTACTTGTTAATTTTAGAGATCTTTCCTAATGCCTTTAACGGGTTAGAAGAGCAAGTCTGGCTGACGAACTTGTTTAATGCGATGTACTTTAGCTTTATCACCTTGACTACGGTTGGTTACGGCGACATATCACCAGCTCTGCCTATTGCTCAATTCTTTGTGTTTATGGAATCCATTATCGGCAGCTTTTACTTAGTTATCATGGTGGCGAGTTTGGTGAGCATTCGACTTGCACAGTCTCAATCTTAAGTGCAATCTTTTTCATTTAAGTACCTGTATAAGTTAGAAGTCTGTTTTGTTGGAACAGGTGTAGTATGGATTTTAATCGATGATCAGTTTTACCATTTAACGCCATATGGATTAATAAGTAACCAAAAGATAACGTATTGAGAGAATTTAAGTACGCACCTAGATATAACCTATCAAGTTACCGAAAAAACGAGGTTATATAGTGGTATGATCGCGGGCTCAGCACCATAAGTGATAAAGAATAGGAAACAGAATGACTCACCTTACCGAACAGCAAGAAGCTGCAATGGCGACGTTTAAGGAAAACTTACACCTTCCAAACGGTGGTTTTCATAAACTGATTATCGAGCTAAGTAAGGAGTATCAGTTGCCTTTCCAAAAGGTGCGTGCGGTTTTAAAGAAAGCTCAAAAAGACGTTGAACGACAAATACGAGAAGACTTTACCAGCGTTGATGACACAGTACTGAGCCAAGCGAATTGGGTAAATATCATTAAGTCGAAGCTTGTTGACTTAGCGGAAGATAACCAAACGGTTATGGATAAGCTGCAACAAAATCTGAAGTATCAAAAAGTGTTGTCGGCAACCGAAGGTTCAATCGCAAGCGAAGACGAACGTGACGAGTTGATTGAAGAGTTGATTCAAGCTTATGAGAAAGAGGTGTTCAAACCGTTACTGGCGATGCTGCATACAACGAAGCTGTATTGGAAGTTAATGCTGGTGGATGAGACATGTAAGATGAATGAGGAGAATCGTGAGAAGTTCAGTGATTACCCTCAACACATGCAAGCTGCAGAACACTTATATACTCTTGATCAGAAGTTAAGGTCGATGCCGTTAACTTATTAGTCCATGAATGCACTGATAATGACTCAATGGTGATTCAGAGTTTGATATAAGTTGGTTTCAATAGAAGTACGATAACCTAGCTAGCGTTAGCCGCGTGTGAAATGCAAAAAGGCTAGGTTTCAGATCTGTTTTACTTCTACTCTATTTTGTTCTGCTAGAGCGAATTGAGGGTGACATCTTTTACATCTTTGGGACTAGATGGTGTTTCTTTTGTAGCCTTTGGGAAATGCTATAGGAGTGTGAAATGTCCTAGGGTGTTTCCGTTGCCTGAAACGATAGTTCCGATGCTTTCTCGTTCATTAAATTCAAAGTCGATGAGATAGCTGTGATGTTGTAGCTTGGGCAATATGTGGCGGTGGAGTATATCGCTATTGAGCTGTCGAATCTCGGTGACCCATGAAATCTCTTCTTTGTGTAAATCTATTTTAATCTTGAGCATTTATTACCTTTTAGTTTATTGACTGTTTTTTCGCGTGATAGTTGGTACCAATGGGTTTGTCGTGTTGTTCTGCGTGACATAACTGTGCCTTGTGTTTATTACATTTGTATTTAAGTGCTCGATCTATTCTGACTTCGCTGACAAAAGAGCAAATGACGATAGATCGGTAGTAGGATCGAATTTAAAAGCTATTGAATGACTATCTGGGTGAAAGCTGACGCAGAGATGGTGTAACGAGGGAATCGAGAACTGTCTATGTGGAACTTGGACTTACTTTAGCATTAACAGCTCTATAGATTAGAGCCAGGTGGCGAACTATACGCCTAGTTTTCAAAATTACAACCCTATTTCAATTAAATTCAAAAATATTTTTGGGTGATTTACCATCGGTTACTGAAGGTTAAATGAGCGAAGGTCAGGGATTTGACCATGATATCTGACTGAGTCTTGGCTTTTCAGCTGTTCGTATTCGTTGTCATTAGTGGGTTTAATTGATCAGCTAATTTGGTGATGATTAAGTCTCTGTTGTATATGATCTTTACATTGTAAATTACAATCCATGATTTTGGGGTTCAGCGTTGTAATTACAGGGTTTTTGGGTGCTTTCCCCATCTGTTTTTTTTCTTCAGGTTGATGAGTATTTTCCTCTTCGCGTCTTTTTGATATTTCTGATTCCTAATACCTCTCCTGACTACGCAAAATATGAATACTCACTTTTACATTTCTGAATAATAAAGTTGTTGTATCGCCAATTTAGTGCAAATATAATTGATAATAGTTCTCACTTGCGTTACAAGTTTGTTGTCAATCCAATGACAGACTTTAAATTATCGTTATTTAGCAGTTGTGTACGCCCCATGCTCGTCTATGAGTAATGTGACTTTCATTGTCATGAGTGGTGGTTTGTATCAATGGCAAAGGAAGAAACATGAAGAAAACAATCAATTCAGTTCGCCAGTTATTGAGCGGGCTTGCCATCGTTCTAGCATCATCATTCATGATGACCGCGCATGCGGAAACCGTCACCATTGAGCATGTGAAAGGCACAGCGCAGTTTACTGAAGTACCACAGCGAGTGGTGGTTCTAGGCCACGGTAGCTTAGACGTGCTCGATAAAATTGGTGTACAGCCAGTTGGCGCGCCTCATAGCTTGCTGCCTGATTACCTAGCTTCGTACAAAGATACGACGGCAAATACAGGCTCTTTAAGCGAACCTGATTTTGAAGCTATCTACATGTTGAAGCCTGACATCATCATCGCGGAAAACCGCATGCTTAAGGTTTACGACAAACTGGCACAAATTGCTCCTACTGTCATGTTTTCTATTGAAGGCGACAAGTACTGGGCTGATGCTCAGCAAAACTGGCGTGTGCTAGGCGACATCTTTGGTAAGCAAGCTGAAGTCGAAGCGATCATTAAAGAGACTCAAGCTTCTATCACAGCGGTAAACGACAAAGTAGCGTCTGACGAAACTTCAGCAATGATGCTAATGAACAACGGTAACAACATTGCGATGTTCAACAAAGGCAGCCGTTTCTCAATCATCTTTGATGACTTTGGTTTCGTGGAATCAAAGAGTGCAACCGTGGCTCCGATCAAAGGAACACACGGCAACCTAATCTCTTTTGAATACATTGCTGATGCAAAACCGGAAGTGCTTTACGTGCTTGACCGCGAAAAAGCGATTGGCAAATCAGAAGGTCGCGCTCAACAACTGTTTGATAACCCACTGGTTGCGGCAACACCTGCAGCGCAGCACGGCAATATCGTTTACCTTGATTCAAGTGCTTGGTATCTGGCTGGTGGCGGTGTGACGGCGATTCACAGAATGATTAGTGACATTGAACGTACGATTCAATAGTTACTAACCATCAGATTTTCGGGCTTATAAGAGTGTTCTTATAAGCCCTTTTTCACTTTTTTATACGGGCTACCCGAGACCTACCTTTAGTATTATTTCTATGTTGAAACCCATTGCAGCTGCTGTATTTCTTGTTGTGTTATGCGTTGCGTCATTGATGATTGGAGTCGCTGAAATCAGTTTTAGTGACTTTTTCAATGGCAACCAACACGCCAACTCTATTTATATTGTTAGTCGGATCCCTCGACTACTCGCGATCGTGCTTGCCGGAGCGGGATTGAGTGTTTCTGGCTTGATCATGCAGCAAATCGTACAGAACAAGTTTGCCGCGCCTTCGACGATGGGCACCATTGACTGTGCGATGTTGGGTTACATTGTCGGCATTCTAGTGCTAGGCAATGCTGCGCAATGGAGCTACTTAGGCTTTATCTTCGCGTTTGCAGTGTTTGGCACCATGCTATTGGTTCGCTTCCTACAACACCTCAAGTTTAAGAACGCGGTATTGGTGCCTTTGATTGGCATTATGTATGGCAACGTTGTTTCGTCTCTAACAACCTTTATTGCTTATAAGTACGACTTAGTACAAACCATGTCGGCATGGACTATGGCGAACTTTGCGAGCGTGTTGCAGGGCAGCTATGAAATCCTTTATCTCGCGGTGCCTGCTTGTGTATTGGCTTACTATTTCGCGAGCCAGTTCAGTGCGGCGAGCATCGGTGAGAGCTTCGCGAAAAACATCGGTTTGAATTATCAGAAGATCGTCTTCATTGGTGTTGCGTTAGTGGCTATCAGTGCCTCCTCTGTGGTGATGATCGTTGGTGTTATCCCATTCCTTGGCCTTATCGTGCCGAATATCGTGTCGCTGATGATGGGCGATAACATGAAGAAGATTCTGCCTTGGACTGCCTACTGGGGGGTGATCTTGGTGTTGGCTTGTGACCTGCTAGCTCGAATCGTCATCTTCCCTTATGAGATTCCAATCTCGATGGTAATCAGCATCTTTGGTGGCATGATTTTTATTTACCTAATCATGAGAGACAAGTCGAATGCGTGATTCAGTAAAAATTGCGATTCTGGCTATCGCGTCTTTGGGTATGACAGCGCTATTCATCGGGCAGGGGCTGACGTGGGATAACTACGAGTTCTTCTTGTCTCTACGACTACCTAAACTACTGTCAATTGTGTTGGCGGCGGTGGCGATTTCTGCATCGTCATTGGTGTTCCAAACCATTACTAATAATCGAATTTTAACCCCATCCATCTTGGGCTTTGATAGCTTGTATATGCTGGTTCAAACGGTACTTCTGTTTGTGTTTGGCAGTACCAGTTTCTGGGTGATTGATTCAATCGCAAACTTTTCATTGTCTGTGACTGTGATGATCTTGTTCTCGTTTGCGCTGTTCCATTTTTACTTCAAGAGCAAGCGAAACAACGTATTTACACTGTTGTTGATTGGTATTGTGTGCGGCAGCGTATTCTCAAGCTTGGCTAACTTCCTTGCGATGTTGATTGACCCGAACGAGTTTGCCGTGCTGCAAAATGTGATGTTCGCGAGCTTCAATAACGTGAAAGGTGAACTGGTTTACCTCAGCCTTATTCCACTGGGTTTGAGCTTGCTTGGCCTGTGGTTGTTGGCTCCCAAGCTTGATGTGCTTTGGCTTGGTGTTGATAACGCGACAAGCTTGGGCGTGAACACCAAGCGATTGACTCAGATTACCTTAGTGATTGTGTCAGTGATGGTCGCAGTATCGACTGCTTTGGTTGGCCCTGTGCTGTTCTTTGGTTTAATCACCGTGAGCTTAGCTCGTCAGATATTCAAATCTTATCAACATCGTGTGCTTATCATCGCGAGCAGTTTGTTAGCGGTCGTTCTATTGGTTTCAGGCCAATGGTTTATCGAAAAAGTAATGGCGTTTGAAACCACTGTGAGCGTGATCATTAACTTGGTCGGCGGTTTGTATTTTATGTTCTTGTTGTTACGCACCAGAATTCAGTAAAGGTAGTATGTAGTGATTAAATTAACAGGTTTAAGTAAGAAGTATGGCAAGACACTTGTGGTGGATGATGCCAGTGCCATGTTCCCGAAAGGAGAAGTGACTTCTATCATTGGCCCAAATGGTGCGGGTAAAAGTACGCTGCTTTCTATGGCGAGTCGCTTAACCGAAAGTGATGCGGGCGAGGTCGTTATTGGCGATAAATTATTGGCTGAATGGGATACCAAAGAGCTTGCGAAGCACCTTGCTGTGTTAAGACAATCAAACAACATCAATATGCGATTTACGATTCGTGAGTTGGTCTGTTTTGGGCGTTTCCCACATTCTCAAGGCCGCTTGAAAGACGAAGATCATAAGATCGTCGATACAGCGCTAGAGCACCTTGGCATTACCGATATCCAAAACAGATACCTTGATGAATTGAGTGGTGGTCAGCGTCAAATGGCGTTTATCGCGATGGTTGTGGCGCAAGATACGGATTATGTGTTCTTGGATGAGCCACTAAACAACCTAGATATTAAACACTCTGTAGAAATCATGCAGACGCTACGTCGTCTAGCGCATGAGTTTAATAAGGCGGTGGTTATTGTGATTCACGACATCAACTTTGCTTCTTGTTACTCAGATAACATTGTCGCGATGAAGAGGGGCCAAGTGGTTAAGTCGGGCAAGGTCTCTGAAGTGGTTGAAAAGTCAGTGATGGAGTCGATTTACGAGATCCCATTTGAGATTCGTGAGTTCGATGGTGTTCGAATCTGTATGTATTATTCAGGTCGTTAGATTACTGAATAACTCGGTTGTTTTGCTTTCTAGCCGTTGAACGAAAAGAGCTCCCATATGAGGAGCTCTTTTTGTTTTCGGATAGTATCTGTGTTGTTAGTGAAATGTTGCAATGCAAAGGTGATTCCCCTTGTATAATAATAACTTAACTGACGTAATATTGACTGGTCGTACTTCTAATAACGCCAGTTTGAAGTCACTCACAGATCTACTCTTCATTTTTGAAAATCAATTGCTTTTTTTCTGCTTAACCTCTAAAAACCGTTCTACACTAGGGTTATAACTGTTTGATTTGTATAAGAGGTATCAATGAGTCGGAAACCCATAGTGTTAGTCGTGGATGACACCCCAAGTAACTTGGATGTGTTAACGGCAATACTCAAAGATACTTATCAAGTGAAAGTAGCGATTAACGGCACAATTGGTATCAAAATTGCGAAGATGGTGCCGCAGCCAGACCTTATCCTCCTTGATATCATGATGCCTGACATCGATGGTTACGAGGTGTGCCGCCAACTTAAAGCTCAGCCGAATACGGCTCACATTCCTATCATTTTCGTGACCGCCACAATTGGTCCAGAAGCCGAAGTAAAAGGGCTCTCCTTGGGGGCTGTCGATTACCTAACCAAGCCGATAACCCCTGCAATTGCACTCCAGCGTGTGAAAACGCATATCGCACTTTATGACCAACAACGCGCGTTGTTTAGTCAGGTAAAAGAGAAAACTCAAGAGATCAATCTCGGTAAGCTAGAAACACTGAACATACTGGGTAGAGCTGCTGAATTTAAAGACAATGAAACAGGCATGCACGTTAAGCGTATGAGTCACTACTGTGAAGTGCTAGCTAAAGCCTTGGGAATGACTGACGAAGATGCCGAGACGTTGCGTGATGCAGCACCAATGCATGATATTGGCAAGATCGGTATTCCTGATAGCGTATTACTCAAGCCGGGTAAATTGGACGCCGACGAGTGGACAATTATGCAAAAGCATGTCGAATATGGTGTTGATATACTTGGTAGGCAGAGTGATTCCAAACTGATGCGTATGGCTATTCAGGTGGCGCAATATCATCACGAAAAATGGGATGGCAGTGGTTATCCAAACCAGATAGCTGGTGAAGGTATCCCATTGGTTGGAAGAATTGCTGCTGTGGCTGATGTGTTTGATGCTCTAACGGCAGAACGCCCTTATAAAAAAGCTTGGAGTGTCGAAGATGCTTTGGCTTTAATCACTGAGCAGAAAGGTAAGCATTTTGACCCGACTATCGTTGATCTGTTTTTCATTAAATTGCCAGAGATTCTAGAGATTAAAGAGAAGTTCAAAGATGAGTGACCTCTGGCAGATGTGGGGTAAGTGGGGTAAGCGTTATGTCATCGCCATAATTTTGTTTGTTGTATTCGTTGTTCGTGCCGCTAGCGTTAACGCTGAGGCTGCTCCGGATCAACAACCAAACCTATGGCAAGATCCTGATCGTGAAATCACGTTTGTTACACTATCCAGTCATTATCCTTACTCATTTATTGGTGATGACGGAAAAGTCGACGGGATTATTCGAGATTGGGCTTACGATCTTGAAGAGCGTTTCAACGTAAAAACCAACTTCATCAGCGTAGATTCTCATGCTGAAGCAAAGCAAGCTTTGTTAGACGGGAAAGGCGATGTGTTTCCGTTTCAACAGTTTGATCCCAGCGAAGGAGGACGTTTCCTTCAAACTGATCCTTATATCTCGTACCAAATTGCCGTCATTCTTCCTACCGAAGATCATCTCAATAATAAAATAGAGCAAGAGGCCAAAAGGCGAATTGCCATGGTTCGAGAAAGCATCGACCTAAAGCGATCTGGCGTGCAGCTTAGTTCGATTGAGAGAGTTGAATTCGATACGGCCATTGATGCTATTCGTGCATTAGAAGATGGGTCGGTTGATGGCTTACTGGCTGAACCTGTAACCACCATGGATCTTGCTCATAAAAGCGGAGTCGAGAATTTAGCGGTCAACCATGTACTTGATCGCTGGAAGAACATCAAAGCAGCCATGGTTATTCGTTCAAACGACAATGAGCTGCTTAACTTATTGAATCAACAGATTGCAACGTTTGATATCAGTAAAAAGAACCGCATTTTATCTAAATGGTTAGATGACTCGCCTTATCGCTCTCCCATTAAAGGTGTATTTGGATTCGGCAACCCGCCTTACATGTATCCAGACAGTACTTCTGTTGGCTTAGAGCATGACATTATGCAAAGGGCATTGAACGATATGGGGTATCGATTGGGTGACGTTGTCACTTTGCCTCGTACTGCAGCTCGTCAAGCTATCGATAACAACAACTCAATATCATTTGTTTCTGGCGTTCAACTTGATGACTCTTCATTGCACTTTGTCAGTGACAAGGTGATGGATGTTGATTTTGTGCCAGTGTCATTAAAGAGGCGTAAGCTGGATTTGAAGTCGGCAAAAAATTTGTCCTTAGGTGCATTGTTGTTCGATGAAACATCGCCGATTAAAAACTCCGTAGAAGTGTTGGAAAGCCAATTGAGCATTGATCGGATAGATGATCTCGACAGCTTAGAGTCGGCGTTTTCCCAACTGAGAGCTCAAAATGTTGATCTCCTGATGGTAGAAAGGCGCGTATTAACCTGGTTTGTCACCAATACCCGGTTTATTGAAATGCGCGAGATTCAGATCCATGAAGATTATAAAGTCAGTTATCCCATCTACGTGGATTTCAGGGGGGCTGAGCTAAGAGACCGCTTCAATGCCGCATTGGCAAACCTGAAAAGGGAAGACGGGGAGTTTGAGCCAATTCTTAGAAGACAAATTAAGAACGACCTGACTCCGGTTCTGAAGAAGGCCGATATTATTGCTCAAATCTCAGCGTACTTTATTGTTAATGATCGCTTTGACGAATTGCCTAAGATTTTTGACATATTTGATGCAGATAATACTTTCATGGTTATTTCGACACTGGCTGATAATAATAAGCGACCGCTTGAATCTTGGTTCCTAGGAGATGTATCAACGCCATCATTGGACAAGAAAAACACCTCTAAATTGTCATCCGTAACGAAAGGCGTTGGCTATAAAACGCAGACGGGCAGCACCAATGCTGGGTTTATGACGTTCTATTTCGATGTGGATTCCGTGGAAGGAAGTTATGTTTATTTCCCTGCCATTGAGCAGTTTGATTCATTCGGAGATGGTGCAAAACGTTATATTTCAGATGTTTATCAATCGAACAGTTTAGCCGGTGAACTTCTTAATCTTAGTCAAAATGAACGTCAGTGGATAAAATCTCATCCAGTATTGAAAATCGGTATTGATCCTAACTCTTTGCCTTATGAAGCCGTATCGAGCAAAGGGGAATACATCGGCATGATCGATGATTACCTAAAGCTGATCGAGCAGAAAACAGGTTTACGCTTGGAACATGTTGATGTCGGCAGTTGGCAGGAGACTCGACGACTCGTTGACCATAGAAAAGTGCACCTTGTGTCGGCCGCTGTGGAGAATCGTTCGCTTGGCGAGGGCGTGAAGGCGGGTAAGCCGTTATTTTCTAGTCGTTTGGCTATTGCCTCAAGACGAGATGTGAACAGCCTTGTCTTAGAAGAAGCTGCAGGTTGGAAAATAGGTATTTTAGAAGGGGGAGCCAACACAGAAGCTATTGTGGATAGTTACCCTGAGATCAATTGGTCGATGGTGTCATCGACTAATGATGGATTAGAGCTCGTCGAATCGGGTGAGTTTGATGCGATGATTGATACCGTTGACGTCTTAAATTACTTAATCGACTCATTTGGCTATCGAGGAATTGGCATCATCGGTCGATTAGACTTCTTCCTGTCGCCAACTCTGCATGTCATCAAATCTGAACCTTTGCTGTTGTCTATTGTGAACAAAGCGATAGGCAGTATCTCAGCTGAAGAACACCAGAAGATCTCTGCAAAATGGGCTGCACCCAAAGCGATAGAAAGAGTTGATTATCAATTGGTTTACACCATTTCGGTTTTTTCTCTGGTGATCCTTCTTCTTATTATTTTCTGGAATCGTAAATTAGCGAAGCAGATCAGTATTGCTAAGGAAGCGACCGAAGCTCTGGAAAAGGCGCAGAACCAACTCTACAACATGCTAAATAGCTCTCCAATTGCAGCCAGCGTGGTATTTGAAGAAGAGGTTCGTTACGCGAATGATACGGCGAAACGTTTGTTTGGCGTGGATAATCAGGCGTTGTCTTCTATCGACGTCGCTGCTATCCATGACTCGCTGAGCGTTCGTGATGGCGTGCATAAAGAGCTCGACCTTAACGGTAAAGTTGAAAATAGGGAGTTGGTACTCAGAAAGTCTGATGGAACCCGATTTGTTGCTTTGGTCAGTTACTATCTTTTTGAGATTGATGGTGAAGTCGCCACACTATTTTGGGCATTCGATATTTCAGAAATGAAGCGCCTTAACGAACAATTGGAAGAAGAGAAACAGAGAGCCGATTTGGCGAGCCAAGCTAAATCGGAATTCTTAGCCAATATGAGCCATGAGATAAGAACCCCAATGAACGCCATTATTGGCTTGTCTTATCTGGCGATTGGCGAAATATCTAATCCTGTCGCTCGAAATTATATTGAGAAAGTGCACCGTTCTGGCCATTCGTTACTCGGTATCATCAATGACATCCTTGATTTCTCAAAGATAGAAGCTGGACAACTTGTTATTGATAACGTCCCGTTTGATCCCGTAACGACCTTTAAAGATGTGATTGAGCTGATGGAGTCGAAAGCGGCTGAGAAGCAGCTCAATTTGTCGATGGTCATAGACTCTGAGTTAGACACGCCATTGCAAGGCGATCCATTGAGGTTGTTCCAAGTCATACTCAACCTTGTGGGTAACGCGATTAAGTTTACGGAAAAAGGCAGCGTAGCGTTAACGGTGGAGCATGTTGACTCGAACGATAGCAGTCTAACCATGAAGGTGAGTGTGATGGATACCGGGATAGGCATCTCGGATGGGAACCGTCACAAGCTGTTTGAAGCCTTTAGCCAAGCGGATACCACAACGACACGTCGGTTTGGCGGTACAGGGCTTGGACTCAACATTAGCCAGAAATTAGTGCATGCGATGGGCAGTCAAATTACGGTGGAGAGTGTTTACGGGCAAGGCAGTGAGTTCTCCTTTGTACTGACATTGCCACGATCAAGCTCGGATGCGTTAGCCGACTTCAAAGCCCAAGAACTGCAACTGGATTACCAGATAGAGTTCAAAGGCCAAAGAGTGTTATTGGTTGAAGACAATGAGCTGAACCAAGATCTAGCCTTAGCATTTTTCAGTCGCTCTAAATTAAATGCCGATCTTGCTGAAAACGGAAAGGAAGCGCTGGAGTTAGCTAAAAACAACGACTACGAAATAATCTTCATGGATCTTCAAATGCCGATTATGGACGGCTTTGAAGCTACCCGTTTGATTCGTGAATTCGATATAGATGTACCGATTATTGCAATGTCAGCCAATGTTTTTGCTGATGCGAAACAACGAGCGAGGGAAGCGGGTGTCACGGACTTCTTAGACAAGCCTATTGTTATTGATAAAGCGATGTCTCTGATTACTCGATACATTGTTCCTGAGGTATTAGTTGAAGGTAGAACGCATTCAGATGCGATACAGACAGGTGATTCTGATGAGAGTGCGGAATTACACTCTGATACTCACATAAAACCGCCTGTTTTCTCTCAGTCGAGGTTTGAGCAACTGACTTATCATGATGTGAAACTGCAAGCCAAAATGCTGGATAGGTTCTGCAAAGGATCACCAGACATGATGTCGGATGCTTTTGATAGCTTAGTACAAGGCGAATGGGAGACGTTAGAGCGTAATCTACATACCTTAAAAAGCATGGCAGCTTCGATTGGTGGGTTGCGATTGGCAGAGTTACTCAGTGATTTAGAAAGCAAAGCGCATAACAAGGCGTGTGATGAAGAGGATCTTAAACAAGGTGAGCTTGGGTTAATTGAACTGATTAAAGCAGTTGAGATCAGCTTTGATGTGCCTGGTGCCAAAGGATCTAATACGACAAGTTCTGAAGTAGCCGATGTGAGTCTTGCTGATACCTCTGACTCACCGAGCATCACGTCAGAACAGCATGCTCAGTTGCTATCACTGCTGGATGCGTATGATAACGATGCAACTCAATATGTGACTGAGTTACTGGCACAGTATCCACATTCTGTTGTTCTTAAAGATGTTCAAAGTGCGTTAGATAATTATGACTTTGAACGAGCCAAAGAGGGGCTTGGCGCTTCTGAGTAGTTGTCTTTTATAAATATCACTTCAACATTAAAGCCTTTAGCTCTTACAGCGAAATAACGCGCTAGCTAAAGGCTTTAAATCTATCTATACCGAACTAACGACTCACGTTCTGTTTGATTAGCTCAACAACCGTATCGTATCGGTGCGGCAGTTTTCGGTTTCGTTTTTGAACCAGATACAGTATTTCCTCAACCTCTACTTTGGGTGGCACAACGTGCAACTTGTCTCTTTCTGGGAAGTGTTCAACCGCGCCAGCCGGTAACACGGTAAAACCTAATCCTTTTGATACGGGTAGCAAGATCTGGTGAAGCTGATTGATGTAGCCAGATCTTGGTATCTCATTAACGTTGATGTTCGCTAAGTCTTTATCTCCGCAAAGGTCGAAATACAAAGAAAGATAATGTGCAGAATCTGGGTGGGCAATCAGGCCAATGTCATTCAATACTTGCGGCGTTATCTCTAAATCAGCAAGGCTGTGGTGAACAATAAGACACAGTGCTTCTTTGCCGATGACTTGGCTTTGGTAGTAGCTGTCGTTCGGGGAATGCCTAACAATGCCGATATCGGTAGTGCCTTCGCTTAGGTCATTCAATATCTTTTTGTTTGGAGCGGCTTCTAAGTTAATGCTGAGCTCTTGGTGTTGCTGTTGAAGTTCAAGAAGCTTTGGATACAGACGCAAAGAGAGTGAGCCAGAGCAAGACAAGTGACATTGCCCAGCATAAGGGTTATCAAAACTCAGAGACTCAAAAAGATCTTCTTGGTCTTTCTCTAGTTTGATCGCATAGCGATACATAATCCGACCCTGTTCGGTCAGTTCGAAGCTCTTGTTTTCTCGAGATAGCAGGTCACAATTACAAGCTTGTTCAAGCTTCTTGATGTGTTGGCTGACTCCAGGTTGTGTCATATACAACTTTTCTGCCGTTTGGGTGAAATGGCCAACTTCAACCAGAGTCTTAAACGTATTGAGCCAAAGTGGATTAATCATACTCACCTTCAAATACTAAAGCCTATAAATAACAGAAAATTATTATTATCTTAAGTAATGATAATTTCAACTCTAGCGTCTTAAGTAACGCTAATCAAAGTCATGTGGTGGTAGCACTCTATATTGGTCTATTGGTCTATTGGTCGCTTTGTAGAGTTGCTATGAGTAACAAAGTGTTGCGACTTTGTTGAATTTTTGGTCTATTGACCAACTGTGCTCATATTTAGGAACGAAGATGAATAGAAATGTTTGGCTGCTCTCACTTTGTCAGGCCTTGTTGATGACGGGTAACATATTACTGATCTCTGTGATTGGTTTGATCGGTAAGCAGATTGCACCCAGTGTCAGCATGATCACCTTGCCGGTTGCACTGCAGTTTTTGGGTTTAATGGCAGCCACTATTCCAGCATCTTTAATTTCAGGCAAGTTAGGGAGAAAGCGAGGATTTAGCATTGGTAATGTGGTTGGCATTACAGGAGCTAGTCTTGCCACCTACGCACTGTCTCAACAACATTTCTATTTGTTTTGTTTCGCTACGTTCTTACTTGGGATAGGCATAGGTTTTGGCACGCTTTATCGTTTTGCTGCAATCGAGGTGTGTGATGAAAATGCCCGTCACCGAGCGATCTCTATCTCGATGGCTGGTGGCGTTTTAGCCGCGGTATTAGGACCAAATTTGGCGATTATGTCGCAACAGTGGTCGCAAGATGGCTTGTACATTGGTGCTTTTGCTTCTTTGATTGGATTGAACATTCTTGCGTTACTCATCTTACAAACAATTCAGTTTCCAAAAGTCTCTTTTAATAGTCAGGCACCTAAATCCGATCCTCTCAGTGTGATAGTAAAAGCGCCTAACTTTATTGGCGCAGTGTTTGCTGCCATGGTCGCTTATGCGGTGATGAATATCCTGATGACAGCAACGCCATTGGCAATGATTGGTTGTGGCTTTGATTTTACCAAAGCAGCGGGCGTCATTGAGTGGCACGTATTGGGGATGTTTGTTCCTGCATTCTTTACTGGTTCACTTATCGAGAAGTTTGGCTCAAGAATGATGATCTTGGCAGGCGGGGTTCTGTTCGTCGTCTGCATCGCGATTAACATTCATGGCGAATCTATCTGGCACTTCAGAGCGGCTCTAGTTGTGCTTGGTGTCGGTTGGAACTTTATGTTTATCGCGGCAACAGGTTTGTTTAGTCAGTCCTACCAATCGCAGAATAAAGCTAAGGCACAAGCGTTTAATGAATTTATTGTCTTTGGCTGTGTGACGATTACCGCCATGCTCTCTGGCTGGCTAGAATCGACAGCAGGGTGGCAGAACCTCAATATCTACGTATTACCATTCGTGTTAGCTGTTATCTTGCTGTTCGCATTCAGTGCTCGTAAATCGCGTATTCAAAAGCAGCCTGTGTAATGGCTCATCGAATGGTGGTTCAGTAAATTTGTTACTGTGATTAAAACCCTAGTATCTCGAACTGCGACCAATAAAAAGCCCTACCAAATCGGTAGGGCCTTTGCTTACGGCTTAAATAATAACGTTTTCTTAAAACTGCTGTCTTGGCTTATATCCTGTGACAACAGTACTTAAGCTTGTGTTGTAAATACGCATGACAGAGCCTGCGATGATTTACAGGTCGACCAAAATCGTTTTGGTGGTAATTCCACCTTGGTCATCGATTATCTTTAGCGTCACTTCGTGCTTTCCGTATGAAGGGAAGATTGACGTGAATGTGCGACCACGTTTGACCTTTCCATTTGGAAGTGTCCACTCGGTATCAACAATACGACCATCGCTGTCTGAACTTGTAGACCACATGGTTACCCAGCGGCCCAAGTGAATGTACTTCGCGCTCGCTTCTGGAAGGGCGTTTGGAGATTCAACACTCACTACAGATCTAAATGAATCGGTAGCGCCTTTGTCGTCGACAACAGTCAAGTTCAACGTGTATTCACCGGCCTGTTCATAAGACCAAGTTGGTGCCACTTCGGTACTTGTTGTGCCGTTCCCAAAGTCCCACAGGTACTGGGTGATCTCACCGTCTTGGTCTGAGCTGAAGTTGTTTACAGAAACATTCAGGCCAGTCACATTCAGCTCGAAGTTCGCAGTAGGAGCGACGTTGTGTTGGCTTACTTTAGATAAGCGAACCACACCGTATTCGTTGTTATCACTCTGATTCACAATATCGACCGCTAAACCAAACTCCGTCAGGATGCGTCCTGAATCTGGTGCTTGAGGCGATGTGTAATCTTGGTCATCCGAGAAGCTAGCATTGCCAACCAAACTGGTATCTTCGAGTACATCGTTGTCGCTGTTTACAAGACGCATTGGAGTATGATCTTTGAGTGAAAACGCTGCGTCTCGAACTTGGTAGCGTGTTTGAGCCGCTTCACCAGAGTTTGCCCACACCATGGCATTTTGGTCTGCATCGACCACGCCTAACCAACCTTCACCAGGGTGTTTACCTACCCAGTTGTCGGTTAGTGATTCGTCGACGTACCAAATGATCAAGCCAGGGTCGAATGACATCAGTTGTCCCATGCGTTTGATGTTCGCTAGGCCTTCATCAACATCCATGTGGCTGCGCCATTGCAATAGATAGTAGTGCTGCGCTTGATGGAATCCATTACTCAGCTTGTAACCATTAAGGGAGAAGGTGGAGTTGCTCTCAGCATCATCTATTGAGGTGACTTCACCATCAACGACAACACTGAGGTTATCCAGATAGAAGCCTTCCATTGCTAAGCCGCCATCGGTGATGTACTCAAATGAAAGTTCAACTTCTTGTCCTGCCCATTGTGAAACGTCGAACTCAGCGTTAACCCATCCGCCAGATTCGCCGCCAATAGCAGGAACGAGGTCCGTGTTGTATGGGTCGTCCATTGAGGTAATGTTGCCTGCAATGGCTTGTCCGTTGATTAGCACGCGAGCAAAGTCGTAGTCTTTTTCAATCTCATACCAAGTTTTGAAAGACAGCAGTGCAGAATCACCCGCTGGGATCATCAACTTGCGAGTCATACTGTTTTTCAGATCATCGCCTTTTTGAGAGTGGAATGAATACTCGCCCTCAAAGGGTTTCAGACTTTCAATCTGCTTTTCAGGAAGATCCACTTTGATCATGTTAGGACGACTGTTATCCGTTGTTTGGAACAGCGTATACACTTGTGGATTGTCTTCTAGGTCATCAATCGAGAGCTGATCATCGTTAACCCAACGTCCGCCAATCGATTTCTGTAGGAAGTGTTTTGCCCAAGAGCTGAATGCCGTTGGTTGTGTACCACCAATTTGACCAGCCCAACTGCCCGAAGACATGATTGACCAGTAAGAAACCGGTTCGCCTCTGCCTGTGTATTGCGTGTCATACTCGTCTGGTAAGCCTAAATCATGGCCATATTCGTGGGCACAAACACCTGCAGCCGCATCAATCGGTTGAATGGTGTAATCGAACGCCGCGTATTGGCCACCAAATCGATCTGGAAGCGAGCTAGAAGTACCTTCCAGTACATGAGTGCGACCAAGGTTGAATCGGTGAGACCAAATCGCATCAGGGCCTAACACGCCACCACCGGCTTCTTCGCCTACCGATGCATGAAACACCATCAGGTGGTCAATCACACCATCGGGTTCGCGGAAATTTCCGTCACCGTCGTAATCGTAACGATCTTCGATGTCGTAATCGGCAAGGTTGATACTCGGATCTTGCGCCAGTTGATTTAGCGCTTCACGAACCAGTTCTTGGGCGTTTAAGTCGTTGTCGGTGGTAGGGGAGTTGCCACCATAGAATGACGCAGGCTTGGAGGCGCGATACCAACCTGCCGCTTGACCTGCAACGCTGTAACTGTCACCAGATTCGCTTTGGTAATATTGGCGCATCGAGATTAGGTTCTCGCCGTTGGGCCCTGTGTAGCCAGAATTTGAGAACAACAGCTCTTGATAATGCTCTGGATTGTAGCTCTCATAGAGCATCTGCGTGTGCTCTTCGGTCAACTTGTTGTCATCCCAGTTCAAATCAGGGAAATCGACCAATAGAGCGAGTACTTTATCGGTGCGCTTGGTGCCGACTTCTAAAGCAAAGACACTCGCTTTTTTAACGCCAGACCCTTTTTCTATGGCTTTGAGTATTTTTGCGCGTTGCTCAAGTGCTTTTTTTCCGAATTGAGCATCGCCTTTGAAACCGGAATTGATTTTATTTTTCAAGTAACGGTCAAGCGCATCCTGCTTTGCCACATCGGTTGCATCTTGGTCGACTAAGCCTTGTCTAACTAGCATTTCAATGAGTTTGTCTTCATTAACTACGCCTAAATCAATAGGTGTTTTTGCATAACCACTGACGCTAAATAGAGTAAGCATTGCTGAAGCCAACAATGTTCTTCTCATCATTTTCATTATATTTCCTTTTTATATTTCCATGTCGATATCAGTATCAACTTGCCTTATTCGGATCTGTTGTCCGAGTTTGGCCTAATACACTCTTGTGGTGTCTTATTTAACTGACGTGTGTTTGTTGTATTTTTTTTATCTTCTATCTCTTTTGTATTGGTTGTCTCTTTTCTATTTTTTGAATCAAACGGAGTGCTCTTCACTTTTTTAGCGTTGAGATAGATACGCAAAGCTTCTTGATTTTCCTCATAGGTTAAGCCTGAACAGATAACACCTTGTTTTATCAATGACTTCAGCAATAGTTCGTCGTTCTCAATAGTGGAAGCCTGTGACAGTGAGGAAAAAATTAGAACCATTAAAGCCATTGTTTTGTGTGACATTATTATATCAAGCCATCAGTTTTGATTATGTAACAAAATATATTTATAAATTTTACCAATCAAATGGATAATTATTACAATTAATTATTCGTTCCGGTTTCAACATTTAGAGTTAATATAAAATAAGGAGTGTTATTTATTCTATTGTCAGTTATTTAATGGGTTTTGTTGAATGAATAGTTGATAGTTTGGATGTTTAATAACATTGATTAGGTCGTGGTTATTATTCTGGAGGGCGCTTTATACAAGGCGTTGGGTTCTAACTAATAAGATAATTTTTTATTATCGGTGTTTTAAAATACGCATGTAATAACTGAGTCATTAGTAAATACCCATGCTCAAATTATTTTTACTCAAAATATCAATAATTAGGGTATTGAGAGTAACTTTCAGTGTTTCAATGACGTGAAATTTAACAATAGCAGAGCTGGTCGGGTTGTCACCGCCTGCTTGCTTAAAGCGAGTGAAACGGCTGAGAGAAGAGGGCGTGATTGTCGGTGGTGTGTCCATCATTAATCCAGAACTGACCGGCAGTAAGATGACTTTGGTTGTGTCCGTGGAAATGGAGCGTGATCGAGGGGATATTTACCAAATCTTTCGCCATTCTATTTCAAAGGCAGAAGAGGTCACGCAGTGCTATCAGATATTAGGCAGCTTTGATTTCATGCTGATTGTGACGGTCAAAGACATTCAAGCCTACGAAGACTTTGTGGAGCGAGTACTACGCAAAGATCTGAATATTCGTAAATTCCATACCTCTGTCTCAATGAGAACCGTGAAATTTACCACTGCCGTAAACTTAGATGAGTCGTGACTGTTGGCATGAGAAGATAGTGAAGTTATTAGCTTTGTGAGGTACTTAGCTAATATTTGTATAAATAGCAGGCATTTACACAAAATGTGACGTTCACATTTTGTCATAACTTTAATAATTGTATATATTCCTCGCCTAAAATAATAATTAACCTAAGTTAATATAATGACTGTCAGCTCATCTACTCAATCTCGTGAAACGCTTCTCAGCGAAAACGAACAACTTGTCTCTACCACTGATTTAAAAGGCGTGATTACGTACAGTAATGATGCTTTTTGTCGCATAGCGGAATACAGCCAACAAGAATTGCTAGGGCAACACCACAATATCGTAAGGCATAACGATATGCCGAAAGCCGCTTTTGCTGATATGTGGGTTAACCTAAAGCAAGGTAAAGCTTGGCGTGGCATCGTAAAAAACAAAACCAAATCTGGTGGGTTTTACTGGGTCGATGCTTATGTAACTCCAATTTACGACAATGGTAAGGTGAGTGGCTACCAATCTGTTCGTGTTAAGCCAAAGAATGAATGGATACAAGTTGCAGATAAGGCTTACCAAGGCCTCTTGAAGGCTGAAAAGTCGGGTCGCCAATGGTCATTAAAGATCAGTGACAGTGTTCGTTACGCCGTGTTGCTAGGCTCTTTGGCTGCGCCGTTAATTTCAAATCTCATTGAAGTAGGGCAAGTATCACAATGGTTGTTGAGCCTACTTCCTGTTTCAGCATTAGCACTGCTTTTCCGACAAGAGCTGATTGATACTCCACTGCAGTTGAAAAAGCTGCAATCTAAATTCGATAGTGTTAGTCGTCTTGTTTATTCAGGTAATAGTCAGTTCTCTATTGCCGATTTTCACTTAAAACTATTGTCTGCAAGAATCCACACCGTATTAGGTCGCATGACAGACTCAGCCAAGCCGTTACAAGATTTGGCTGACAACCTAAATGCGACGTCATTTGAAGTATCAGAAGCCTTAGATCAACAAACAAAAGACATTCTTCAAGTACGAGAGGCGACTGAAGAGGTTGAAGTCACCGCCAATGAGGTCTCTTCTCGCACAGAAGAAGCGCACCAGATTGTTGATGTGACTTTGCAAACCTGTGCTTGCGCTAAAGAAAGCATTAATCAAACTCATCAAAACTTAGAGAGCCTAGCTTCTCAGGCTGAAAAGGCGACTCAAACGACTTACCAACTGAGCGATCAAGCGCAGAGCGTAAGCAAGATAATGGAAGAGATTGGTGGAATCGCCGAACAAACCAACTTGTTGGCCCTGAACGCTGCGATTGAAGCGGCGAGAGCGGGCGAGCAAGGACGAGGCTTTGCCGTTGTTGCCGACGAAGTCCGTGCATTGTCGGGTCGAACCTCAAAGGCTACGGTTCAGATCAAAGAGAGCATCGATACCATGCTAACGACGATTGAAGGGTGGCAAAAAGATATTCTGGCGAACCGTGAGCAAACGGACGCATGTGGTGGTGTTGCGAAGGTGAGTGCAGAGCGCTTGTCGGAAGTCGAAAACCTAATGCAATCCATGAATGAACTCATGCAGTCTGTTGAAAGTTCTGCTCATAAGCAACGTGAGCTGTCGAGTGAAGTCAATCTGCATATGCAGTCTATCGCCTCGACCGCAGAACAAAACTTAGTGGCAACGCATTCTGTGAAAGACCACTCCACAGAGCTAAAAGAACAAGTCAATGAGTTCTACCAACTGGCAAAGCGTTTCGAAGAAAAATAGCCGTTAGATTTAATCCGAATGAGAGAAAAGACAAAAAAAGCCCCGTATTTTCATGCGGGGCTTTCTGTATGCATCAACCCATTGAAGGGCGAGACAATGTATTCAAGATTAAGCTAGAAGCTCTTTCGCTGTGTTTACTACGTTTTCAGTAGTGAAACCGAACATCTTGAATAGCTCGCCTGCTGGTGCAGATTCGCCGAACGTTGTCATACCGATGATCTTGCCACCGAAACCAACGTACTTGTACCAGAAGTCAGCGATGCCAGCTTCTACAGCGATACGTGCCGTTACGTCAGATGGAAGTACAGACTCACGGTACTGCGCGTCTTGTTTGTCGAACGCATCAGTAGCAGGCATAGAAACTACGCGTACTTTCTTACCTTCAGCCGTTAGCTCAGCAGCAGCGTTAACCGCTAGCTCAACTTCAGAACCCGTTGCGATAAGGATAAGCTCTGGCTTGCCTTCACAATCTTTCAGGATGTAACCACCCTTAGCGATGTTTGCTACTTGCTCAGCGTCACGATCTTGTTGTGCAAGGTTTTGACGAGAGAAGATAAGTGCAGAAGGACCATCTTTACGCTCGATTGCTAGTTTCCAAGCAACAGCAGACTCAACTTGGTCACATGGGCGCCATGTGCTCATGTTTGGAGTTAGACGTAGAGAAGCGATTTGCTCAACTGGTTGGTGAGTTGGACCATCTTCGCCAAGACCGATAGAGTCATGCGTGTAAACTTGGATGTTCTGAGTTTTCATCAGAGCAGCCATACGCATAGCGTTACGCGCGTATTCCATGAACATTAGGAACGTTGCGCCGTATGGTACGAAACCACCGTGTAGAGCGATACCGTTCATGATAGCCGTCATACCGAATTCACGTACACCGTAATGGATGTAGTTACCAGAGAAGTCGTTCGCTTCAAGAGACTTAGAACCAGACCACATAGTTAGGTTAGAAGGCGCAAGGTCAGCAGAGCCGCCCATGAATTCTGGTAGCATAGCACCGAACGCTTCTAGAGCATTTTGAGATGCTTTACGTGATGCGATGTTTGCTGGGTTAGCTTGAAGATCAGCGATGATTGCCGATGCTTTCTCTTCCCACTCAGCTGGTAGGTCACCGTTTACGCGGCGTTTGAATTCAGCTGCCAGCTCAGGGTATGCTGCTTCATAAGCTGCAAGTTTCTCGTTCCACGCTGCTTCCTTAGCTGCGCCTGCTTCTTTCGCATCCCACTCTGAGTAAACTTCCGACGGAATTTCAAAAGGACCGTGCTCCCAACCTAATTCTTTACGTGTTGCTGCAATTTCTTCAGCGCCTAGTGGAGCACCGTGACAGTCGTGCGTACCTGCTTTGTTTGGAGAACCAAAGCCAATCACTGTTTTAGTGCAGATTAGAGTAGGGCGAGGGTCTGCTTTAGCCGCTTCAATCGCTGCGTTGATAGCGTCAGAATCGTGACCATCTACCGCTGGGATTACGTGCCAGCCGTAAGCTTCGAAACGCTTAGGTGTATCGTCAGAGAACCAACCTTCAACTTCGCCATCGATAGAGATACCGTTGTCATCCCAGAAAGCAACCAGCTTACCAAGACCAAGCGTACCTGCTAGAGAACATGCTTCGTGAGAAATACCTTCCATCAGACAGCCATCACCCATGAATGCATAAGTGTAGTGGTCTACGATGTCGTGGCCTTCTTTGTTGAACTGAGCAGCTAGCGCTTTCTCAGCCATAGCCATACCAACAGCGTTAGTAATGCCTTGACCTAGAGGACCAGTCGTTGTTTCGATGCCTGGTGCGTAGCCGTACTCAGGGTGACCTGGAGTCTTAGAATGCAGTTGACGGAAGTTTTTAAGATCTTCAATTGAAAGCTCGTAACCTGCTAGGTGCAGCAGAGAGTAAATCAGCATTGAGCCGTGGCCGTTAGACAGGATAAAACGGTCGCGGTCAGCCCACTCTGGGTTTGCTGGGTTGTGGTTTAAGTGAGAACGCCAAAGTACTTCAGCGATGTCAGCCATACCCATAGGTGCGCCTGGGTGACCAGAGTTTGCTTGTTGTACGCCGTCCATGCTTAGAGCACGAATAGCGTTAGCTAGATGTTTGCGATTCATAAGAACTTCCGAATAAAAATTAAGAAAAACAAAATTGATAAAAGTAGGGGAACTGAACGTTCCCCTATTTGAATTTGGTAAGAGTGATTACAGCTTAGCTGCGATCATGTCTTCTAGTTTGCCTTGGTCAATGGCGAAGTTGCGGATGCCTTCAGCCAGTTTCTCAACAGCCATTGCATCTTGGTTGTGGTCCCATAGGAACTCAGCGTGAGTCATCGCTGCTGGACGCTCTTTAGTACCGTTAGAGTCGATAAGCTTCTCTACTACTTCGCCTTCTGCTGCTTCTAGGTCTGCTAGAAGTTGAGGAGCGATAGTTAGACGGTCACAACCAGCAAGCTCAAGGATCTCGCCGATGTTACGGAAGCTTGCGCCCATAACAACAGTTTTGTAGCCGTGGTCTTTGTAGTAGTTGTAGATATCTGAAACAGAGATTACGCCTGGATCTTCTGAAGCTTCGAAATCACGACCTTCTTTCGCTTTGTACCAGTCCATGATGCGACCAACGAAAGGAGAGATTAGGAATACGCCAGCTTCAGCACAAGCACGAGCTTGAGCGAAAGAGAATAGAAGCGTTAGGTTACAGTTGATGCCTTCTTTCTCTAGGATTTCAGCAGCACGGATGCCTTCCCAAGTAGAAGCCAGTTTGATAAGGATGCGGTCGTTAGTGATACCAGCGTCGTTGTACATTTTGATAAGTTGACGAGCTTTAGCAACGCTGCCTTCCATGTCGTAAGAAAGACGAGCATCGACTTCAGTAGAGATACGGCCAGGTACAACTTTTAGGATTTCTTTACCGATGTTCACGTTAAGCATGTCGCAAGTATCTTGAACTTGCTGTGCTTTATCACCGCTTTGCGCTTTTGCGTATTCGATAGAAGCATCGATTAGAGGAGCGTACTCAGCAATTTGAGCAGCTTTAAGAATTAGAGATGGGTTAGTTGTTGCATCTTCAGGAGTGTACTTGCTGATAGCTTCGATATCGCCAGTGTCAGCTACAACAGTTGTTAGTTTACGAAGTTGCTCTAATTTATTGCTCATTTTGATCATCCTATGTATCGCATAACACCTCATTAATGGGAGAGGTGTGGGCATTTGCAAGCTAACTAATGAAGTTCTCAATGGTTGTACCAGTGAGCCAAACTTACATTAATTTAAATTTTTCTCCGAACGAACATTTGCACAGAACATTTGATCGCTCGATGAGTAAATGATGTAGCCATATTTATCCGATCTAGCCCCAAAGTCAACGGTAAATAGTACTGTATGGTGACTTCAGTCAAA
Organism: Vibrio sp. 10N.261.55.F4; assembly: GCF_041470465.1. NCBI lineage: Bacteria > Pseudomonadati > Pseudomonadota > Gammaproteobacteria > Vibrionales > Vibrionaceae > Vibrio > Vibrio sp. 10N.261.55.F4. The sequence continues at coordinate 11,530 of NZ_JBFRMM010000041.1, read as the reverse complement.
TATATTTCGCTCTAGTAATCATGGGCTATGCAAGCAAACGTTTAACGAGCAAAGTGAGGTGAATTAATCAACAACAAAACCATGGTTATGACTATGAGCAAATGTACCTTGCTGTTACATATGTTCGGGGTGTAAACTTGTGTATCACTTGCTTAAGCATCGAACATTTGTTCTTCAAGCAGGTAAAATAATTGTTAAATATTGGTTGAGTGGTATATGAGTAAGAATATCCAAGATGTTTCCGAAGAAAACACTGATCTCCTCACTGAAGTAGCGGTTGCTTATTATCAAGATGGTGCCACGCAAGAAGAGATATCTAAAAAGTACTCTATCTCCCGTGCAAAGGTTGGTCGAATGCTCAAGCAAGCCCGAGATGAGGGCATTGTTGAGATCACCGTGAAATATCACCCCGTCTTTAGTGCGAAGATCGAGCAACGTTTGATCGAACGATTTGGTGTAAAGCGTGCTCTTGTAGCACTAGACCAACCAAATGAAGAGAAGCAGCGATTACAGGTTGCTGGTTTAGTGTCTAATTATCTTACCAGTACACTGAAAAACGGTATGGTGGTGACAGTAGGACAAGGGCGAAACGTATCGTCTGTTGCTCACCACACTGGCGTAATTACGCCACGAGACTGTAAATTCGTGTGTGGTATCGGCGGTATTCACCCAAGAGGCGGTATGTTTAATGCCGACCATATATGCAGGCAGCTAGCCAAAAAGTACGGTGGATCTTCTGAAACCTTATACGCGCCGGCTTATGCCGAGAATAAAGCGCAAAAAACCGCATTTATGGAAAACAGCACCGTTAAGCAGACACTCGATCTCGCTCGAAAAGCCGATGTTGCATTAGTCGGTATCGGTGATATGAGTGAAAACAGCTATATGGTCGACTTAGGTTGGTTTACCGCAGGTGAGGTCGTTCAATCTCGTTTATTGCAAGGAGTCGTCGGTGACTTTGCGGGTTATGACTTTTTCGATGTTCACGGTAAAACAGCAAACACAGTAATGAGTGACCGTGTGATTGGTTTGGCCTTGGAAGAATTCCGCCCAATTGCAGAAGTCATTGCCATTGCAGCCGAGAACAGTAAGCCATTAGCTCTATTAGGCGCACTAAGGACCGGTGTGGTCGATGTGATAGCGACCAGCGTAAGTAATGCTTTGACGGTACTTAACTTAGATGAACAACTTAGCGTGAATAAACCAAACAGCAGTAAATAGTAAGATACTCATGCTTCGTTGAATTCACTATTTGAGCAATGATGGTAATTCCCCCTAATGAAACCAGTGCAATAAAGGGGATAACTATTAGACATGACTCGAATAGTGAATTTGTTCAGCGGTTGAAAGAATTATCACTCTTTAATGTTAAGCCACACTAAAGGAGATAATTATGAAACTGTCATTTATCACACAAGCTATTTCTAGTAACAGTGACCAATCAAGTTCTATCTTTAAATTTAATTCTATCAGTGCGCTTAGCTTAATAGCCGCTGCTTGTATACTCACGCCTACGGCACATGCTGATGATAAAGTCGTCGCTGGGTATTTTGCAGATTGGCAATATCTGAATAAAGACAACCCTTATACCGTTGACGACATACCTGCAGACAAGCTCTCACATATTATTTACGCCTTCTTGAGCATGTGTGGTCCTCATAGCGGTGCTGGTGAGCCCGTCCAAAAACAAATTCAGCAGCAATGTGCAGACAAACAACCATATACCGCGATTATTGTGGATAAAGAAGCTGCGTTAGAAGTCGATTTCGGAGACGTGGGTGTTGATGTCGCCTATAAAGGTCACTTTGCCCAGTTAGCTCAACTGAAGGCCGACAATCAAAATATCAAAATTTTGCCCTCATTTGGAGGGTGGACAATGTCTGAACCTTTCCATGCGATGGCGAAAGATCCTCAAGCCATTGCGCACTTTTCAAAAACTGCTGTTGAATTGATCCAAAAATACGACTTCTTTGATGGTATTGATCTTGATTGGGAATACCCAGGAGGCGGCGGCTTAACCACTTCGCCTTGGAACCCAGAGACGAAACTAACGGATGAGCAAAAAGCGCTAGAGCGTGAAGCTTTTACTCTTTTAGTAAAAACAATCAGAAGTGATTTGGACGCTCTATCAAAGACGACTCAAAGAGATTACGAGCTTTCAACGGCTGTCGGTGTTGGTGCTAAGGCAGCTCAAATTGACTGGAACGCAGCTAGCCCATATCTGACGAACATGTTTGCGATGACGTATGACTTCCTCGGAGGCTGGGGAACTCAAACAGGTCACACAACAAACTTACATGCCACCGAGCGTAGTTGGTGGGGAATGGGAGCTGATGTCTTCATTAATCAGATGATAGAGCAAGGTATTCCTAGCGAGAAGCTCGTGATCGGGGCGGCTTTTTATGGTCGAGGTTGGCAAGGGACAAAAGACTTTGCTGGAGAGCTGCCTAAAGGTGACCTAGTTTCTGAACAAGGGGCGCAGTTTGGTACCGGTGAAAACGGTTACTTCATGTTTTGGGATCTTATGAATAACTACAGTAGTAAACAAGGTTATGAGTATAAGTATGATGAGCAAGCTCAAGCACCTTATTTGTGGAACCCAGATAAAAAAGTATTCATATCTTTTGAAGATCAGCGTTCTATTAAAGCAAAGGCAGAATGGGCGAAGAAATCAGACCTAGGCGGCATTTTTACTTGGGAATTATCAGGAGATCCTTCCGGGCAGTTGATCGATGTTATGCATAGTGAAATGAATAAAAAGTGAAATGAATAAATAACTGAACAGAAAATACCTAGAAAATAAGGTAGGTGTTTAGCCGCCTACCTTATTTAGCTCGTCTATTTAACTCACGTTCTTAAACAGAACATTCCGCGTGCTCGGTCACTTTCTTGTTTAGGTGAGTAGCCAGCTCATCATAAGGAATAGGGCGAGAGAAGTAATAGCCTTGCATTAAGTCACATCCACATGCCTTTAGAATTGCGAAGTGTTCGTTTGATTCTACGCCTTCTGCTAATACCACCATGCCGAAGTTCTTACCGATTGCGATGATGTTTTGCACCATGGTGAGTGACTGCTGATCGACAGCAATGTTCTCAATAAAGCTCTTATCGATTTTAAGTTCATCGATAGGCAGTGCTTTCAACATACTTAGTGATGAATAACCTGTCCCGAAATCATCTAAAGAGATCTTTATATTCTTCTCTTTGAGGGCTTCAAAAGTCGGTTTCACCAAAGTCACATCTTCAATGAACAAGCTCTCGGTAATTTCTAGCGTTAAACAGCTAGGAGAGAGTTGATACTTTTCTAGTGTCGCGAACAAGTGCTCAGAGAAGGATTGATGAGAAAACTGACGCACTGATATGTTGATCGACAGCCCGACCTTTTGTTCTGTTGTTCGGTGCAAGTGGGCGATCTGCATAATGCTGGACTCAATAATAAAAGTCCCCAGTTTTTGCATTAAACCCGTGTTCTCTGCTATCGGTATAAAGACATCTGGCGGAACAAAACCCAATTCCTCATCAATCCAGCGCACGAGTGCTTCTACACCATGAATACTTTCATTTGCACGAACCAGCGGTTGGAAAACCATGAACAGCGTTTGTTTCTCGATAGCGATGCGTAGCCTTTGTTCTACTTTCATTTTGTAGAGATGAGCATCTTGCATTTCCGTTGTGAAAATACTGTACGAGTTTTGCTGCTGTTTCGCTTTGTACATTGAAATATCGGCAGAACGTAACAGGCTATCCAGATCTTTTCCGTGTTCTGGGAAACGCGCTACGCCGATGCTGCAACCTAACAAAAACTGAGCGCTTTCAACTTCATAAGGTTGAGAAAGCACTTCAATAATGCGCTTGGCGAGTCGTTTAATTTCAGCTTCATTCGACAAGGGCGTCAAGAACAAAAACTCATCACTGGATTCACGTACCAATAGGCTGAGGCGAGATCGGAACCTCATCAAACGCAAAGCGATCTGTTTGAGAACCTTATCTCCAAAGTCATGCCCGTGGGTGTCATTGACGCATTTAAAGTTATCGATATCGATAAACAACAGCGAAAACGGCTCTGACTCATCGTCAATCCATTTACCAATGTTTCTACGCATGTACAAACGGTTTGGCAGAGAGGTTAAAGGGTCATGGTTCGCCTGATAAATGAGTTGGCTACGAGTCCGTTGTTCATTCTTGGCAATCGACTTAACCAAAAAGTAGAAACCAAACTGAAGAAAAATAAAGGCAACGAAAAGAATGCTGAACTCTTGTATGAATATACTATCGACGTGAGTTAGATCCGTACGTCCTACCACCCATAATTTGTAGTTTGGGATGTATTTCGCGCTCATCAAAGAGTGGTACTCTTCATCGTCGACGACAAAAGAATAGGTTTCTTGCCCATTCATCGCTTCTTGTACGCTAATTCCGAAGTGGTCGGTAAAGATACTTGCAATACGCTGTATGACATCTTTGCCGACTGGAGAGGAATAGGCACTCTCAGATTCAATATCACTTGAATAAAACTGGCGATAGCTGTCTTTTCTGATCAGGCTTAGTGTATTGAAACTTCCGGCGTGAGCATTATTTTCAAATACGATCGTTGCGTCTAATCGTAGCCCTGCGGTCATTACTGCATCGGTTTTCTTGCCATCGATTGAAATGGATTTTCTCAGCGGGATGACTAAGCTATTCAACGAATCTTGAAAATAGGTACGGCCAAGCACCATGCTACTGCTTGATAGGGCGTCTAGGAAGGAGCCTCTGGTTGGCGCGTATTGCAGCAAGTTCCTTTGATTCGCAAGTTCGAGATTTGAGCTAATCGAGAGGTAATCACCGTCGGTGTTCAACAAGCCAAACGCTGCTATCGCAGGGTGGGTCTCAAGTAGCTTGTCTAATATTGGCCTAATCTGGATAGATGCAGTACGTGTGAAATCAGACTGTTGAGCCAGTTGATGGCCAACTACTTCTAACAAGGCTTCTTGACTGGTCAGCAGCGAGTTGACGGAGCTAGAAAAAAGCTCAACCTGAATGTGTTGCTGCTCTATGAAGTCGTCTCTGTTTGCTTTCCAGTTTGTTATTCCCAACGCGGCGAAAAGTATCAGGGTCAGTAGTACGACAAACGCGTACAGCGACCAGATATTTTGCTTAAATAGAGCCATGAGATGCCTTTGTTGGTTACTACTTTTAACAGACTGCAAGTGACAAACTATTGGGTTGTCAGCGCGATTCATGCAACGAAAAATACAAACATCAATGATGAAAGTATTAATGATTAAATAGTGTAACGACTACGAGCAGAGATTCTTGAGTGAAAAATTAGTATTCATAACGTCGATAACGATTAGTTTATGATTAATCACGAATTATGGTTAGCAAGTTGATGTGGGTTACAAATCAAACGGCGTGAATCGAGTCTTGGTCTCAAATGAACATAGCGTTAACTGCGACATAGAGGCTTACTTCATGAGACGTGGGGCCATCATTATCAGTAAGCTCTTTATGCATGCGCAGTATATTCTAATAGTTGCATTAAGCGAAGTTGAATTACTTTTTAGTCACGGCGATAGGGAGTTTGTCGTTAGCACCCCATTCCGTCCATGAACCGTCGTAAACACCCATTTCACCGTTATAGCCAGCGAGTTTAGCGGCTAATAATATGATGCAAGCTGTTACGCCAGATCCACAGCTAAAGAACATAGGTTGAGAAGGCGTTAATTCTAGCGTTGAAAAGATATCAATAAGCTCTTCTTGGGACTTTAACTTGCCGTTTTTGAGTACTTGGGCAAATGGTAGGCAAATAGAATTCGGTATATGGCCACTACGCAAGCCTTCACGTGGTTCAGGAACTTCTGAATCGAAACGAGCTTGAGAACGAGCATCTACAATGTTTGCGCTCTTGTCAGTTGAGTAACCTTCAATCTGCTGAGCACTGACAAAGTAGTTGTCTTGAATATGGCCTTCAAAATTGCCCGCTTTTACTTCGGTGCGATAGTCAGTCTCGGTCGCGTAACCGGCTTCGATCCAAGCTGGCAAACCGCTATCTAAGATGAATACGTCGTTGTGTCCCATTGCCATAAACATCCACCACGCACGAGGAGAAGCGAAGGTTCCGGAGTTATCGTAAACCACAATCGTACTGTCTTGATTGATGCCAATTTCTTTTGCGCGAGTGTTGAAGTGTTTTTCGCTCGGAAACATGTGAGGAAGCAGAGTGTGCTTGTTACAAAAGTCTTTGTCGTAGTCAAAACGAATAGCACCAGGAATCATTTGTCCTTTGATCTTTTCTGACTCGCTTGGAATTTGAAACTCGATGCTGGCGTCGAGGATGATGATATTGTCTTCTGCTAGCAAACGTTGTTGAAGTTGTTGTGGTGAAATGAGTGGCTGATTCATTATTGTTATATCCATTCTTGTTGTTTTAGCGATTCTTACTGTTTTAGCGAATACAGTGGTAGAGCGATTACTGTTGCTTTTGCGAATACAGTTGCTTTACGAATACCGTTGTTGCATCGATGGCTACTGTGCAGCTCGACAGTGGATGAACTGATAACTGCTTTGTCCGGTTATTTGATTGTTTAATGTATCAAGCGCGACCACAGAATCAATAGGGCAGTCTGTGGTAGGAGCAATAGAGAGCCGAAATACGTCATTATCTTTTGTCTGAACCGTCAGATAACGCCTGTGCCCATCTAAGGATTGAGTAAGCGTGTTCGAAATTACTTTGGCTTGAATACGTTGCCCCGTCTCTGATGTTAGCGGGAAATAGGCAAGGGCAACTAACACGCCTACGCCACACATTAAGATAAATAGACCTATTTTTAACTGTTTCATGAGAGTAAGTCTTTGAAGGTTATGTTGAAAATATAAGTGAGGTTGGTGGTAAAGTGAATGCTACTCGCTAAGAAAGCTGAATTAACTGCTCTTCGACGAAAATAAAAAAGTGAGCATTTCTGCTCACTTCCTACTTACAAACAATCCATTTTGACTCTGTTTCGTCAGAGATCTCGCTAACGACAAGTTACCTGCTGTTAAACAATTTACTGCCAGACAATCTGAGAGTCGCCGCTAGAAACCACTTGTTGTAATGGAGGTTGACCATCGTAAAACCAAATCTCTATCAAGAGTGCGTCATGGTTTACTGGTGCTGCAAAGTTGGAGGCGAACACACCGTTATCTAGTGGGCCCGCAATGACCTTGCTGGAGTAATCCGGCTTCAAGGTTGAGTCATCTCTTGTACTAAAGCGGCTATAAACGGTCACAAAAGAACGGTCTGTCGAAATGCTGCTGATGTCAATGTTGAGATCAAACTGTTCAACAGAGTTGTAGTCAAATCCATCAGGTACCACCAAATCACTCATCGTATAGCTCTGCGCTGCTACCGCACTTGTCGCGGGAGACGGCGAAGGCGTTGCTGTTACCGGAGTCGTTGCTGTTACCGGATTCGACGGAGTTGCAGGTGTCGAGGGTGTAGATGGTGATGCCGTAGATGTACTTCCGCCCCCACCGCCGCCGCCTCCACAGCCGGCTAATACTAATGGCGCTGCAGCTAAAATAACGGCTAGTGACTTCTTGATGTTCCAAGTGCTTTGTACAGACATACGTTTTTCCTCAAAGAGATTGCGACTTGAATCAACGCAATGATTGTCTCGATATTGTTTAGTGTGAATAGTCATAACGTCTCTCCTTATGGTTCGTAACGTTGGTTGTCTGCAGGTGATTGGTACCATGTTTGGTTCGTTTCACCGCCGGATTCTGCGTATTCTTTAAACCCTGGGTAAGCGGTAACAATATCGACGTACTCTAAAGGCCACTCCCATTCGTCATCCGAAGTCACTATTAGTGCCCAAGGGTGGTTTTCTACTGTTTTGAAGTATTTACCTGTTGATGGATTACTGTCATCGACGCCTAAACCAGCTTCAAAGAGGTTAGTGGTATCAAATGCTTCGGTTGGAGCTTGGTCTGGCAAGTGAACCTCCCAGCTGCGTCCTGGATGTAGAGGTAGGTTTTCACCATGATAATACCCAGGCGTTGCGAAGATGAACGGGTCGTAAGGCATATCGGTCCAGCTGCCAGTACTCACACCGTCACCGGCTAAAGTAATACCAATTTGGAACGAGAACTGCTCATCTTCTTTACATCCATTACTGGTGCGGTAGAAGGTACAGCCAGTGCTGATTTTTTCTGTCAGGTCATTGGCGATAACAAAGATTGCTTCGCTACGTCCATCTTCTAGGTCAAGGTCAGTGAATACGCCGTTGTGTTTCATGTAAGAGCTACCACTACTCACCAAGCTCGGGTCGAGGTTAGGAAGTCGAACAGCAAAACCATTTCTGTACGATGCCCCGACAGCAGCTAGGCGGCCGTCGATAGTTGATTTAACGACTTTTCCATCTTTAAGGATTTCAGTAATACGATACATAAGAACAGCATCGTTCATGTCGTAGTCAGCTTTATAAGGCCAGTTATCTTCGTACGCGAGCGTTGCGTAACCAGAAGCACTTGGGAAGTAACGAGCAGTGGCACCATCGTTAAGAACATCGACTTGAATATCGACCACCTCACCAGAGGTTGAACCGCCAAAGTAACTTAGGTTGGTTTGTTGGCTGAATCTAAATCTTGCCCACGTAGTACCGGTTAGTGCGTTGATGTCGACATTTAGGAATAGATCGTTTTCACCAGCATCGAGCGCGTAATCTGTAAACACTTGCTCGTTGGCGCCATCGAAGCTGCCATCTTGGTTCCAGTCTATCCAAGCTGAAAGGTAACCGGTTGTTGAAGCTTCAATTACTACTTTTGAATCAAGCCCTGCTTCAAGTGCGGTAACAAAACCGATACCACCGTTTGCCCATTCATCATCCACCCCGACAGTTTCATCTGATTGAGGTGTGACATAACCATCTAAATCCGCATCTGGAGGAGTTGTACCTAACCATGTGATGCCATCGAGTTCATGTCGAGGGCCATTGCTCGCCAGTAACGTTAGGTAGCTGTCTGGAGCATCACCGAAGTCGATGTTTGAGTCTTCATCAACAACAGGTGCATTAGCACAACGAGCACCATCGTTTTGACCAGAAGCTGGGCCATTCGAAACAAATTCAACGGCTGGAACAATACCTGCCGCGATATTGGCAGCGTTGTCTGGAGACAGATTGATACGGTAAATTTTACCGTCTTGGTTTCGAGATACGTAGTAGTAGCCGTTGACATCAAAATAGCCAGCACCGAACGTACCTAACTCGCCGGTGTCACCAATGTAGGTTTCTGCGCCTGTGGTTGGGTTGAATTGGTACAAGCCACCCGAGTTATTATCGATACCATATAAAGAGCCATCACTTGGGTGGAAGGCAAAGTCGGTCAACCTCACAGTTGCTGGACTACCAGCGATTTTGTTGACCGTGACGGTCGCATTCGGATCAGAGTCTAAAGGAGAGAGGTCTACGGTGAATAAGCCTTTCCCTGTGCGGTACAGGTAATACACATGGTCATAGACGTCGCCGACATAGAAAGTGTGATCGGTTGGTAAGCCACTGGTATTGATAACTTCTGCTTGGAAGTCTTGACCAAGACGCACTAAACGTTTGTTGGTGGTGTCATAGCCATAAATATATCTGTCTTGAAAGTCGAAACCGACACCATTGATATTGGCATTCATACCCGTATCGTCTTCTAACAGTGTGGTTGAACCTGTTACTAGGTTTACACCCCAAACTTCAACGGGTTTCGACTGAAAGAGGTATGCTTGACTAGGGCAGGTATCGAATGGCGCTGCGTTGGCGACTAGAGGGGCACTTAATAGCAAACTTAACGTTGTAATTCTCATATCTACATCCTTGTGATGGAAGGTCTAGATATTCAATCAAGTTACGTGCCAGTTTTAAGTGTTTGATTTAATGGGTTTTTATTATTTATCGAGTTCAGTTTCCAATTTGAGTGTCAATATGAAAGTGTGCCATCCAAATAGCCAAAGGCCTTTATATTTCTATTTGATTAGAGCTAAGGATACAAGAGCTTAGGCGGTAATTACGAGTGATTGTCTAATAGGCTCTGTATGTATTCACTCGTGAATGGAACAATATCTGAGACCACTTTGGATGCTAAAATGCTTTCAGCGTTAGCTTTTATTCTGACATATCGAAAATGCTTGCCATAAACCTTTACTCCTCCAAACGGTAAACTCTTTCCTTTGTTAATCAATTCACAATCTGAGTTTGATTCATAAAGGGAATACCCCAGGGCAAGATCATGAAAAACCCATATGGAATAAGGGGTAGCGTGAAGTGATGTTTCCACTAATTTGTACACTGAAGTCACAACAAATTCAATACATTCAAGATCGATTTGATGATCAGATTTAGGTGTGATCATATACTGTTTTTTAACAGCAGATATTTAGCCACAATGAATGGATTAAGCCTTTTGGACCATATTTCAGTTATTCGAGACCCTCGCCAAGCTTGGAAAATAGAGCACACGCTAACCGACATTATCTTCTTAACAATTGCAGCAGTGATTGCTGGTGCTGAAGGTTGGGAGGATATTGAAGATTTTGGTGAAGATAACTTGGAATGGCTTAGGCAGTATGGTGATTTCAAACAAGGCATACCAGTACACGATACCATTGCCCGAGTTATCAATCTTATTTCCGCCAAGCAACTGCAACGATGCTTTACTGCGTGGATGAAAGACTGTCATGAGACGACAGAGGGTGAAGTGATTGCTATCGACGGCAAAACTCTCAGAGGCACATACAACAAAGACAAGCGTTGTGGTGCAATCCATATGGTTAGTGCCTTTAGTGCAGCAAACCAAGTTGTACTAGGACAAGTGAAGACTGCGGATAAAAGCAATGAAATAAAAGCGATCCCTGAACTGCTTGAAATGCTTTCCTTGCGAGATTGTTTAGTGACTATTGATGCTATGGGATGCCAGAAGGATATAGCTGAAAAGATAGTCGCTCAAGATGCAGATTATCTCTTAGCGGTAAAAGGTAATCAAAAACGATTGGAGCAAGCGATTAGCCAAGTGTTTAATTCTAGTATGATTAATAGTTTTGAAGGTGATAAATACGTCACTCAAGAGAAAGGGCATGGTCGTACAGAAACGCGTTTGAGTATGGTTGTTCACAATACAGATTTCTTAGGCTATATAGCGTTTGATTGGGCTGAACTCTCCACAATTGGTATGGTCGTTTCAATTCGTCAAGAAGGTGATAAGCCAGCAGAAACAATGCAAATCAAGCACTACATAAGCTCAGCAAAACTAACGGCTAAAGCTTTACTAGAGAGCACGCGAGCACATTGGAGCATTGAAAATCAGATGCACTGGCGATTAGACGTTGGTTTTAAAGAAGATGAATGTCGGATACGTCGAGAGCAAGCCGGTGAGAATTTAGCAGTTATAAGACATATAGCTTTAAATCTGCTGACGGAAGAAATCAGCTTCAAAGCAGGGATCAAAAGAAAGCAGAAAAAAGCGAACCGCAATAACGCTTACCTTTCGCAAGTCCTTGCAGGGCAAGGGGCTTCGTAATCTTGCCCTG
>NZ_JBFRMM010000040.1:0-86350 GCF_041470465.1 Vibrio sp. 10N.261.55.F4 | reverse complement strand
TGCTTATTATCCATACAAGCGTTTAAGACTGATTCCCAACACTTGGCATTTTCGGTTTGATTCAGCTTTAGTGTTTACGGCACAATGGTTTAAGTGTGGTGGTAGCGTTGCTCACCACTTAACGCGGCGTTGTTTTCTATCACAAGTTGTGATTTTTGCGCTAGAATGCATATCAATTGAGTTATATACTTCAAGTTTAATATCTACGCTAGTTTGAGTTGGTTAATAAGTGAATATTACAATTAAAAATTTTGGTCCCGTCAGAGACTTTACTATTGATTTGAATAAAGATTTCCATTTGTTAGTTGGTAAAAATAATATCGGTAAGTCTTATGCGATCACTGCTGTTTATTTGATCGTAAAGTCTTTTCTGGAAATGTCTTCACATTCAAATCCTTTTGGCTTTAGGCATCAATTTTTGTTTGACGATACGTTAAGTCCTGATGAAATCGAAGAGACGACAGAAGAACTTTCAGTGTTGGCTAAAAAACTAAAGCCACGAGAAGAAGTCGATATCAAAAATTATGTTTTGAAAGATGTGAAAAAGACTTTTGAAGCGATTTTCTTACAACGGTTAAAAAACTCTTTCGCAAATACCTTTACTTCTTTGGATAATCTGAGAAATCGATATTCAAATGAAATGCCATCCATAAATATTGAGCATGATGGTATGGAGTTTGAAATTGTTATAAACGATGAAAGGTTTGAAATAAATACGTTTAATATAAATAAAGGATTTTGTTTAAAAAGCATTAAGCAGAATAGAGATCCTAACTTTAATGGTAATAAATATACTCTATATTACTGCGAAGGAAAGGAGAATGAGTTTAGAAATGCATACATACACTTTATTCTTTTTAGATTTGTTATAGGGTTTATCAATGGGTTTAGCTCAATTATTAATAGTGTTCACTATCTTCCTGCGAGTCGATCGGGATTGTATCAAGCTCTCAGTGCTTTTGGTCAAATAATAGCAGAGCTTTCCAAAAATCGTTCATTTTTGTCTAAGAAAATTGAGTTGCCAGGGATTTCTGAGCCAGTAAGTGATTATTTTATTAGGCTTTCAGATATTCGAGTGCAAAAGAAGTCTTTTGAAGACAAAGAAATAAATAAAATTGCAAAGGAAATCGAAGAGAAAATTCTGAAAGGGCGCGTAGAGTTTAATTCCCAGACCAAACAGCTAATGTTCTATCCAATCGAAACAAACCTCAAACTTGAACTTTCATCAACATCGTCGATGGTCTCAGAGTTGGCGCCTATAGTTTCATACTTGAGATATGTGCTTACAGAAAATGCGAAACGGACAAGAAGAAGAGTAAATTCAAAAATTAGACCTGCCTGCAATCTGATAATGATTGAAGAGCCAGAGGCACATTTACACCCAGAAATACAATTGTTATTAACAGAAATATTTTCTAAGTTAGTGAATCAGAATGTTAAGTTAGTTATTACATCCCATAGTAATTATATTTTCAACAAAGTTAATAACCTAATAATGTCTGACACTTTATCGGTAAATCGGGTAAGTTCTGGTGTGTTTAAATCGACCAAAACAGGTTCAGTATTGCATCAGTTAGAGGTCAATGAGCTCGGCGTTGAAGATAATAACTTTAATGATGCAACTTCTGCTCTGTTTGATGAAAAGATGGAAATTATTTCTAAGCTCAATGACAAGGAGTATGCTTGTGATTGAAGCAATTTATAGTAATGATGATTTAAGGGCAATCTGTAAAAATGAAGTTAAAGAAAATAATGCGTGTGTAAACTTAGACTCAAGTTTTTATTTGGATGATGGTAGTCTAAATGATGAGCAAATAATAAACTTGGCTGTTGATGAATATTATAATGGTCTTGGTTTGGGTAATACTCCCCCTTCGATTGATAATTTGTTAGTTATTAACAGGGGAGATAATAAGTTTGCAGTCTATCTAATTGAACTTAAAGATGTAAAAAAACTTAGTAGATTGTGTAATATTAATATAAGGGCTAAGTTTAATACTACTATTGATGATTTTATGCTCGAAAGGTTCAAATCTGAATTTAATCGAGGTGATGTAAAGATAACTGATTTGAATTTGTGGTTGGTGTGCAATAGGTTCTCGTTTATGAATAAATCTATCAGTGATGAGGACTACGAAAAGAGAATAAAGAACACTATTATTGAAAAGTTAATGATGATTCCTCCATTTAGGTATAAAGGTAAGGTTGGAATGCTTAACGTAATGTTTAATAATGCTGAAATCTGTTAGAAAGCCGACTTAGAAAATTAACAATCCATTTCATTTAATAATGATTCGCAACACATGGTATTTTTGCTATGCGTTGCGTTTTGTGTTTAAGGTGATGTGGCGGCTTCGGTATTGCGTGCACATATCTTAGCAAGGCGTTAACTGGCTCGGTGAGCATAAAGGAGATAATCTTGGATATTGATTACGGTTATATAAAAGGAATATTAGAAGAAATAAAACAAGGGCAGTCACCTTATGTTCAATCTGAAGCCTTGTTTAAGAAACATCTGAACGTTGATGAAAACTATTCTCAGAAATTTGTATTTCATTGGCATTTGATTGTTGAAAATGGTTTTATTTCTACCAATACAAGCTCAATTTATGATCTGAAAGAGAGCGGATTGATCCCTAGTCCTCAAAATCCAATGCATTTTATGATCAACGGTAAGCCAATCCGTTTGACGACTATTGGTGTCGAGTTTCTACAGTCTCTAAACGAGCCTAAAGTATTAGAAGTTATTCAAGATAAATTCAAAAATGAAGGCTTGTCCGCTGTGTTCGACATCTCGAAACAGTTAACAATGAAAATAGTAAATAAAAAGTTGGATAGTATAGATCTATAAACAGAGCCAGTTAATAAAGCATTTAAGATTGATTCGTAATGCTTGGCATTTTTACTATGTGTTGGTTTGTCTCGTCCTAAAATACGTTGACGATTTTAGTTAGCCAGTAACGCAAGTTGCTGGCTTTTTTCATGCATCTTATTTGGCGTATTCATACCTAGGCTGAGATGTGGCCTCATTTCGTTGTACGTATATATTGACTCTTCAACAAGTGTTTTCAACTCGCGAAGATCTTTGCACTGAGTAAGCAAGAACTCTTGCTTGAGGATACCATTGACCCGCTCAGCTAACGCGTTTTGGTAACAGTCATAACCATCCGTCATTGATGGAGTTATACCATGCTTTTTAAGTTTCTCTTGATAGAGGTTTGAGCAATACTGAAGCCCTCTATCTGAGTGATGGATTGTCGCATGACAATAACATCGAGTTTTTACCGTCATATCTAAAGCCTTCACAACATCGCTCGCTTTCATTTCATAGCTAACTTCATACCCCATGATTTTACGGCTGAAGGCATCGGTAACCAATGACAAGTAGTGAACGCCCTCGTTTGACTGAACATAAGTGATGTCGCTCACCAGAACTTCTTCTGGTTTTGACGGAACGACTTCTTTTAGCAAGTTCGGATGTTTTTTCATCCAGTGTCTGCTGTTCGTTGTTTTGGTGTAACTTCGTTTCGGCTTAACGAGTAAGCGCTCTTCTCTGAGGTAATTAAACAAAGCATCACGGCCAAGTTTTATTCCCTTAGCTATCAACTTCGGCTTCAGCAAGAAATAGAGCTTACGAGCTCCCAGCCGAGGCATGAATCGTCTTAGCTCAAGCACCATCCCTTTCACAGGAGCAAGCTCAGCCTGACGAGTGGTCTCACGCTTTTCTCTCTGATAGACACACTGACGAGATATATTGAGCAATGAACAAGCTTTACTTAAGCTTACTTTCTTCTCTTTTTGAAGGCTTCTTGCTCCTTCGCTATATACTTTTTTCTTAGCGACATCCCGTGCTCAGCATCAAGAATATCAACAACCCTATTGAGAAGAAGGCATCTGAGACGTTCATCTTCGAGCGCTTGTTCAAGTCGTTTTATTTTTTGGGCAGGCGTTTCATTCGCTCTCGGTGATTTAGGCATCGTGTTCTTCCTTGGGTTGGTAGTCCAATCCATTTTGCCATGCTTTCTTAACCAAGTAAGAACAGTCGAACGACCTTGTATGCCGTAAATTGATTGGGCTTGTTTATAGGTCATGTCGCCTTTTTCGATGGCGTCTACAACCTGCAATTTAAAGCCTAGTGTGTAATCACGCTGAGTGCGCTTAACGTAGTTTTTATTTGGAATGGTCATCATTAGTCCTCAATGTGTAAACACATTTCAGGACGGGACAGTTCTAGTAATTAAGGCGCTTTGTAGAGGCTTTTGCATAGCGTTACTCACTAAAAGCTAGCGGTTTAACTAGCCTAAGCTTGCTCTCACATCTGCAATGGTGATGAAGAGTTTGTTTTCAGCGTCTTTAAATGCTTGAAAACCATAGCGTTCATAGAAGTGTTTTGCACCGTCTTTGGCATCAACGATAACAACTGGAAATGCAACACTATCGCTAGCTGCTAATAGCTTCCTGAGTGCGTCGATAAGCAGCCATTCACCAAAGCCTTTCCCTTTGCATCGGTCATCGATAGCAAGACGGGCAATGAGTCCACCAGAGGTAGTTGATTGGTGTTTCTTTTGTAACTTATCGGGTAATGCCTTTAAGTCAATTGGTGTCATTGTTAGTGTGTAAAAGCCAATGATATGTGAGCTGTCGTTATCATCTTCTAAAACAAACGTTCTGGTGTTGTCTTTCTTTGCTTGCTGACTCGCCATTACTTTCAAGTAATTATTGAGAGCTTCAATACCACAGTTGAATCGGTTTCTATCGTGCTTAGCTTTATCTAGAAGTACCGTATTCATCATTGAGTTTTGCTCTCGTATCGTTCAGTAGCTGCTTTTAGTTTTGAGTTCTGTGTTGCAGGACGGTCTAAAGCATCCATAAGCAACATACCATCAGCTTGACTCAGTTTTAAAGTTTGTTCACGTTCGATGACTTGTTTCGCTTTTTCAACTGCAGCGCTTAGCACAAACGAGTTAACACTAGACATGCCGGCGATCGCGGTTGCTTTAGTTAGTAAATCTTGTGTATCGACATCAACTCTAGCGGTGATGCGAGGCAAGGTAGTAGCCATAATGTTATCTCCTGTTGTGTCAAAATGTCACATGGGTATTATGGTCTTAAAGTGTATAATAAGCAATTATGTGTCACTTTGGCACGCAAGCCAACAAAAATTAAGAACCAAGCCAATCAAACAGGGCGCCATTTACAGGCGCCCTTTATGTTAGTTGGCAACGCTATAAGTGTCGTAGTCGCGAAGTAAGAAGATTGCGACACACGCTGCGAGCATTGGCCAAGAGGCGAAGAATAGAAGGTTATTGAACGGGTCCATGTATTTTCCAAAAGAGGCGAAGGTTGAACCTGCATGCAGGACTAAAATGGCACCGTAGGTGTACTTCTTCCACATGCCGACGACGAACGCGCCTAAAAATCCGAGCTGCGCGACACCCAGAGCCATTATTGCGTTGTCGGAGATGTCGATGCCGTAAAAGCCTGACAGTACTTTTGTAGCGTGCTCTGGTACCAGAATCTTATCCAATCCCCAGAACAAGAAGACGATAAAAATGCCGACTCGCAGCAGTAGTAGGCTAGTCGCCAGTTTGGTTTGAAGTGTCTTTTCCATGATATTCCTTTTAATGCACTCAACGATGCGATGAAGTTAAATGTCCATCAAAGGAGACCCATGGCCGTTGGTTTTTCTTTCGCTATTTTTCAATGCCTTATGTAACAATGAATGTCTGATTAACCTTTGCTTATATAATATGTCATTTTTTGATGTGGTATCATTTACGCAGTTAATTGTTAATGGATATATAACGTGAAAAAATACCTACTATTATCACTTTCGGTTTTAATTTTGGCTGGTTGTGGAGCCCCTCGTTACACAGGGAGCGCGATTCCAGAACCTAAGACTGAAGTGGATGTTGTTATTGTTAAAGACGCTGAAACACGTGAAGGGTTTTTAAATACTATGGAAACGTGGCTGCAAGATAACGATTATACCTACACCGTCGTACCTGATAAGTCGAAGCACGATCTTGATAAGCTGACATTGGAGTATGAAGGCCATTGGAGCTGGGACTTAGCGTTGTTCTTAAAGCAAGCGGAGATCAATGCTTATCAGAACGGACAAAGAGTAGGTGAAGTAGAATTTAAAGTCCCATACACGGCTAACCCAAACAAATTTGGTAATGCAGCTAAGCGTATTGGTTTTATGATGGATACGGTATTTGGTAAGAAAACTGCTGAAGAAGCAACGAAAGCAGCTAATTCATCAGATTCAAAAGCGACGAACTAGTCTAATTAGTTTACTAACTTATACCTTTGTTCGCTTTCTATTTTTCTTTAAGCTCAGCTCGAAGAGACGAAGATGTGAAGCCGTGGCTTTAAAGCTGCGGCTTCGCATCTTTTCATATTAATTAAAACTCTTGTCTGAAGTAATTTTTGCTAAACCAGCAATCAACTTCCAAAGCGTGTAGATCGCGGCAACAAGAAGAACAACATAGCCAATAACAAAAACGGCTGTTAGAGCGCCAATGATAGTAAGCACAATCGAAACAAAGAATGTTTTGGTGATGTTGTCGTAGTGATCCGCAAAGACAGTCCCTTGAGCATCGGACTTTTTAACGATGCCCCAAATACCACCTGCAAGAAAACTAATACCAGTAAAGAAGCCTAATAGCATTAACGCATACGCGATGATGGCATGAGTTTTTGCATTTTTGTCCTTCTCTGAGAGCCCCGTATTAATTACTTCAGTATTTTCCATGTGATTGATTCCTAGGTTAATTTAATCACGCACATGATACGGTATTATCTTGTTGATGGTCACGAATTAGTTGCTTGTTGCATATGTTACATGCTGCGTTGTGATGTGTTTGGTATTGTGTGTAGAGTGTATGTCTCACTGGGTCTTTGTTGATAAAAAAGACATTAACGAAAAGATTGATTGGAACAAAAATCACGCTGATAGCATGCTAGCGATTACGAGTAGTCATAAAACCAACCAAAACACGCGTCGATAATTTAAGTCACAAATATGGTAAAAGCCTGCCTGGGTGTAAGAGTGGGGAAACGTACCGTAAGCTAAAGTGACGCGTTGTACTAAGCATTATTCTGAACTGTATCTTCAGCGCTTATCCCATCGAACCTGTTTAAAGCTGCTCACATTTTGGTGTTGAAAAGGATTATTCCTCAACGTTATCGGACTCAAAATGCTGCTGCCTGAGTAAGCTGACAGTCAGGTTTATCGGCATCGGCTTATAAAAATAGAAGCCTTGGATATAGTCGACACCGAGCTTAGATAAGATTTTCACTTGGGATTCATACTCGACACCTTCGATGATGACTTGCATGCCTAAGGAGCGTGATAGTTGAAGCATGGACTCTAGCAAAGGGAGACCAAAGCTGGATTCGTCGGATATGTTTTTCACAAACACGCGATCGATTTTGAGAATGCTGAACGGGAACTGTCTTACGAAATCTAACCCTGCGTAGCCTGTACCAAAATCATCAATCGCGACTCTGACGCCCCTGTTCGATAGCTTGGTTAGGTTGTCTCTAATTTTGACCATGTCGGCATCAGAACATTCACCATATTCGGTTACTTCAAAAACCACCTGCTTGAGGATCTCAGGGTGTCTTTTAAAGATGCTGATCACTTTGTTAGAGAAGTTACTGTTAGACACTACGTTGCGGCTGATGTTGACGCTGATGTACTTTGAGTCGAACACATCTTGATTGCTTTTCAACGTCATTAATACTTTGCGCAGCACGAAGTAGGTGAGCTCCTCAATTAAGCCTAAGCTTTCAGCAAGCGGAATGAAAATAGCCGGGGAGACGTTACCTTCAATTGGGTCGTTCCATCGTAATAGTGACTCACAGCCGACGATCTCATTGGTGTTTTGGTTAACGATAGGCTGCATGTGAACATGAATGTGTTGGTTTTTTAGCGCACTTGAAAGCGAATATTCTAAGCTGCGTTGGCTCTGCTTTTTATGCTTGATGGAAAGGAGAATAATGGTGGTGATTCCGGCCATCAAAAAGCCAAACCATAAATAACTCAACATGAAGTGAAGATAAAACTGATACCCAATGTATGAGGTGATGGTCAATGGGTAGGTGTTTGATTGTATCCGCACCTTGGCGATTGATGAGTCAATATCGGTAGGGTGGATATCTCTTTTGATCACTTCAACTTTGGCCTGTATTCCATGGCTGCTCAGGTTTGTTTCAACAAGGTCATAGATGAAGTGTGGCGGAATCATCAGGCTCACTCCGGCATCTTCTTTGTTCGAGAAAATGAGCATGATGGACTGAACTTGCGTGATGGCCGAGTTGGAATACGACAGGGTTGTTAAATTCGGGTCGTCATTGAGTCGCTGCCTGATGGTGCTGTATAGGCGAAATGAAACGTCACCATCGGTGGTTGAACAGTAAAATCGGTTCTGTTTATTGAATACCGCTGCTTCTTTTACCCAATCGGCTTCAAAAACGTTTTGTCGAAGCTGTCTAACGATCGCGTCGCATGACTGTTCAGGTCTAACTTCAGATAAAAAACGGTCGAACCTTGATTGGATCCCTTCTAACCTGGTTTCGACTAACCTTGATGTGTCTTCGGTTAATGTTTGGTAGTGATACGGTGTAAAAGGAATGAGCATTGCCATGGAAAAAAAGAAAGAGATGGCAAAGTAAAATGAAGTCTTGGCAATGTTTTGGTACTTGATATCCATAGTTGGAGAAGCGTTACCGATTTATGTGAGCATTCGATTTAATTTATAAAGTTAGCGTTTAGGTAGCAATATAAATAATTAATAGTGTGAGTGCAGGCACGAATTATTGATATAAATAATATGTTTTCTAGTTTTACCAGCAAAATCTGAGCGTTATCTCATTTATTTGAGTTGGCGAGGCGTCATTTTTGATGATTTATGCGGATAACAAATGCTTATATCCTGATAAATTTTATTGTTATTTGCTCTGGCTGAATGAGCTGAATGAGCTGAATGAGCTGAATGAGCTGAATGAGCTAAATATTGAGCCACGTTTAAATAAATAAAGTCACGACACGATTCGTTTTGGTGGTGGCAGCATAAAGGATGATTATGACAAAACTGATATCGGCACTCATAGCGGTGTGCTTCTCATTCTCTGCGTTGGCCTACGAAGGTGTTGTTGATTGCGAGAATGCGATGAATACCATCGAGATCAATCACTGTGCGGCAATTGAGTTGGAATCTGCACAAGCGGAACTGGATAAATACCTTGCAGCCAGCTTTGAGCACAATGCTTATGATGCTGAGCTGGTGGCGTCAATTAAGAAGGCTCAGGAGAGCTGGCAGGCGTACATGACAGCACATTGTGATTCTGTGTACACCCAATGGCGTGAAGGTTCTATTCGAGGGGTTATGGCGCTTTCCTGCAAGATGACGTTAACCAAGCAGCGCACGCATGAGGTGTGGGTGAATTTCTTAACCTATATGGACAGCACGCCTCCCGTTTTACCAGAGCCTTAATTAGCGCCGTAGGCAGATTTGAAATGCGTACAGGACTGTGCGCCTGCTTCAACCTTTGGCGTGCGAATAAGAAAGCGATAGGGGATTGCCTTACTCTGTCGTTCTTAGTGCTTAGTCTCCCGCTTGAGCATTACAGCTTGAAGTATTACCTAGCAAGGAATCGATTGTGAGCAATGTCAGTATCACGCTTATTCAGCTTGAAGTTGAATACAAAAACAAACAAAAGAATATGGATTCTGTCTCTGATCTTTTGCAAGCGAAGTCGTCAGTCGGTGATATTACTTTACTGCCTGAACTGTTCACGACTGGGTATATTTTTAATGAGGCTGAAGAAATTCATGAATTGGCGGAAGACTTCGCCGACAGCATTACGATTGATTCATTAACTCAGATGGCAGCGAAGCATCACACCTTGATTGTTGCGGGTATTGCCGAGAAAGATAGCGGCCAATATTACAACAGTGTGGTGGTTGTGGATGCTTTCGGCTTACGACACAAATACAGAAAAATCAGTCAAACCAAATTCGATAAGCAGTATTTCTCGAGAGGAGAGGAACGCCTCACGTTTGAGCACAAAGGCTTAAAGTTTGGTGTCGCGATTTGCTTTGATATTTGGTTCCCGGAGATCATGAGAGCGTATCAGTCGGTCGACGTTATTCTTCACCCTGCCAATTTCGGCGGGCAGCACAGTTTTGCTATTGCTCAAGCAAGGGCTTTAGAAGAGGGATGTCATGTGGTGACGTGTAATCGGGTTGGACAGGATGTGGTTGATGCGTTTACCGCGACCTATTGTGGTGGAAGCCGAGTCTACTCACCCAAAGGAGAGTTAATGCTTCAGCTCAACGACAAGCAATCTATAGAAACTGTGGGTATTCAAGATCTCTCGATTGCGCCGCAATACAATGGCGTTGATGTGTTAGACGAAATACAGCAAATCGCATCTGTGTTGAATCGCTAAGAAGATAAGTGAAGTGCATTAGGAGCGAAAAGGGCAAGGTTTTTTAACCTTGCCCTTTGTTGTTTAGATCTCTAAGAAGGCGCTTTAAATGGCTTTTACGCTGCTTCGTTCAACAAGAGTAGGTTCAAGTTCAACGACTTGCGGATAAGCATCTGGAGTTTGTAATCTGCTCAAAAGCGTATCCACTGCGGCTTTACCTAAACGATGTTTTGGCTGGTGGACAGTGCTTAACGCGGGTGTCATGTACTTCGACAGGTGGATGTCATCGTAGCCAATGATAGACAGATCATTCGGAATCGATGTGCCATCTTGCGCCGCAGCGTGAATCACGCCCATCGCCATCATATCGTTACTGACGAACAAGGCAGACGGCATTTCGCCACGAGTTTTCAATGTCTGATAAGAGTCAAAACCACCGTCACATTCAAAGTTG
This sequence comes from Vibrio sp. 10N.261.55.F4, assembly GCF_041470465.1. Classification (NCBI taxonomy): domain Bacteria; kingdom Pseudomonadati; phylum Pseudomonadota; class Gammaproteobacteria; order Vibrionales; family Vibrionaceae; genus Vibrio; species Vibrio sp. 10N.261.55.F4. The sequence goes on along the minus strand of NZ_JBFRMM010000040.1, from coordinate 75,456 downwards.
GATTCAACAATCCACTTAGGGTTGATCTCTAAATTGGCTTCTTCCATTGCTTGCTTGAAGCCTTGATAACGAGACGAAGCTTGATTACGGTGCAGTGGGCCAGTGATACAACCAATTTGAGAATGACCGTTATCTATCAAGTGCTTAGTTGCCATGTAGCCACCTTGGTGCGAGTTGTCTTGGATCTTATCGCTCGCAAACAACATAGGGCCCCAATCCATGACTACAACAGGCAGTTCTGGGTAGCGCTCGAATACATCGATATGTTCGCCTTCAAGGGTAGAACACATTAGCATCAGGCCATCGACTCGCTTTTGCAGCAAGGTATCGATAGAGGATTTCATGCGTTCGCTATCGCCTTCGGTGTTACACAAGATAAGGTTGTAGCCTTTTTCGTAGCAACGACGTTCCACACCTTTTACCACTTCGCCAAAGAATGGGTTGGTGGATGTGGTCACTAGCATTCCCAAGGTTTTGGTTTGCTTCATTTTCAAGCTGCGAGCCAATGCAGAAGGCGCATAGTTGAGTTCTTTAGCCGCACTGTTAACACGCTCAGCAATCTCTTCACTGACAAAGCGTGATTTGTTGATCACGTGGCTCACGGTAGAAGTCGAAACCTTTGCGAGCCGTGCGATGTCTTTCATTGTTGCCATAAAAAATCCTTGTGGGAATAACCTTCCACGTTGGGCGATATTCTGCCTGAAAACAGGGGCTTATTCTTGTTATTTGTTGTTACCGAATTTGAAGGCTAACATCCGTTAACCACGGTTTAGCTCAGAAGTTAGGCCTTCAAATAGGTATCAAACTAAGCAGACAGTTGCTCTGCCAAAAACGCATCGGTTTCAGCACGGCTTGGAATCGACGTTTGAGCACCAAAGCGTGTCACAGAGATAGCAGCTGCAGCATGAGCAAATTTAATCGCACGCTCAAGTGGCATATCTTCAAGCAAGCCTGTCACCAACGCGCCGTTAAAGGTGTCACCTGCGGCAGTTGTATCTGTTGCTTCAACACGGAAACCTGCGATTAATTCACCTTCGCTGGCTTCATTGCCTTGACCGCGATGACTCACCCACACGCCTTTCGCGCCTAGCGTGATCATTACCGTTTCTATGCCTTTAGCATGCAGAGCCAACGCAGCCTGATGAGCAGACGCGTTGTCCGTCACGGTAATGCCTGTCAGCACTTCTGCTTCAGTTTCGTTCGGTGTAATCACGTCAACACAAGCAAGCAGTGAATCCGATAATGGACGAGCAGGAGCCGGGTTTAGAATGACTTGCGTGCCACTCTCTTTTGCTACTTTCGCAGCGTACTCAATACCTTCAATTGGCGTTTCAAGTTGAGTTAGCAGGTATTTGGCTCCGCGAATCTTCTCTAGATGTGGTTCGATTTGGTCGCAAGTCAGCTTGTCATTAGCTTCTGCAGAAAGACAGATGCTGTTTTCACCCGTTGCGGATACTTGGATCATCGCAATGCCAGTCGGCGTGTTGTCCGCAACGATCACACTGTCGATGTTGATACCATCTTTAGCAAAATCTTGACGAATGTTGACGCCAAATGGGTCGTCACCAACACAGGCGATGAAGCCAATGTCTGCGTTTAATCTTGCTGCCGCTACGGCTTGGTTTGCGCCTTTGCCGCCAGGAATGACCTGATAGTTACCGCCAATCAAGGTTTCACCCGGACGAGGGAACGAAGGAACTTGCAGTACGTGGTCAGCGTTAACGCTACCTAAAACAATCAGTTGAGTCATGATACGAGCCTTATGATATATCGTATTTGAAAATGCATGGGTCTTTCTCATGGTGTTAAGTGCGCTCTCTTTTGTGAGCGGAATGAGAAACAGCGATGCACTGTCGGGGTTTGCTTTTGTTTGAGTCAGCGAGCCAATCAAAGCAGGGAGATAGGGAACTCCCTGCTTTATATCGCGTTACCTAGTAACGATTACTTAGCGATGATTTTTAGAGGTACTGGTACGTACTCGTCTACTGTTTCGCCTTTCAGTACTTTGTCTGCCATTTCGATACCTAGAGAACCGATTAGGTCAGGTTGTTGTGCAACTGTAGCGCCTAGTAGGCCGCGGTTAACAGCAGCGATGCCGTCGTCTGTGCCATCAAAGCCAACGATCATCACTTCTTTACCTGACGCTTGAACTGCGCGAAGTGCACCTAGTGCCATTTCATCGTTTTGAGCAAATACTGCTTGTACATCTGGGTTAGCAGCAAGCAAGTTTTCCATTACGTTCAGACCTTTAGTACGATCGAAATCAGCAGGTTGGCTTGCAAGAAGCTCAAGGTCGCTGCCGTTTACTGCATTCATGAAGCCTTCACCACGTTCACGAGCTGCAGAAGTACCAGCAATACCTTCAAGTTGGATTACTTTCGCTTTTTCGCCCACTTTTTCCATGATGAAGTGACCTGCCATTTCACCACCGATTACGTTATCAGAAGCGATGTGGCTTACTACGTCACCACGGCTTGCACCACGGTCTAGTGTTAGTACTGGGATGTTTGAACGGTTAGCCATGCGAATTGCGTTAGACACGGCGTCTGAATCTGTTGGGTTGATCAGGATTGCCTTAACACCACGAATGGTTAGATCTTCAATGTTCGACAGCTCTTTGCTTGGGTCGTTTTGAGAATCCAGAACGATAAGCTTGTAGCCTAGCTCTTCAGCTTTCGCTTCTGCGCCATCTTTCATGGTTACAAAGAATGGGTTGTTCAATGTAGACAGAACGATTGCCATTGTATCTTGCGCCTGTGCAGACACAGATACTGTTGTAGAAAGAAGAGCAGCAGAAATAAGAGTCGCTAATTTTTTCATGGTGTAAGTCCTTTGTGTAGGGGGAGCTAAGAGGTGAGTCCTAGCTCGTTGTTACATTATTTATAGATTCTAATATTTTAAGGTAAAACAGGGTGTTACTTGTATTAACCTAGAGTGTGAATAGGTTTTATTTGTTTTTGTTGTCGACCAATACCGCCAGAAGAATAACCACTGCTTTTGCAATCATCTGGTAGTAAGAGGAAACGTCTAATAGGTTTAGGGCGTTGTTTAGGAAGCCGATAATCAGAGCACCAATCAATGTGCCCATGATGCGACCACGACCGCCGGCTAAGCTTGTTCCGCCAAGAACTACGGCTGCAATGGCGTCTAATTCATAACCCATACCTGCGGTTGGTTGAGCAGATGACAAACGCGATGCCACGATGATGCCTGCCACCGCTGCTAACAGACCACAGATTGCGTAAACGCCGATTTTTACTTTGTCTACGTCGATGCCTGATAGGCGAGTTGCAGATTCGTTGCCACCCAATGCGTAAACGTAGCGACCAAAGCGAGTGTGGTTAAGTAGGTACCATACCGCTGCGAATACCACGACCATGATCCATACTGGAACTGGGATGCCCATTGCGTAGCCTGTACCGAACCAAGCGAATGCGTCTGCTGTGTCTGTGAAGCCAGTTGAGATAGGACGACCGTCGGTGTAAACCATGGTCACGCCGCGCAATAGAGTCATAGTCACAAGTGTTGCGATGAAGGCTTGAACCTTACCCTTGGCGATAATCACGCCACTGATTGCACCTAATGCTGCACCTGCTACAAGAGCGGTTGGCACTGCGATCATCACTGGGATTTCCATGCCAATCATGCTGGCTGCGAACGCACCACAAAGCGCCAGTACAGAACCAACACTCAAGTCGATACCCGCGGTTAAGATAACCAGCGTCATACCTACAGCGATAATTGCGTTAACCGAGGTTTGGCGCAGAATGTTTAGGATGTTGTCGACAGTAAAGAAGTTCGGGTTTAAGAAAGAAACGACAACAATCAGGAAGAGCAAAGCAATCAATGACTTTTGATCAATCAGCCACTCTTTGCTGATTAACGGTTTTTTCTTTGGAGCTTCAGTTGTTTTGCTCATGGTTTTAGTACTCATGCTGCGTCCTCGTTGATCTTTTTACCGACCGCACACGCCAGTAATAATTCTTGGTTTGCTTCTTTAGCATCAAATTCACCGCTTACACGGCCTTCATGCATCACCATGATGCGGTCACTCATTCCTAACACTTCTGGCATTTCAGATGAGACTAAAATGATGCTCATGCCGTCGGCTTTAAATTTATTAATGAGTTGGTAAATTTCTTTCTTCGCACCGACATCGACACCACGCGTTGGCTCGTCGAGAATCAGTACTTTTGGTTTGGTCATCAAGCCTTTAGCGATAGCTACTTTCTGTTGGTTACCACCAGAAAGGTTGCCGATGATTTGCTCGCGAGTCGGGGTCTTGATGTTGAATAACTTGATGAAGTCATCAACCGCGATTACTTCGTCTTTATGTTGGATTTGGCCACTCTTAGTCAGTAGATCCAGTGAACACAGAGACATGTTCTCTTTCACTGAAAGCCCGAGCACTAAGCCATCGCCCTTACGGTCTTCAGAGATGTAAGCAATGCCATTGGCCAAGCCGTCTTTCGGGCTTACAGGGTTGATGGTTTTGTTTTCTAGGTTGATGACGCCGCGTTCACTTGGAAGGGCACCGTAAATCACTTTCATCAGTTCAGTTCGGCCAGCACCCATTAGGCCAGATACACCCAGGATTTCACCGCGTTTTAGCGTAAAGCTCACATCGTGAACACCAGAACCCGTCAGGCCAATCACTTCAAGACAAGTTTCACCATGGCTCTGGCCGATACGTGGATATTGTTCGTCTAACTTACGACCAACCATCATTTCGATTAGGCCATCTTCGTCGGTGTCTTTTACTTCACACTGACCAATGAACTTACCGTCACGCAGCACGGTGATGTCATCACAAATCTCGAAGATCTCTTTCAAACGGTGAGAGATGTAAACAATGCCACAGCCTTCATCGCGCAATTCGTTAATCACCTTAAACAGAGATTCAGTTTCGGTATCGGTTAGCGCATCGGTTGGTTCATCCATGATGATGACTTTAGATTCAAACGATAGGGCTTTCGCAATCTCTACCATTTGCTGCTCACCAAGGCTCAACTGACCTAGAGGCGTTTTCGAGCTGTGTTTCACGTTAAGGCGTTTAAGTAGCTTGTCTGCTTCTTGGTACATCTCGTTCCACAAGATACGACCCATGGTGCCCGTGATTTCACGACCTAAGAAGATGTTCTCGGCGATGGTCAATTCAGGGATTAGATTCAGCTCTTGGTGAATGATGCTAATGCCTGCTTGTTGAGAATCACGTGGCCCTTTAAATGCAGCAGGTTTTCCTTGGTAGGCAATAGTGCCGCCGTCCAAGTGGTAGATGCCTGTCAGCACTTTCATAAGCGTTGATTTACCCGCACCGTTTTCACCCATTAACGCCATTACGCGTCCTGGATAAACGTTGAGGCTTGCCTTATCCAGTGCTTTCACACCAGGGAAGGCTTTCTCAATTGAGCTAAGTTCTAAAATGGCTTGAGTCATGTCGGTTCCTTTACTCGGGGCCAGTTGTATTTGATTGTTCTGTCTATGTATTGTTTTGGTTCAGTGATGTCACTGAGCTGTCGTTGCGTTTTGCTTGAGCTAAAAGGTTACGCCAGCTTGGAAAATAACATTTGCGTATGGTGTGCACTCACCGGTGCGAATTACCGCGCGGCTTTCATGCGTACGCTGTTTGAATTCTTCATGAGTGATGTAAGTAATAGAAAGCGATTTGCCACAACGCGCTTCTTCTGTCTTGATTAAATCAATCAGCGCAGCGTGGTGCTCTGGGCTTACTTTCGCAAACTCTTCTGCAATCACAACACCTTCGATTTGAGATTCATCCAGCATGGTTTTTACCGTTTGCTGAAAGCTTGGGACACCGTGAGTTAAAGCAAGATCAATACGAGTTACGTGGTCTGGAATTGGTAAGCCCGCGTCACAAATCGTGATTTCATCTGTGTGGCCAAGAGTCGCCACTAGGTAAGAGAGTTCAGAGTTTATTAGAGTACTTTTTTTCATATCACGACCTATCGAAAAATAACGCTTGATGGGTTGAGAACAACTCAAGAAAAGCCATCGAAACGTTTCGATAGTGATAATAGTGTCTGATTTATCATTTGCACGTTTGATTGTTTTAGAGTGTGATAATGATCATCGAAACGTTTCGATGGGGCGTTTTTTGGTGATCTTAGTCACCGCCATTGATTGCATAAATCCTTTTACGTGGGTTCAATCGATAGCGCATATCCGAACTTACTAATGGTAATGATCTGGACGTTGGATGCTCTTAATCGCGCGAACACATTGCGTAGGTTATAGACTACGTTTGCAAGAACATGTGGTGACGAGAGTTGTCCGTCCCAACACACATCAACAATATGCTCTCTTGAAATCGGTCTTCCCACATTTTCCAATAACAAGCAGAGCACTGCTAATAGGCGAGGGCGCAAAGTGATTTTGTTTCCTTGCTGGTTGGTAATCGTTCGAGCGTCGATATCAATGATTAAGCCGTTGAAGTCTATTGTGTGGTTCATCGTGTTTTCTGTTCGTCTTATTCTAAATTGTGGAGATTGAGCAAATTGGCCTGCTGTTGGAGCGGGTAATTATTTAAGTGTGCTAATGGTCGAAGTGGGCGGGTTAACTGACACGATCAGTGAGCCTATTACTTTTAAAGCCGAAGACAATACTTACCGATTAATTGCTGGTTACAAATTTAACCGCATTGTTTCGGTTGAAGCTCAATACACAGATTTTGGTGATATAGCCCTGAAAACGAAATCTGGTAATAAGGTTTTCACTTGGACACCTTAAATCTTTTCGGTAACGGCGAACCTCGGTTACACGTTTGATAATGGCATTCGTCCATTTGGCACTATCGGTCTGTCGACTATTGATCTAGACATGAAGCTTGCTGATGGCTCTCGCCCTTCAGGAGATGGTTTTGATGATTCGGGAGATGGCATCCGTATGGGTGTTGGTGTTGGATATACGCCACCTACAATGTCTTCGTTGAGCTTTCGCTTAGCGTACGAAGCCGATGCTTTTGATATCGAAGATTACGAAAACGGACACAAGACAGAAGATACTGTTGTTCTGGATTCTTTCTACTTAGGCGCAATGTACACATTCTAAGTTTCATACTTTGCTAAACGGTAAATCGGTTTCTAAATGGGGCGTCGGTTAGCTCAACCCGTTTAGCTAAAGTGGAAGGCCGCAGTTTTTGACTGCGGCTTTTTTATGTTTAACTCTAGGCTTCACGAATATGAGCGGTAACAGACACGATGGCATGGTCGGTACTGAATTGGTCGTGTTCAAAACTAGGATTAATCAGGTGATGGTCTAACACTGTGTAGATAGAGATCTCCATTAAGCTTGAAGAGTTCTGACAATCAAACTCGTTCGACATCAAAATGTAGTCCAGTACAGATCCAGAAGCGCCGTAGTAATGGGTTGGCTTTCGCTGTTCAAGCAAGTCTTCTTCATGCAGTTGATGGTAAAGATCCCAGCTGTCTTTCAAGCGAAAGTGGGATAGCCAATGCTTGCTGTTTTCGTCTCGGTTGATTGAGTAATTCAACAGCCCTTTAAACTCATCATTAAACAGTGGCTTATTAAAGTCACCCATCAACACAACAGGTTGCTCGGTTTGGTAGCGTTGGTTGGTGATGTATTGATGCAGCATCTGAGCTTCTAGACCGCGTTGGACACTTGATAGCCAAGAGCCAAGCCGTTCTTGGTGAAAACGAGTGAGCGTGTCACTTTGTGGTTTTGCACCTTGCTGAGCGTTGTTCGTATCGACAGATTCTGCTTTTGGTTCTGTCGGACGTTGTGATTTGAAGTGCACCACATAACAGTCGGTTGAACCTAAATGGGGTAACGTAATCGTCGCGTGAACAGGTGTTCTGTTGAATGAGAATTTGTCGCCAAGGTTGAATGCTTTCAGTAACTTCGAATCTGGCGTAACAGGCTGCACGTTTTCAATCGGGTAACGGGAAGCGATCCCAACGACTGGTGAGGTGTATAGGTAATCATCTTCAACGTTGGCGCTATCGACCACTGCAAAGTATGGATAACCTAGCTCGTTCATCAATAGCTCTAAAGATTGCGGGCTAAATATCTCTTGGAAGCCAATCACATCGCAATCTAATGAGCGAATCGCTTCAGCCATCCAATGTTGCTTCTTCTGCCATTCTTCGAAGCTGTAGATGTTCTCAAAATCATAATAAGCATTCGGTGGCTCGAGATAGTTCAGAAGGTTGAACGTTGCGAATGTTATTTGGTTTGGTTTGTTCAAAGTGTCATTCCATTTAGACCTAGGCTGCAAGGATACTCCAGTAAAAGTATAGTTTGTTGATTATTTAGAGCCTAAATTTCACTTTAGAAGCCAACCAAAGGAATCTTAGCCGTTGAGGCTTGTGTCATTCAGGCTAGAGCAATCTTAGTGCTTCTGCCTTCCCCCGTGCTTTCCAACGCCACCAAGCTAATCAACTCAATCAAAGGAACCAAAGCAATCAAAGCTCACTGCATCCAATAACTTCGAGTGGTGACGAGTAATTTGTAAATAAACCGTCAGAGATAGAGTGCTGATGGTTTTATTAGTTATTACATGATGTTAGATTTGAACCTATACTTGATTTAACGGCATGCATTCAAAGCCGATAAATCAACTTGAATATAGAAGTCATGACATTTGAAGGGAGAGTCAAATGGGAACAGTTTTTCGACGCAAAGCTTCGCAACGCACTCAGTTTTTCAGGTTTAATTTGAAGTCATGTGCAATCATGTTGCCGCTTATTGCTTTACAACCCTCCGTTACTTACGCTTCTGAAACCCAATCAACTCCTGCTGTCACCGTTATTGAAACCACACAACTGGTTGGTTTTGGTGAAGCAAAATATCCAGCCGATTTCACTCACTTCGATTACGTTAATCCTGATGCGCCAAAGCAGGGCAAAGTGACCTATGGCAGCATAGGTACGTACGATAGCTTTAATCGATTCGGTTCCCGCGGCGTTGCTGCAAGTTATACCGGAGAGATTTACGATACCTTGATGTTTTCTCCGAGTGACGAGATTGATGCGTACTATCCATTGATCGCTTCAAAGGTTCGCTACTCCAGTGATTTCACTTGGATGGAAATCGACATCAACCCAAATGCTAAATTCCAAGATGGCGAGCCTATCACTGCGCATGATGTTGCCTTTACTTTTGACAAGTTCTCAACCGAGGGCGTGCCTCAGTATCGTGTGTATTACAAAGATATTAAGTCAGTAAAAGCGGTCTCTGATTTGGTTGTTCGTATTGAAATGAACAGTCCAAACCGCGAAAAACTGTTTAGCTTCGCGCAAAGCACTCGTGTATTGCCGAAACATTTCTGGAAAGACAGAAAGCTGTCTGAGCCTCTAAGTGAGCCACCAGTCGGTAGTGGTCCTTATAAGATCATCAGCTACAAATCAGGCCAAAGTGTTACCTATGGTCTAGATGAAAACTACTGGGCAGCAGACCTACCAGTTAACGTTGGTCGTAATAACTTCAAGCAGGTGCAATACGATTACTACCGTGACGACACGGTAATGTTGGAAGCGTTCAAAGCAGGGGAGTTCGATCTTCGAACCGAGAATTCGGCTAAGTTCTGGGCTAACTCTTATACGGGCGCGAACTTCGATAAAGGCTACATCATTAAAGAAGAGATCAACCACGAGAAGCCTGAAACGACTCAAGGTTTCGTCTTCAACATTCAATCACCTGTGTTCTCGGATCCTAAAGTGCGTGAAGCGTTAACCTATGCGATGGACTTTGAGTGGATGAACAAGAACATGTTCTATGGTCAGTACAAGCGTACTCGTAGCTACTTCCAAAACACAGACTATGAAGCGAAAGGCTTACCAAGCGAAGCTGAAGTCGAGTTGTTGTCTCAATACAAAGATCAGATTCCACCGCGAGTTTTCACCGAGGAATTCCAACCTCCCGTTACCGATGGCAGCGGCCGTATTCGTAGTCAGATGCGCACGGCTTTCAAACTATTGAAAGAAGCGGGTTGGGTGCTGAAAGACAAAGTCATGACCAACGAAAAGACTGGCAAGCCGATGTCATTTGAGTTGTTGATTTACAGCCCAACCACGGAACGTATCGCAACGCCGGTTCAAAAGAACCTTAAGCGCATGGGTATTGAGATGAAGATCCGTACCATCGATACCACTCAATACATCAAGCGCTTGCGTGATCGTGATTTCGACATGGTTTCGTCGTCATTTTCCGCAAACCCTTATCCTAGCCCGAACTTAATGATCGTTTGGAACTCTAACTATATTGATTCTACTTACAATACTGCAGGTGTTATCGATCCAGTGGTTGACGCGTTAACAGAAGAAATTGCGCGTAACCAACAGCACCCTGAAAAGCTTCTTACACTAGGTCGTTCACTTGACCGTGTATTGCAGTGGAATTTCTACAACATCCCGCAATGGCACGTTGGCGAATATCGCGTAGCAATGTGGGACAAGTTTGAGCGTCCAGATGTATTGCCTAAATACGATTTAGGTATCGATACATGGTGGATTTCAGAAGAGAAGGCGGCTTTGCTTCCTGAAAAACGTCGCTAGGAGTTAGTTAGCATGGCCGCGTATATATTTCGACGTTTATTGTTGGTGATCCCCACGCTGTGGGCGATCATCACCATCAACTTTTTCATCATCCAGATTGCGCCGGGAGGTCCGGTAGAACAAGCTGTTGCTCAATTAGAAGGGCATAACTCTGGCATTATGGAGCGTTTTTCTGGTGGTGGACAAGAAGTTGATTTAAGTGAAAGTGATCAAGCGTCTGCCAGTGGCTATAAAGGCTCACGCGGGCTTGATCCTGAAGTGGTTGAAGAGATCAAAAAGCAGTTTGGGTTTGATAAACCGATTCACGTTCGCTACTTCGATATGTTGAAAAACTACGCGACCTTTAACTTTGGTGAAAGCCTGTTTAAGGGTGGTAACGTGATTGATTTAATCATCGAGCGTTTACCTGTCTCCATTTCCTTAGGGTTGTGGAGTACGTTAATCATCTATGTGATTTCGATACCCTTAGGCATTATGAAGGCGATACATCACGGCTCTCGCTTTGATATTTGGTCGAGCGCGGTGGTGATTGTCGGCTACGCGGTGCCGGGCTTCTTGTTTGCGATTATTCTGATTATCTTGTTTGCAAGCGGTAACTACTTCAGTTGGTTCCCATTGCGAGGGCTTGTGTCGAGTAACTTCGACCAGCTCAACTGGTATCAGCAAATTGGCGACTACTTCTGGCACTTGGCGTTGCCCATTTTCGCCATGGTTATCGGTGGATTCGCCACGCTCAGCATGCTGACCAAAAACTCCTTCCTTGATGAAATCAATAAGCAATATGTAGTGACTGCGAGAGCGAAAGGCTTGGACGAGAGCAGTATTCTTTATAAGCACGTTTTCCGTAACGCCATGCTGATCATTATTGCGGGTTTCCCAAGCGCATTTATTAGTATTTTCTTCACGGGTTCTATGTTGATTGAAGTGATGTTTTCACTCGAAGGAATTGGTCTGCTTGGCTTTGAATCAACCATTCAACGTGACTATCCCGTGGTGTTCAGCTCTCTCTATATCATGACCTTGCTTGGCTTGGTGCTGAGCATTATCTCCGACCTGACTTATACCTGGGTTGATCCTCGAATTGATTTTGAAGCGCGTTAATGGCGAACGAATAACAAGGTATTGATAATAAATGTTTAACAACCCTTTAGCTGAAGCTCGTTGGTTACGTTTTAAAGCAAATAAGCGTGGTTTTATCTCCCTTTGGATATTTACCATCTTGTTTGGCTTGAGCCTGTTCGCTGAGATCATTGCCAATGATAAACCACTCTTGGTTTCTTATGATAATCAGTGGTTTGTGCCTGTTATCAATGAATATGCCGAGACGGAGTTTGGTGGTGAGTTTGAAACCGAGGCTGACTACAAAGACCCGTATGTTATCGAGCTCATTGAAGACAACGGTTACATCGTGTGGCCAATCATTCCGTTTAGCTACGACACAATAAACTTCGATATTTCAGGTGCGGTGCCATCGGAGCCCGATTCGGTGAACTGGTTAGGGACTGATGATAAGGGGCGAGATGTATTAGCTCGTATCATTTATGGCTTCCGTATTTCCGTTCTATTTGGTTTTATTCTGACCATTGTATCGAGCGTGATTGGTGTCGTGGTTGGCGCAACACAAGGCTACTACGGTGGCTGGGTTGATCTATTCGGACAACGCTTCATTGAAGTCTGGTCTGGTATGCCGACCCTGTTCTTGCTGATTATTTTGTCGAGTTTTATTGAGCCGAATTTCTGGTGGTTGCTCGGGATTATGGTGCTGTTTAGTTGGATGAGTTTAGTCGGCATCGTGCGAGCGGAATTTTTACGCTGCCGAAACTTCGATTATGTGCGAGCCGCGCAAGCCATGGGTGTTGATGACAAACGTATTATGCTTCGTCACATGTTACCTAACGCGATGGTTGCATCGTTAACCATGATGCCGTTTATTCTTTCAGGCTCGGTGACCACACTGACTTCGTTAGACTTCTTGGGCTTTGGTCTTCCTGCGGGTTCGCCTTCGTTAGGCGAGTTGTTGGCGCAAGGTAAAGCTAACTTACAAGCGCCTTGGCTTGGCATTTCTGCCTTCGTCGTGCTTTCACTGATGCTTACGTTACTGGTCTTCGTTGGTGAAGCGGTGCGTGATGCTTTCGACCCGCATCAACAGAAGTAAGGATAGGTTATGACTTCAAATACAACGCCTGCTTCTCCGGTTTTGACCATAGATAAACTGTCTGTCGGTTTCGGGCGAAAAAACTCGATAGAGCAAGTGACACAAGATGTCTCTTTAGAAATATACAAAGGTGAGACATTAGCGCTGGTGGGTGAGAGTGGTTCCGGAAAATCGGTCACGGCTAACTCGATTTTAAAGCTGTTACCAAAAGGCTCGTCTCATTACTTAAACGGTAAGATCAATTTCTCTGGCACCGATATTCTGAGTTGTTCTGAAAGACAGCTACGTGGGATTCGTGGTGGTCGTATTGGAATGATCTTCCAAGAGCCTATGGTTTCCCTAAATCCGCTTCATCGAATTGGAAAACAGCTTGTTGAAACCTTAGCAATTCATCGTGGTATGCGAACCAACAAAGCACAAGCCTTGGCGATAGAGTGGCTTTCAAAGGTTGGCATTCGCTATCCTGAGCAAAAGATTTCAGCCTATCCGCACGAGCTATCTGGTGGAGAACGCCAGCGCGTGATGATCGCGATGGCACTGATCAATGAACCAGAGCTGCTTATTGCTGATGAGCCGACAACGGCTTTGGATGTATCGGTGCAAGCGCAGATCCTCGACCTTCTAAAAGACCTGCAGCAAGAGCTGGGTATGGCAATGCTTTTCATTACTCATGACTTGAGTATCGTTCGTAAGATTGCCGACAGAGTAGCAGTAATGAAAGATGGTCGCTTGGTCGAAAGTAACGACTGTCATACCCTGTTTAACGCGCCTGCTCACCCTTACACTCAAAAACTTATTAACTCTGATCCGAAAGGTTTGCCCGTTCCTGTGTCACCCGAAAGCAAACCGCTACTCGATGTAAATCAACTTCGTGTTTGGTTCCCGATCACGGGCGGTTTATTCAAGCGCACCATTTCTCATGTTAAAGCTGTGACCGACATGGAGTTCACTTTGAAGAAAGGGCACTCAATCGGTTTGGTTGGCGAAAGTGGTTCTGGTAAATCGACGACCGGTATGGCGATACTTAAGCTGGTAGATAGTGAAGGGTCAATCACCTACTCGAGTGAACAGCTTCAAGGTTTAGATCGAAAACAGATGCTTCCGTTTAGAAGCCGCATGCAAGTGGTCTTCCAAGACCCGTTTTCTGCGCTAAACCCGAGAATGTCGGTCGCTCAAGTGATTGGTGAGGGTTTATTGGTACATCAGCAATTGGACGATACTGAACTTGATCTACGCATCTGTGACGTAATGAAAGAGGTCGATCTCGACCCTGAAACGCGTCACCGTTACCCAAATGAGTTTTCTGGCGGTCAAAGGCAGCGTATTGCGATTGCTCGTGCTTTGATTTTAAAGCCAGAGTTTATCCTGCTCGATGAACCAACATCGTCATTGGACAGAACCGTTCAAGCTCAAGTATTGGATTTGCTGAAGTCACTTCAAGAAAAGTATGGCCTGACCTATTTGTTTATCAGTCATGATCTGAATGTCGTGAAATCCTTGTGTCATTACACCATCGTCATGAAAGCTGGCGAGGTAATAGAGAAGGGCGACACTGAGACTTTGTTTGGTAATCCTCAGCATGAATATACTAAGCAGTTGGTGAGTCTTTCGAATGTTGGTGGTGTTTTATAACGCAGAGGGTTTATTTAAAACAAATGGGCTCTGGTTGAATTCAACATGGTCATTTCGTTGTTTTAAGATTACACTGCGCCCAATATTTCAGAAGTACATATTTAGGTAGAGGTCACCATGGACCAAGAACATTACGAAGACGCTGATTACGAAGGCCAAGAGCTGGGCGAAGAAGGCGAAGAGATTGAAATTGAAGCAATTGGTATTGATGTTTCATCACAGCCAATCGAGCTCTACAAAGTGTTTAAAATTGCTAACCTAGTGAGTGGTGGCGGTGAAGCTAAGCACATCATCTCTGAAGGCTACGTAGCGGTAAATGGTGAGCTAGAAACCCGTAAGCGTCGTAAAATGTACGATGGCGACTTCTTTGAATTCAACCAAGAATACTATGTAGTGGTGTGTGATCAGCCAGTACAAGAAGAATCAGAAAAGCCGAAAAAGAAAGAAGCGCCTAAAAAAGAGAACAAGGCGAAGAAAGGTCAGTCTAAAAAGGATTCTAAGAAGAAGGAATCTAAGAAAAGCAAAGCAGAAATGCTAAGCGCAAAGGCTGAACCAAAGAAAGAGAAAAAAGAGAAGAAACCGAAAAAGAAAGCGGATACGCCAAAGCCAACACGTGATGACAAAAGCGGCCGTAATTCGATTGAGTTCTTTTAAACTACAGTTCTAAACGACTGCTCTAAACTGCTTTTCTAAAACGAATCTTTTAAAACTATTCGTTTGAACATCAAGCAACGTTAGACCTAGGTTTTACGTTACGCAGATATCAAAAGGCTCACTAGTTAGTGAGCCTTTTTTGTATTTGTTTGCTAGCACAGCTAACGGCCAATAACGCTTATTCTCAGTGTCTTGTGTGAGAAGAAGTTAGCTCTGATGCACGTAACTGAGCAACGGCTTTCGCTAGTTCTAGCTGAGCTTGTGCAAAGTTAATGTCTATGTTGCCCTTGTTGATGTTCTCTAGAGCGGCATATTTCGCTTCTTCTGCGCGAGCGCGGTCAATGTCTTTACCATGCAAGGCCGTGTCGGCTAATAACGTAACCACATCCGGCTGAACTTCCAGCATCCCGCCAGAAACATAGAGCACTTGTCCCTCTGACTTAGGATCTGTGACAAACACAGTCACGCCTGGCTTTATTTTACTGAGAAGCGGGGAGTGACCCGGGCGGATCCCCAGCTCACCATCAGCGCCAGAAACGGCTAGGGCATACGCTGGACCTGAAAACAGCGTACCTTCCGCACTTACAATATTAAGTTGAAATGTATTATCTGTAATTCCGATAGCCATGGTGCACCTGCCTCTTAGAGTGATTTTGCTTTGTTAAGCACTTCGTCGATAGAACCACAGTACAAGAATGCTTGCTCTGGGATATCGTCATATTCGCCGCCTAACAGGCCTTTAAAGCCTCTTAGTGTTTCGCTTAGCGGTACGAATACACCTTTCTGACCTGTAAACACTTCGGCTACGTGGTAAGGCTGAGTTAAGAAACGTTCAATCTTACGAGCGCGAGATACGGTCTGTTTGTCTTCAGTAGACAGCTCATCCATACCAAGAATCGCGATGATGTCTTTTAGCTCTTTGTAACGTTGCAGCGTTGTTTGGACTTTTTGTGCAATGTCGTAGTGCTCTTGACCAACCACAAGCGGGTCCAATTGGCGAGATGTTGAATCCAATGGGTCGATTGCAGGGTAGAGGCCCAATGCCGCGATATTACGAGACAGTACAACGGTCGCATCTAAGTGAGCAAAGGTTGTTGCTGGCGATGGGTCAGTCAAGTCATCCGCAGGTACGTATACTGCTTGGATAGAGGTGATAGAGCCTTGTTTTGTTGACGTGATACGCTCTTGAAGTACGCCCATCTCTTCAGCCAGTGTTGGTTGGTAACCTACTGCTGAAGGCATACGACCTAGCAGAGCTGATACTTCTGTTCCCGCAAGCGTGTAACGGTAAATGTTATCAATGAACAACAGTACGTCACGACCTTCATCACGGAAGCGCTCAGCCATAGTTAGGCCTGTAAGTGCTACACGTAGACGGTTTCCCGGTGGCTCGTTCATTTGACCGTAAACCATGGCTACTTTGTCTAGTACACCCGCTTCTTTCATCTCGTAGTAGAAGTCGTTACCTTCACGAGTACGCTCACCTACACCGGTAAATACAGAAAGACCTGAGTGGGCTTTGGCGATGTTGTTGATAAGCTCCATCATGTTGACGGTTTTACCTACACCAGCACCACCGAACAGACCAATTTTACCACCCTTAGCGAATGGACAGATAAGGTCGATAACCTTAACGCCTGTTTCTAGAAGCTCAGTGCTGTTTGCTTGTTCTTCATAAGAAGGGGCTTCACGGTGAATCTCGTAGTTTTCTTTCTGACCGATTTCACCACACTCATCGATAGGTTGACCAAGCACGTTCATGATACGGCCTAGCGTTTCTTCGCCGACAGGAACCGTGATTGGAGAGCCTGTGTTTTCAACCGTTAGGCCACGACGTAAGCCATCTGACGTACCCATTGCAATACAACGAACGATATTGCTACCCAGTTGTTGTTGTACTTCCAATACTAACGAGCTTGCTTCGTCGCTAGTCACTTTCAATGCATCATAAACGCGTGGGCTGTTGCCGCCGCTGAACTCGACGTCAACCACCGCGCCGATTACTTTAACTATTTTTCCAACACTCATTCTTAAATCCTCAAATTCTGTTCTTGACCCAGTCTTTTCTAGCCCTAGACAGCTTGGGCACCTGAGACTATTTCACTCAGCTCTTGGGTAATGGCAGCCTGACGCGCCTTGTTGTAGACCAACTGCAAGTCATCAATGAGTTGGCCTGCGTTATCAGTCGCCGCTTTCATAGCGACCATTCGGGCTGCTTGCTCACAGGCAATGCTCTCAACAATGCCTTGATACACTTGCGATTCGATGTATCGATGTAACAGTTCTGAGAGTATGTCTTTGGGTGCTTGCTCATAGATGTAGTCCCAACGACGCGCTTTTTTAGGCTCACCACCTTCCTCAGAATCCGAAGGGTGGGGGAGCAACTGCAAGGTCGTTGGCGCTTGAACCATGGTGTTGACGAACTGGTTGTAAACGAGATACAAGCTATCGATTTTACCTTCGTCGTAATGCCCGAGCATCGCATTCACCGTACCTAAGATGTCTTCTAACTTAGGTGTATCGCCAAGACCTGACGTTTGTGCAATAACGTTGCCGCCGCGTTGGAAGAACGAGATAGCCTTAGATCCCACTAAGGTTGTTTCTACCTCGACTCCCTTGGTGCGCCATTGCTCCATTTCTTCTAACACTTTCTTGAACAAGTTTGAGTTCAAGCCACCACACAAGCCGCGATCGGACGAGATAATGATGTAAGCGACACGCTTAGGTTCACGCTGTTGCAGGTAAGGGTGCTGGTACTCCAGGGAACCCGATGCAACATGAGAGATAACTTTTCGCATGTTCTCGGCGTAGGGGCGAGTTAGCGTCATGTTGTCTTGAACCTTGCGCATCTTACTTGCTGCAACCATTTCCATTGCGCTAGTGATTTTCTGAGTGTTACTAACACTGGCTATCTTGGTGCGAATTTCTTTAGTACTTGCCATAATCTGCTCCTATTTGTTTTGATTTCCAGCTAACAAACCGGAGCACTTACCAAGCTTTCATCCCAACAAAACCTTCTAGGATCTCTTTAAGAGCACCGTCGATTTCGTCATTGTAATCGCCTGTCGCGTTGATTTTTTCGAACAACGCAGGGTTCTGACCTTTGGCATAAGCAATCAGCTCTTCTTCAAAACGGGCAATGTTGTTTAGCTCAACACCGACCAAGTAGCCTTTCTCTGCTGCGTAGATAACCGTTGCTTGCTCAGCGACTGACATTGGAGAGTATTGTTTTTGCTTCATTAATTCGGTAACACGCTCACCATGGTCTAGCTGTTTGCGCGTCATCTCATCTAAGTCAGAAGAGAACTGAGCAAAGGCCGCCAGCTCGCGATATTGAGCTAATGAAGTACGGATACCACCAGACAGTTTCTTGATGATCTTGCATTGCGCCGCACCACCCACACGAGATACCGAGATACCTGGGTCTACTGCAGGACGTAAGCCTGAGTTAAACAATTGGGTTTGAAGGAAAACCTGACCATCGGTGATTGAGATTACGTTGGTTGGTACAAACGCTGATACGTCTCCCGCTTGAGTTTCAATAATAGGAAGCGCCGTTAATGAGCCTGTTTGGCCTTTCACTTCACCGTTAGTGAACTTCTCTACATACTCTGCATTCACTCGTGCTGCACGTTCTAGTAGGCGTGAGTGAAGGTAGAATACGTCGCCAGGGAAGGCTTCACGACCCGGTGGGCGTTTCAATAGCAATGAGATTTGACGGTAAGCAACGGCTTGTTTTGATAGGTCATCATAGATGATCAGCGCATCTTCACCGCGGTCACGGAAGTATTCACCCATGGTGCAACCCGCATAAGGGGCTAGGTATTGAAGCGCTGCAGACTCTGATGCTGATGCCACGACTACGATGGTGTTTTTAAGCGCATCGTGGTCTTCGAGTTTACGAACCACGTTAGCGATAGTGGAGGCTTTTTGGCCAATCGCTACATACACACATTTGATGCCAGAATCTTTCTGATTGATGATCGCATCGATAGCTAACGCTGTTTTACCCGTCTGACGGTCACCGATGATAAGTTCACGTTGACCACGACCGATTGGCACCATGGTATCAACCGCTTTATAGCCAGTTTGAATTGGCTGATCAACAGACTTACGTTCGATTACACCGGGTGCAATCACTTCTACAGGGTCGAGTCGGTCACAACTTATTGGGCCTTTGCCATCGATTGGCTCGCCTAATGTGTTCACAACACGGCCAAGAAGACCGTTACCGACGGGGACTTCCAAGATACGACCTGTACCTTTCACTTTCATACCTTCAGATAGGTCAGTGTAGGGGCCCATAACCACCGCACCTACTGAGTGCGTATCGAGGTTAAGTGCGAGTGCGTATTTGCCACCTGGTAGCTCAATCATCTCGCCTTGCATAACATCAGCAAGGCCATTGATTGTGATGATGCCATCACGAACCGATACGATAGTGCCTTCATTGCGAGCCTCGGTGCTCACATTAAATTTCGAGATGCGTTCTTTGATTAGATCGCTGATTTCATTTGAATTTAATTGCATAATTGTTACCTATCTCGCGTGAAGTTGATGAGCCAATCGGTCAATTGATGTGTTTAAAGAACCATCGATAACGGTTTCACCCGCCTTGATGACCATTCCACCTACTAACGTGTCATCAATAACCTGCTTCATTTCAACCTGACGCTCTAATTTCTTCTCAAGTGCAGCTGTTAGTGACGTAACTTGATCTTGTGTCAGCATTTCTGAACTGGTGACAGTGACAGGCACTACACGTTCATGTTCGTCCTTTAGCTCGCAGTACAATTCAAACAGGTCTCTTACAACAGAAAGGCGGCCGTTCTCGGCCAATACTCGAATAAGATTAATGACGTGGTCATCAACGAGTCCTTGGCAAATATGAATGATGAGGTTTGCCAGCTCTTCTGTTTGGTGTGTAGAAGCACCTTCTGCTGAAGAAATCTGACTAGCGATCGTTTCTTCTTCCGCGACAGCCACAAGAATGGACAGCATTGAGTGCCACTCTTGTAACTGGTTTTCACCTAAAGCAAATTCAAACGATGCTTTGGCGTAGGGATGAGCAATATTGGTGTAATCTGACATATTGCCTCTCCTTAGAGTTCGCTAATCATTTGGTCAACTAGCGCTCGGTTCGTTGCGGAATCTAGGTTTTTGCTAATCAGTTTCTGTGCACTTTGAATTACTGCGTCTGCCATATCTGCCTGAAGTTCACGGCGTATCTTTTGGCGTTCGCCTTCTAGCTCAGCTCTACCTTGTTCTAAGATGCGTGCCTTTTCTTGCTCGGCTTCTTGTTGCGCTAAGCTGATGATTTCATTGCGGCGTTTTCGGCCCTGTTCAACCAGTTCAGTCACATCTTTTCTGGCATCTTCGATGAGTTGCGCGCCATTTGATTTTGCTAGTTCTAGCTCTTTCGCAGCGTTCTCTGAGTGGCGTAAACCATCAGCGATTTCTTTTTGGCGCTCGTCTAACATCGCGGTGAGAGGGGGCCATACATATTTCATGCAGAGCCAAACAAAAATCACGAATGAGATTGCTTGTCCAAACATGCTTGCATTTAAGTTCATACCTTCCTCACTAAATCTTGATTATTTACAAATCGATCTTTCAAAGCGGTTTGATTAAGCCACGGCGAAGATGATGTATAGACCGATACCAACACCGATCATCGGTACTGCATCCACAAGACCCATCATGATGAAGAATTGAGTACGAAGCATTGGAGTAAGGTCTGGTTGACGCGCAACACCTTCAAGGTATTTACCTGCTAAGTTACCAATACCAGATGCTGCACCTGCTGCACCTAAACCGATCAGTAATGCACCTGCTACATATAAAACTGCGCTTACGATATCCATTTGTATCTCCGATAAATAATTTGTTAGTTAAATTTTTTAGTTATTAATTAGTGGTGTTCTTCTGTTGCCATACCTAAATAAACAACGGTCAGCACCATAAATATAAATGCTTGCAAGAATACGATTAATATGTGGAATAGTGCCCAAGGAACACTCAGTGCCCATTGCATCCACCATGGCATTAATGCGATCAGAATAAATATCATCTCACCTGCATACATGTTTCCAAATAATCGTAAGCCTAGTGATATAGGTTTTGAAATTAATGTTATTAATTCAAGAACTAAGTTAACAGGGTATAAAAGAGGGTTATCAAATGGCTGCGTAGTAAGCTCTTTGATAAAGCCTTTCAATCCTTTATTTTTAAATGTATAAGTCAACAGTAAGATAAATACACCGAGTGCCATCGACATTGGAATATTTACGTCCGCCGTTGGTAGATCTCTAAAGTGTTCTAGACCCATTGCACGACTTAATGCTGGTATGAAATCTATTGGTAATAAATCGACCGCGTTCATTAACAACACCCAAACAAAAGTGGTTAATGCCAGTGGCCCTATTAATTTATCCTCCGCTTGAAAAATCTCTTTTACTAGGTTGTTTACAAAATCAAATATCAGTTCGATAAAACATTGAAATCGACCTGGAACACCGCTGGTGCCCTTAGTCACTACGTATCGAAAAGCTCCAATAAACAGTAAACCCGTAATCCAAGATACCAACATCGAGTCGATGTTGAACGCCCAGAAACCATCACCTGTAGTTAAGAAGGTTAAGTGATGCTCTATGTATTCGTGAGCGGTAGTTACTTGATCCATACTACACGTACTCCGATCTTGTAGAGGCAGTAATAAATGGTGTTAAGAAGTACCCAACCATAGTGAGAATATATGCGTACAATATTACTGGGTTATCCAATTTGAAAAACTGGAACGCCAAGATAAACATTAAGAACGTATAAGTTATTTTCACGACACGACTCATTTGCATTAAGTCACGTAAACTATAATTAGGATTCTTGCGCACCTTTAGGCTTGCATATATAAAACCAAACAGCGGAGGTAGCATCGCAATTCCGATACCCAAAGCCGACGATTCCATATCTACTTTATTACCAAAAAACACTTCATATAAAACTACACCGACGGCTAATACTACTTGGCAGAGAACAACTCTTTTAGCAGCAACAAGAATGTCACCACTTATCCCATTAAGCCTCATAATAAAACCTTATATTTAACAGTGTAAGCTCATATAAAACACAGTTTGAATATGTCTTGCTACTCGCATTTGCTTGTTAACAAAGAGATAATCTTGCTGGTCTTATATCTCCTGACGAAATAGAACGATATAAACTAGTTCGCTCTCGTTTCGACAAAATATAAACTACGCCTAAAATTATGTGATCAAAACGACAAATATTGATATCAATAATTCCATTTTTGAAATTAATGTTTTTCATTTATGAAAGTAATAGTTCTATCACTTTATTCATGAATATTTAAGATGCTTTATCCTTGTGAAAAAGAGGGTCTTTTTAGAAGGGAGTAGCGAGCTAAATTTTCAACTTATGATCTTATCAATTAAGACTATTCAAACACTTAGGTTCATTTACAAGCTGAGTTGTGAAGTGTGATTTTGGTAGGGGTTAAGCTTGTTTGAGGCAATGATGGAAGATCTGGTTTTTCTGGTAAATTAAACGTACGTCGTTCCTTATCAATAAGCGAATATTTTTTATATTGTCGTCAGCTTGTCACTATTTGCGTGCGCGAGAGTGAAAATTCAGCGCCTAAATGTTGATGATATAGGAGTGAAATGGGGGACTGGGTGTGCGAGAAGCATGGTGCGGAGAAGAAACACCGAGTTTTGAGGAAGTAAATGGCAGCAGAGCGCTGCCTAATTTACTTAATCTAGGCTCTCTTATGACTCTTCATAACTGAGGTATTGAATACATAAGTCATGGAAAGCCTGTGCTTGTGGCGAGATCGTACGATCAGACAGTCTGAAAATGCCGATTTGTCGTTGCAAGGGTGGGTCAATTAGCGGAATCCACACCAAGCGGGTTTCATTGGTTGGGAAAGCCAGCTTAGGTAGCGTGGTCACGCCTATCCCGAGCTCTAACACCGAAAAAAGCGAGGTAATGTTCTCGACAGAGTACAGGGCTTGTTCGCTGAGCATGCGCGCAGGTGTTGGGTCCAGTAGGGTGCAAGTCCCGTTACGAATGAAGGGCTGCTTTAACAAGGTTTGCCATTCGATTCCTTCCTGTTGAGAGGCGATAGGGTTATCTTTGAGGCACACCACACCGATAGGATCAGAAAGCAAAGGCGTGAAGTCGATGCTCTCTTCTTCTAAATGGGAGCTATTACCGAGGGCAACATCCACCTCGCCAGAGAGTAATCTTGCTTCTACCCCTGCCGCATTATCATCAATCAAACTCACTTCTACATTCGGGTACTGCTCACAAAATGCCCCTAAAACACTAGGGATGAGTTTTGCGGCCACCGAAGGCACGCTCGCTATTCGAACTCTTCCTTGTTGTCCTGCTGCCGCTGCGCGTAAGTCATTGTCTAATGCTTTGTAAACGTTCAGAAATTGAATGATCTTGGGCAAACATATTTCTCCAAAAGGCGTCAGTGTCGATTTGTTGCCTGTTTCAAACAGAGGTTGGCCGAGTATTTTTTCCAACTCTTTTATCGAAGTCGAAAGTGCCGCTTGCGATCGATTTGCACGGTGAGATGCCGCTCTAAATCCACCTTCTTCGACCACCAAAACGAAATGTTTTAACTGTTGTAGCTTAATACTCATGACTCCGATCCTTCTCTAGCCCTTGCTATACCTTACTTTTCGCAAGGTGATAGATTTTATTTATCAAATGCACAAAATTTACCGTTAGATTTATCAGGCGTCAAGGTGCAGTATTTAACCATCTTGAAACATAGTTGTTACAAAGTTGGATGAAATCGTGAACGCACAAACTAAAAAACACCCAGTAAAAACCTCTCTTTTTGCTTCAAAAGCACCACTAGAGTGGGCAATCGTTAATAACGGCACTCTATACACTGCGCAGATTCCAATCGATGAAACGGGCGCAGTAGTAGAAGGCGGTATTGAAGCGCAAACGCGTCAGACTTTTAACAACCTTGTTCATACCTTGGAGTGTGCAGGCGAATCGATGGATTCTGTGCTGCAGGTTCTGATTTACGTGACTGACCGTGAATACCTGAAAACGGTAAACAGCGTATACGGAGAATACTTCAACGCACCTTATCCAAATCGTGCAGCAGTCGTTGTTGCAGGGCTAGCTAGAGAAGAGATGTTGGTTGAGTTCGTGGTTTATGCATCGGCGTCTCAACCTGAATAAATGGACTGTGAACTGAGGCAATTTGCCAATCAAAGCTGTTTGTCTACGCAGATCTTTACTAATACAAGCGAATAGTTTTACGTCTAGATACAAAATTAATACTTATTCTCTATATGAATTAACAATTTATTAATTAATCCGATGGTTGCCAGACTCAACCGCAACCTAACGTTACAAGGACAGAATGATGACTCACTTACAGAATGTTCAAGCAGAAAACGCACTTTACATTGGCGGCGAATGGCAAGCGGGTGTAAGCACCGTAGCGAACATTAACCCATCAGATATTTCTGAAAATATTGGCAACTTTGCACAAGCAAGTGCTGAACAAGTTCAACAAGCGATTTCAGCGGCGAAACACGCTCAACCAGAGTGGGAAAAAACGCCGATTGAACGCAAGCAAGCGGTGCTTCAAGCGATTGGTGATGAGCTGATTGCCCGTTGTGATGAGCTGGGCACTTTGCTATCTCGTGAAGAAGGTAAGCCTTTTGCTGAAGGTCGCGGTGAGATTTACCGTGCAGGTCAGTTCTTCCAATACTTTGCGGCTGAAGTGCTTCGCCAAATTGGTGACAACGCAGATTCTGTACGCCCGGGTGTTTCTGTTGAAGTGACTCGCGAAGCGGTGGGCGTTATCGGCATTATCTCTCCTTGGAACTTCCCGACAGCAACAGCAGCTTGGAAAATTGCTCCAGCATTGGCTTTCGGTAACAGCGTTATTTGGAAACCAGCAAACCTAACACCAGCAAGTGCGGTCGCGCTTACAGAGATCATCCACCGCCAAGGTATCCCTGCAGGTACGTTTAACCTTGTACTGGGTAGCGGTTCAACAGTAGGTGATGCACTGATCAACTCTAAAGAAGTGAACGGTGTGAGCTTTACCGGTTCTGTTGATACGGGTCGTAAAGTGGCAGCGGCTACAGCGCCAAACTTCGTTCGATGCCAACTAGAAATGGGCAGTAAGAACGCACTTGTTATTGCTGACGATGCTGATATCCAAACTGCGGTTGATGCAACGATTGCAGGTTCTTTCTCTGGCGCAGGCCAAAAATGTACCGCGTCTTCTCGCCTTGTGGTTATGGATAGCATTCACGACCAATACGTTGAAGCACTGATTAAACGTATGAGCGAGCTGAAAGTGGGTCACGCACTGGAAGAGGGTGTGTTCATGGGCCCAGTTGTTGACGGAAACCAGCTTGAAGCAAACCTAGGTTGGGTTGAGAAAGCACGTCAAAGCGGCGGTGAGCTGGCATTTGGTGGCGAACGCTTGAGTATGAAGCACGAAGGTTTCTACATGTCTCCAACGCTGTTCTTGAACACTAAGAACGATTGGGAAGTGAACCAAGAAGAAGTGTTCGCACCAATGGCAAGTGTGATTCGTGTCGCTGACCTAGAAGAAGCGATTGCGACAACCAACGACACTCGCTTCGGTCTAACAGGCGGCATCATTACTCAGAGCCTACGTACTAGCGCAATGTTCAAGCAACAAGCGCAGACCGGTTGTGTGATGGTCAACCTACCAACAGCAGGCACGGATTACCACGTACCGTTTGGTGGTCGTAAAGAGTCTAGCTTCGGTCCTCGTGAGCAAGGTCAATACGCGAAAGAGTTCTACACAGTGGTTAAGACGGCTTACCAACGTCCTTACTAATCCACTTTCTAAATAAGAATTGGATAGCTGAATTAACTTCCTAGCTATCCAGCTATCGAATTGGCCTGATTCACAGAGTCAGGCCAACATTCAAACCAAAGCAGCAAACGAACTTAGACAAGTGATTTAACCCATTTTTGAAAACATGTTATTTGAGCGTGTTTTCAAAACCGAGCTAGAACACTGAGCTTTCAATAGGAGTGGTTATGTACCAGCAACGGATTGTTATAGATGGATTGCAATACTGCAATTGGAACAGAGAATATTTCCAAACACTAAAGGCGAGCGGCATTACAGCAGTTCACGCTACCGCGGTTTACCACGAGACGGCTCGTGAAACCTTATCTCGCTTTGCAGAATGGAATTTAAGATTCGAGCAGAACGCAGACCTTATCATGCCGATTCACTCAATGGCTGATGTTGAGGCTGCAAAAGCAACTGGCAAAGTCGGCATTTTACTTGGTGCTCAAAACTGTTCTCCAATCGACGATGAGATCGGTCTTATCGAAGTGATGCGTAAGCAAGGTCTTTTGATCATGCAACTGACGTACAACAACCAGAGCTTATTGGCGACGGGTTGCTACGAGAAGAACGACACAGGTATTACTCGCTTTGGTAAACAAGCCATCGAAGAGATGAACCGAGTGGGCATGATCATAGATATGTCTCACAGTGCAGAGCGCTCAACACTTGAAGCTATCGACTTGTCTTCTCGTCCTATTTGTATCAGCCATGCGAACCCGACGTTTGCTCATGATGCACTACGAAATAAATCAAACGATGTAATTAAAGCTCTAACCGCACGCGGCGGCTTAATCGGATTCAGCTTGTACCCATTCCACCTACCAAACGGCAGCCAATGTACCTTGGAAGATTTCTGCCAGATGGTTGCGACTACGGCTGACATGGTCGGCGTAGAGCACCTCGGTATTGGCAGTGACCTATGCATAAACCAACCTCAAGCCGTTCTTGAATGGATGAGAAATGGTCGTTGGTCTAAAGCAATGGACTACGGCGAAGGCTCTGCGAACAACTCAGGTTGGCCAGATGCGTTGCCTTGGTTCTGTGGTAGTGCGGGTATGGAAAACATATATAACGGATTGATGCGTCATGGTTTCAGCGAGTCTGAAGCTGGGCAAGTCTTGGGAGAAAACTGGTTTAACTTCTTGAAAGATGGCCTAGAGCCTCAAACCAAGGGTTAACGGTTTCTCGCGAGCCATCATCGAATTAGCAGCCTTCTAACAAACGTTCAATAAGCAAGTGCTGCTTAAACCAATTTCACTATTCAAAAGGAACAACGGTCTATTTCGCAACGCGGTAACCCAAACATGGATTAGCCTGCCCAACACAAAAAACAATAGGGCAGGTGTTAAATACACCCTTGTAGTCATCATTCAAATGACAGCTGCAAAGAAACCTCTGGAGTCAGAGTATGTCTGATTTAACCAATAGCGTGAAATCTTCAAGCTTAAATGCGGGTCAAGCACACACAACAATTAATGCAAAAAGCAACACAAACGAGTCTGAGTCTACGTCAGACAAATTAGGCCTATCCAACCCAGCACTTTGGTACAGCGGCGGTTTTATCGCTCTGTTCGTGGCACTTGCTCTATTTGATGGCGAGCTGTTATCAAGCCTAGTAAATACGGGCTTTGCATGGTCTGTAAAAGTATTCGGTCCTTACTGGCAAATGCTTCTTCTTCTGACTTTTCTTATTGGTCTTGGCCTGGCGGCAGGGCGAACAGGCAAGGTTATCCTAGGCGGCATCGCTAAACCTGAAATGGACGGCTTCCGTTGGATGGCGATCATCTTCTGTACGCTACTGGCAGGTGGCGGTGTATTTTGGGCAGCAGCAGAGCCTATCGCTCACTACGTTAGCCCACCACCATTGTACGGCGCACAAGAAAACGCACAGCAAGGCGCGGTGAATGCTTTATCGCAATCCTTCATGCACTGGGGTTTTCTAGCATGGGCCATTGTCGGTAGCTTAACGTCTATTGTGGTGATGCACCTTCACTACGACAAAGGCTTACCGCTTAAACCTCGTATTTTGCTTTACCCAGTTTTAGGCGAGCGAGCATTGAAAGGTCACACCGGCGCATTGATTGATGCATGTTGTATTGTCGCAGTAGCGGCGGGCACCATTGGTCCTATCGGCTTCTTAGGCTTGCAAGTGAGCTACGCACTGAACGCACTGTTTGATATTCCTGATGGCTTCACGACGCAGCTTATCATCATCCTGTTCGCTATCGTTCTATACACATTGTCGGCATTAAGTG
Organism: Vibrio sp. 10N.261.55.F4; assembly: GCF_041470465.1. Classification (NCBI taxonomy): domain Bacteria; kingdom Pseudomonadati; phylum Pseudomonadota; class Gammaproteobacteria; order Vibrionales; family Vibrionaceae; genus Vibrio; species Vibrio sp. 10N.261.55.F4. The sequence continues at coordinate 47,328 of NZ_JBFRMM010000040.1, read as the reverse complement.
GTCTTAACCGCGGAATGCAAATGCTAAGCCGTTACAACGTAATTTTAGCAATGTCATTGATGGTCTACATTCTGATCTTCGGCCCAACAAACTTCATTTTCAATGGCTACATCCAAGGTGTAGGCAGCATGATAGACAACTTCATCCCAATGGCAACATACCGTGGTGACGAAGGTTGGTTGAGCTGGTGGACAGTATTCTTCTGGGGTTGGTTCTTAGGTTACGGCCCAATGATGGCAATCTTCATCGCACGTATTTCACGCGGTCGTAGTATTCGCCAATTGGTATCAACCATCAGTCTTATTGCACCGTTCGTAACATGTTTCTGGTTCACCATTGTTGGCGGTTCTGGCCTTGCGTTTGAAATTGCAGACCCAGGCAGCGTAAGTAAAGCGTTCGAAGGCTTTAATTTACCTGGCGCGCTACTGGCAGTAACTCAGCAACTACCAATGCCAATGCTTATCTCTATTCTGTTCTTGATCTTGACGACGATCTTCATCGTAACGACAGGTGACTCAATGACTTACACCATCAGTGTGGTAGTCAGCGGTGAGACAGAGCCTAACGCAATTATTCGTACTTTCTGGGGTGTGATGATGGGGGTAACAGCATTGATTCTGATTTCCCTAGGTTCCGGCGGTATTTCAGCGCTGCAATCATTCATAGTTATCACAGCGGTACCGGTGTCCTTAATCTTGCTGCCATCACTTTGGAATGCGCCTCAAATCGCAATCAAGATGGCGAAAGATCAAGGCTTATAAAACATCAATGCCGGTATAAAGAAGAAAATGTAGAGATAAAGCTCTCTAAAAACTGAAGATAAACAAGGTGTGAGCCTTTGAAAGAAGGCTGATACAAGATTCCGGAAGGAAGATAAAAACCGTACTGGTGAAGATACACCGGGCGGCACGTATTTAGGTCAATCGATCTAGTCAGGACAAATAATAAGTGGCGAGTTCGCTTGCCTCGATAATATCAATAACGATTAAAAACGTGAAAGCTAACCAACATACTGTCGCTATATATGCTTCAAAAGACAGCAACGATCGGTTCTGAATGGCTAGCAAAATCCTATAACTATAAGGTGGTGAGCAAAATGGATGCACATCGTTCTACCTACACTGAATCAGCACTACGTGACGCGACTGTCGTCATGGCACCGGAAAGGCTAGGTGCAATGCACCAAACACGTATCAGCTTCGTTAGAACTCTGATTCGTAAAATGGCGCAGCAAGAATGGAAAGTGACCAAACATGAATGGCAATTAGACGCTCAGGGCTTTGGTCATGTTATCTATAAGCTTGCGACGCCAAACCATGTTTATCATTTGGTTGTTTTCTGCGATGAGATTGCAGACGACGAACGAAATGACCGTGTAATTGCTGAAAAGTGGGACGTAACGTTTGCTCTGGTTCTTGGTGATGTTGATGTCACCCTACTTGAGAGACTTCGTGCGAATGTACCGCTACAAGAAGCAGGCCGTAACCCTAACAATGTGCTTGTTTTAGCGCGTGCCAACAAAAGTGTACGAGTGTTTGAACATATTGTTAGTCACTTGGCTAAAGGTGTTCAACCAACGCCAAAAGAGCTAGCGGAAGTTGGCTACATCCTACGAACCACAGCGGTTTATGGTAATGGTAAGTTTGGTATTGCTGACTTTAAAATCTTGGAAAAGAATCCAGATTTTAATCAATCGTTCAGTGCTCAAATGTGTGCTGTTTATATGCTGCGTGAGTTCAGCCTAGATTGGGTTCATTACCTAGCGGAGCAACAAGGCGGTGAACAAGCGATTACCTTGCACAGAGGCTTACAACGCTACCTAGGTGTGGGTAATGCCACAGGTTTAGGTATGGCGCCATATCTGATTAACCACCCAAGTATTGTCGATCAATGGATGACAACCCGTGAGCATGCATTAGCTGACGTGTTAGCTAATCACACGGATACGGCATTGATTGAGCCCCTACGTACATTAGTTAAAAAAGCGATTTGTCATTTAGAACAAGTTGTTACCATCAATGAAAATCAGCAAGAGTTGAACAAAACCGCTGTTGATGAGTTGAAACACGCAGAACAGTCACTAGAAGCTTCTGTAAACCATTGCGATACATGGGCGCAGTTAGTTGAACAATCTAAGCACATGAGTATGGAAGCCCAAGAAATCCTTATCTCATGCTTGATGGAATTGTACCCAGAATTAGTGGACGCCCATCAAGAGCATATGAATTGTAGCGAAACACTCTCGCTTCCTAGTGGCAAAAAGATCCAAGACCTATTGGTTGTGTTAGAAGAAAAGTACCGTTGGGCAATCACCACCGACTTTACGAAAGCAGATAACAACTACTGGTTCTGGTATCGCTCTCAGGACAAAGAAGAGCCAAGGCTCGGTGTTCGAGGAGAAGAAATTGGTGAAGAGCGTGAGCTGCCATTAGATATTGGTCGTCAAGCTTACCGTCTGTACCACTCCTTATTACAGTTCACACCAGAGCTTTCTCTAGCAGAGTTCTTGGTAAAACAACCGCAACATCGTGCGATAGCACGTCGTGTATGGACGCTTGGCAACAAAGCGATGGGCGACATTCAAATGAACGTGCTTCATAAAGAGTCGCTGCCGATGCATCTGTTACGTTGCAAGCTAGCTATGTTTGGTGCTACTAAGTTTGATCCTCGCTCAGATCGTTGGGTTCGCGTGACCTTCTTCCAAGGCGCACCGCTGCTTGACGAAATTCATCAAGACGAGTGGGTGTTCCCAGTCTTACCAAGTGAAGCGGAGCTTGCTGGCTCTCATAACGTTCCTACACATATCAATGCTCAACATGGAGGTAAATCGCTATGATCGTTTCTCACAATGAATTGGTCGCGGCCGTTAATAAAGCCTTTCTGGGTATGCGTCGTACATGTGGTGAAGCCGATGTGATAGCGAACATGGTGGCAGATTTACAAATGGTTGGCTTGGATGGTGTTCGTCATTTTAACAATGCGAGCAACTTTATGGGGCTAGAAGACGATTGCCCTGTAGACATCCAAGTGACAAGCGACAACACAGTTGAAGTGGACCTGCACAAGGCGAGCTTAGCGTGTCATCTTCCTGTGGTGATGGATTACGCCATTGAAAAAATGGTCGGTAAAAAGACGCTGAAAATCGAGCTAAACAACTGCCATAACCGTTGGTTAGCGTACAGTGAGCTTGTAAAACTGGCAGCGAAAGGCATCGCATGTACCGCACGTTGGGATAATGGCTCAAATCCTAAGAGCACCTTGTATGTGCTTAACCGTGGTTGCGTTGCACCAGAACTGTTTTTATCAGATTTGCCTCTGGCATCGGACGATCATATCCACAATATGACCATCGAGCTTTCCGTCCAGGATTTCGATATCGAACGTTTGTCAGATGGCTACCAAACACACATTGAATCGGAAGCGCTTTTTAAAACTCAAGAGAAGGCGTGGAACGAGGGCATTGAAGTTGACGATGGAGAGTGGGGCGCGTTGAAAGAAACGGCGACGGCTATCCTTGTTGAAAACAGCCAACGTTCAATTCAAGGTGCAGGTGAGCTCGAGGCTTCTTAGCTTTGTTTTATAGAGCTATAAGTTACAGAAGCTCAGTTTATAGATCTTTGGCTTATAGAAACTAAACCTATAAAGCCTGAGCTTGTTCAACCTAAAAACCTCATTTACAACAGATGAAACCAAAGAGCTTAACGTATCCTCACCTCGTTAAGCTCTTTTTATTTGTGTCCCACTTTTGTTCTTCTTCTCAATAGATCACATCTTAAACTCTCTGTTTTGACACAAGTTGTTACGCGTATAAAGCTAATTTGGCGATTTAATGAAGTACCTTCACATTCAGGTTCAACAAACGGTTTCATTTACAAGCTACTATGCGTATCTTGCTAACTACGGTGCCAAAGGGTGCCATTTTTATTCGTACCAATGACTTTAGAATCAGATAAAAAGGAATGAAGCGTGCAAGCTAACTTTATTGATGGAACCACCCTGTACCGTCAGCACTCTTTCGAGTTGCCACTTGATTATCAAGCCAAAGATGGACAACAGATCCAAGTCTTCGCACGTGAGCTGGTTGATCTCGCTAAAGATGCGCAAGAGCTGCCGTGGTTGATCTACTTTCAAGGCGGCCCAGGTTTTCCTTCTCCACGGGTGAGTGGTCAATCGGGTTGGCTAAAGCGTGCATTACAAAACTACCGTGTTCTGCTTCTAGACCAACGTGGTACTGGCAACAGCACGGTTATCAGCCATGAAACTTTGGCGCATTTGTCTCCAGAACAACAAGTCGAATACTTAACGCATTTCAGAGCGGATAACATCGTTCGTGACGCTGAAGCGATTCGTGAACAGTTTGGTATTAAGCAATGGTCGACGATTGGTCAAAGCTTTGGTGGCTTCTGTACACTGAGCTATTTGTCACTGTTCCCACAGAGCTTGCAGCGTTGTTATGTGACGGGCGGCATTCCTTCTATTGAACGAGAAGCTGACGATGTTTATCGTGCGACTTACAAGCGTGTAGAAGACAAAAACAGAGCTTTCTTTGCTCAGTTCCCACAAGCACAAGCTATGTGTCGCGAGATCTCTGATTACCTGCTCAACAACGATGTGAGACTGCCAAACGGTCAGGTGTTCACAGTTGAACAGTTCCAGCTAATAGGTATTAACCTTGGTGGCGGCGAAGCAAACCTTCCAATGTATTTCACACTGGAGAGTGCGTTTGTTGAAGTGAACGGTAACAGACAGCTGAGCTACAGCTTCCTAAATCAAATGCAGCAAGAGCAGGGTTACTTAACTAACCCAATTTACGCAATCTTGCATGAATCGATTTACTGTCAAGGTACAGCGTCTAACTGGTCTGCACATCGTGTTCGTGAGCAGTACCCACACTTCAACTACCAATCGGGTAGTGAGTTCTGGTTTACCGGAGAAATGGTCTACCCATGGATGTTCGACCAACTAGAAACGTTGAAGCCATTGCGTGAAGCCGCCAATCTATTAGCTGAGAAATCGGATTGGGGTACTTTGTACAATGCAGAGCAGTTGAGCAAGAATACGGTTCCGATGGCGTGTGCCGTTTACGCAGACGACATGTACGTAGAACTGGATTACAGCCGCGAAACACTGGCTAATATTCCAAACTCGAAAGCGTGGATTACCAACGAGTATGAGCACAACGGTTTGAGAGTGGATGGTGAGCGAATCGTCGATAAGCTAATGACGATGGTTGATGCATTAGAAAACTTGCCAAAATAATCCAATTCTCTGTGTAGGTTATCTAGGTTAGAAGCTATCTAAGTTAGAAGCTCTTTACGTTAGAGACAAGGCACGCCAGAAACAAGAAAACGCTGCATCCGTGCAGCGTTTTTTTATGTCATCGAACTATTCGATTTAAGGAACTAGGAGGGGTAGCCCTTGAAGCCATTAAGGTTGGATGACGATATCTTGATTTTCAGTGGTCGATAAGCTGGCGCGGTTTTGTTCGATAAGCTGAGCCGCATAAGAGGGAGTCACAGCTTGAATTTCGCCTTTTGAACGAATCGTTAATGCTTCCCACGCATGATCACGGTATTTGCCTGTCTGTGTATATTCAATAAGTACTCTCATGATTCTTCCATCCGATGTGTGGTTAACGTGCTACTAACATTAGCGCCATTATTGTGGTTACACACCTGTTAAAAATGGAACATAAGATTAACCAAATGAGAATGCGTGTAACTTGAAAAACAGACCCAACTGCACTTATCTTCTTAACCGCGTTTATCGCAACTAACCGTATTTATCGCAACTAACAGCATTTATCGTAACCAACCTTACTTATCGTAAATAGCGTCCATAAAAAAACGCTGCACAATGGCAGCGTTAAAGTTGAGATAGGTTGAAGATTGCTTAGCTGTTTTCTAAGCCAACAATCTTGCGTGCAGACATCACTGCACTATCCAAATCGGTCAATCTACCAGCACTTGCTGGACCAAGAACTGATGAATACAAAGCCAACTGCTTCTCAAATGATAAATCTAATTGGTTATATAGATTTTGGCGGATTTGAGCGTGTTGCTGAGGCTTTGCGCTCGACAGGCCTTCCAACGTATCGTAGATGAGTGTAGTTGTATCCATAACTGTCCTTAGTACATCTTTAGAAAATTTTGCATATTATGCACTTGGTGTCATCTTTGTTCTGCGAGATTGATCGCATTATGTGCAGCTCTGCTTAATTGTGTAATCAGTTAGTTACAATTGTGTTGTACGGCAAAGTATCGAAAACTTGGGTTTGGGCAAAAGAAAAGGAGACACAGTGGTCTCCTTTTGGCTTGTTAGGCAAACATAAAAGTTACGTGCTGTTCGCTGCTTGTTGGGCCAATCGGCTACGCACAGCTACAGCGCCTATCGTATGTTAATGTTCTTATCTCGATTTTCGTACATTTCAGGTGTGGTGTGTAATCCACCTGCATAGCCTGCTGCTTCAAGTGTTTCTCTTACCTCTCGAACATGCTCAGCCGTGACCGGTTCATTTCTGTCGCCAAGGTTTAAACGCACAAACGTGATTAACTCAGCTAAGCGTTGATCCGACAGTACATCCTCAAAACTTGCCATTGGCATGAAATTTCTGTCTTTGTCGAGATAGGTGGGTTGCAAGCCGCGCACCGTTACCGCAATGGTATTGAATGGGTCGCTGTGCATGATAATACCGTTGTTCAACAGAGTAGGGGCGATTGGATCGCGACCTTTACCATCGTCACCATGACAGGCCCCACAGGTTTGACGATACGTGGTGTAGATTTCACTGGCATACGCAGCTTCATCAAACCCTTTAGGCTGTAACTGAACGGCATCACTGGCAATGGTGTTGTTGATGTCCCCACTGAGTAGGTAATAGGACATCGACTCAATATCTTCACGCGTCATCAATCTTAGGCTGTTTTTCACTACATCAGCCATACCCGCAAAAGCGGTGCCTTTGTCTGAATGTCCTGTGTGTAAAAAGTCTGTGAGTGTTGCTTCATCCCAACCATCGATATAGAGCTCATTGGCTGTAATATCAGGCGCGTTCCAACCGTCGATCAAGTTACCTTGGAAAATACGTTCTGGTATCAGTGCTTGGGCAATATTTCGAGGTGTATGGCACTCCGAACAGTGACCAAGTCCTGCGACCCAATATTTGCCTTGTTGCCACTTATCGACATTCTCAATTTCTCCTTTGAGTTCCTCTGGCACTTCATAATCAATAGGGTCGGTATCCATGAATACGATGTTCCAGCCAAGCAAACCTAAGCGAATATTGGATGGAAACATCATGCTGTTGTCATCATTGCGTCGCGGCACGGCGGTGATTGACTGCATGTATTCCCATAAATCCACCATGTCTTGGTCGGTGAGGTATTGATAGGAGGTGTAAGGCATTGCAGGGTACAGGTAACCATTCTTGCCTTTACCTGCGACTAACGCCGCTCGGAAATCATCGAAGTCATAAGTCCCAATACCTTCGGTAGTGTGTGGCGTTATGTTGGTTGAATACACGGTGCCGAAGGGGGTGACAAAGGGTAGGCCGCCAGCAAAGGGTTCGCCACCTTCTGCACTATGACAAGCCACACAGTCACCGGCATAAGCGAGATATTCTCCGCGCTCAACAGATGATGCTTTCAAACTCGCGAGCCGTTGTTGCTCTACGTCACCAGCGTGTCGGATATAAGCCCCAAGCGCGAGTATCTCGTTCTCACTGAGCTGCTCATCAAACGCAGGCATTAGGTTGTTCAAACCGTAATTGATGGTGTGCTGAATCTCTTCAATACTCCCTCCGTGAAGCCAGATATCATCGGAAAGATCAGGTACGCCAATCGCTGGGTTAGCGACAGCACCATCGGCATGACAAGACGAACAGTATTGGACGAACAAGGTTTTACCGAGCTCGACTTTAATCTTCGGCACATCGGTATGACGTTGGTTGAGGGAGGCTAGATAGTAGGAGACTTTTGCCACCTCGTCTGGGCGCATGATTTCACTCCAACCCGGCATCGCTCCATTTCGCCCTTTGGCAATCGAATGGATCACAGCTTCATCACTGCCGCCGTATAACCATTCTTGGTCGATAAGATTAGGGAAGTGTTTCTGACCTTGTGCATTATCTCGGTGACAAGCGGCACAGTGAGTTTGGAATAGAATCCTACCGCTGTTCACGATCTCTGGGACAGCAGCTAATCCCTCTAACGTGGTTTCGCTGGTTTGTGCAAATTGCTCATTGAGAGTGGTGGATGGTGAACTGAGCTTATCGTCGCTTTGTTCCCAATCGACTAAGCCTTCCCATTCTCCAAGCCCGGGGTAGAGCACCAAATAACCCGCAGACAAAAGAAATGCCACTGCATAACTGATAAATAACAGCTTAGGTGGAGGTGCATCTTTCTCTTCAATACCATCAAAGGTGCCAATGGTGTGGTCGTGATCGGCCTTGTGATTGCTACGCCAGTATTTAACGACAACAGACACCATCAGAACAAAGAATATTAAGGTTAAGAGTACCGCCCATAGATTCCAGAATGTGCTCATTGTGATACCTCCTGTGACGTATCTTTACCCAGGCTTTGTAAATAGCGAATCAGAGCTTCACCTTTGGTTTTGCCTCTTACTTGCAAACGGGCATCACCAATTTCTTGATCGGTATAAGGCACACCTAAGGTACGTAACACTTCCATTTTGGCGCTAATATCATCGCCAGTTAGAGTCTGCTCAAATAGCCACGGGTAAGAGGGCATGATCGAGGTCGGTACGACTTTTCGAGGGTCAATTAAGTGAATAGCATGCCATTGGTCAGAATACTTTCTACCTAAGTTAGTGAGGTCAGGACCAGTACGTTTAGAGCCCCACAAGTTAGGAAACTCATAGATATCGTCTGCTTCTTGGTTCGGGCGACCATTACGCTTCACTTCTGGCTCTAGAGCGCGAACCATTTGTGTGTGACAAACATGGCAGCCTTCACTGATGTATATGTCTCGGCCTGCTAACTCAATCGGTGTGAGAGGCATCGCTAAGCTGCCTTTGGCAATATCATCGCCACGGACAATGCTTGGCACTACCCAGACCAATAAAGAGAAGGAGGCCACGACAACAGTGGTCAAAATTAAAATGACGATTGAATGTGTAAAGTCTTTACTCATCATTTAAGCTCCTTCATTAACAGTGTGTTTAGCATCATTTGTTACGGGCATACGAACCGTTTTGTACAAGTTGAAAGCCATTAAGAACAATCCAAGTACAAACAGCGCGCCACCAAAGAAACGCATGAATAGCCAAGGTGCTTTAAAGTCCATAGCTTCTACAAAACTGTAAATCAGTTCGCCATTTTCATTTTGAGCGAGCCACATATATCCCTCGCCGATGCCTGCGATCCAAAGTGCTATTGCATAGATGGCGACGCCAGCATGAGCAAGCCAAAAGTGCCATTTAATCAGTCGTCGTGACCATAGATCGGTTTGGCCCCATAAGCGTGGAATGAAGTAGTAAAAAACCGCTATCCCTGACATCCCAACCCATCCGAGAGCCGCGGAATGTACGTGCCCGATGATCCATTCGGTGTTGTGTGCCACCATGTTGAACCAGCGAATAGCGAGTAGCGGACCTTCGAATGTTGCCAAGCAGTAGTAAAGAATCGCTGAGAAAAAGAATAAAAGAATGTAGTCGGACTTCAGCTTTTCTTTATTTTGTAGGAGGGTCATTGCGCTATTGAACGCGCCTGCCCAAGAAGGGAGCCACAGGATCAAAGACATAACGATGCCGATGTTCTGAATCCAGATGGGAACAGAAGAATAAACCAAATGGTGCGTTCCGGCCCACGTGTAAAAGCCGACCAAGCCCCAGAAATGGATCACAGACAAACGGTACGAGTAGATAGGTCGATCCGCCGCTTTGGGTATGAAATAGTAGTTCATACCAATCACACCAGCGGTCAGCAAGAAACCGACGGCATTATGTCCCCACCACCATTGAACAATCGCATCTTGAGCGCCTGCAAACACAGAGTAGGACTTCATCGCCAACACAGGCATCGCGAGGTTGTTCACGATGAAAATCATTGCAACGACGATAATGAATGCAGCAAAGAACCAGTTAGCCACAAAGATATGGCTGACCTTTCGTTTAGCAAGGGTGCCAAAGAACAACACCGCGTACAGCACCCAAACCAACACAATCATCAAGTCGATTGGCCATTCAAGCTCCGCATACTCTTTTGAGGTAGTGTGGCCTGCGGGTAAGGAAATGACCGCAAGTAACAGGATGAATTGCCAGCCCCAAAATACCATCCATGAAAGGCTTTTGTTGAACAAGTCACAATGGCCTGTTCGCTGGGCAATGTATAAAGACGTCCCCATCAAGATATTCACGACGAAGCCGTAAATTACTCCAGAGGTATGTAGCGGACGCAGTCGACCAAATTGGAAATACTGAGAATCAAAGTTTAAGACTGGCCAATATAATTGCGCGGCGAGAATCACGCCGATGATCATACCTACAATCGCCCACACTAAGGATGCAATGATGAAGTACTTCACGACCTTAATGCTGTATTGCGTTGTCACTTGTTCCATAACAAGGCTCCTTGCCTAGAGGTTTTGAATCGCTGACTTAATTTGAATCGCTGAGCGAGCCTGCTTCGTTGCCGAGCACAGAATAGAAATAGGAAATGTCACGGATGTCTTGGTCTGAGAGCGTGTCGGCTTGTTGCTGCATGAGAATCGCTAAACCACTGGTTCTTTCTCGAGTCTGATAATCTTTCAATGAAGAGATGAGATAACCCACTTTTTGACCGCGAAGGTTCGGGTAGGGATCTTGTGTTGAGATGCCATCAGCGCCATGACAGGTCATACACACTTTGGCTTTTTGTTTACCTAATTCGAATTGTTCTTGATTAACTTCAGCAGAAACAGGAAACATGACCAGCGTCATTACTAGGGTAGAAAGTGTCGCCATGGGGTTAAATTTTTTTATATTCAAACTCATTCTCGATTCCCTTGATTATGAAATGAGTAAGCTTTCTAAGGTCAATACACGAGATCAATTGGTGGAGAAGAAACGACTGGAACTCGTTATTAGGTCTCTTAAAGTTGCTTACGTTCGATTAAAGGTTATGCAGCAACCAGCATTCTCGCTACTTACTTACTCATATTTATTGTTAATTTTGTTGTTTGATACGTATTCATAAGGCTGATTGGTTTACTTACGCAGAGTAAAATACGAGTTTTTCTTACTAACCAGTCAAGAAGAAATACGTCAAGCGGGTAGGGAGCGCTGAACGAGAGCGGTGATGGAAGAGACAGAGAAACGGCGAAGTTATTGAAAAACAGCGAGGTGTAGGAGCATTCGGAATAAAGTGATACCAATCAATCTGAGTGGTATCGGTACAAGTTAAATGGTCAATTTATACTAGACTCAATTTAGTGACCTTTTAAATGGAGTTTAGAATGAGAACTGTATTCTTGTTGATGCTTTGGCTTTGCTCGTTTTCGATTTTTGCAGCCTCAGAGTTAACGGTTTTCGACCACTCTGGGCAAAAGCATGGTTTTAGTAGAGAGCAACTCCTGTCACTTCCTCAGACAGAAATTACTACCACCTTGCCTTGGGTCGAGGGTCTGACCGTTTATAGTGGTGTGACGTTACAAACGGTGCTTGAAAATATGGATCTACCGATATCATCACAAGTCACTTTCGTAGCATTGAATGACTATAAAATTGCGGTGCCCAAAGAAGATTTTGATACCTATGAACCCATCATTGCGATTAAAAAGAATGGGGAGTTTATGTCTGTGAGAGAGAAAGGCCCGTTTTGGTTGATTTACCCACTCTCTGCGAATCCTGAGACTAATACCCCTGATTTCCATGCCAAGATGATTTGGCAGATTCGTGATATTCACCTGTAGAGGCTAATTATGAAGAAGCTGTTGTCTATGGCCGCAATCAAAGTCGTTGTTTTGTCTTTGGCCGTGGTTGTTTTATCCGTCAATATCTACAGCGTTACTCGAATTAATGACATCAACAAGAGCTTTTCTAATCGCCAAAATGAGGCAACATGGTTTGTTTTTCAACTTGTCAAAGAGTATGCAAACTTCTTGATGGTTAGCCATGCAAAGACGATTGATTATGATGAACTTTGGTTGGCATATGACATTACTTGGAGTCGTTTTGATATTCTGTTCAACAGCACTGAATCGTCTAATTTTATTCGCTCAGCAAACTTTAAGCCTTACTTTACCGCAGAGTTTGAAAAATTTAAGTCGCTAGAATCGTCAATCAAATTGGTCAGCCAAGGTCAGCTACCCCAAGAATCGCTGCAGAAGAAAGTCGATATTTGCTACACCACCTTAGTCGAATTCATTAACGAAAAGTTTCGATTACAAAGCCCAGTTATTGAAGAAAATACGTCCATGGTAGGCAAGTTTGTTGTTGTTCACCAAATCAGCAGCGCCTTTCTTGTCTTGATTTTGTTGATGACGGGCATCATTTTCTATATCGATTTTTCCATCAAACGAAAACTTCATTCTACGGACTTTATTACAGGCTTTCGCAATCGAGTCTCGCTCATGCAGTTTGTTAAGAACAGCTATCCAACAAACGGTAATTTCGACCTTTACTTTGTACGAATCAGAAACCTCAATGAGATTAACCAAAAGTATGGGCTTGAATATGGAGACTTGGTGGTGAGTTCAGCGGCTAAGTCTCTGACGGCAAAGGTTCCAGAAAGTACTATCTCGTTTCGTAGTAGTGGCAGCCAATTTTTATTTTTTATTCCTGAGCACTTGTACACGAGTGATGAAATACAAGAAAAATTTAATGACGTGCTCAAGGATTATATCTCGGCGGGGAATTTAGAATTGATGATTGACGCTGTAGTCAGGCATAAGAAGAACATCAGCTCTAAAGATATGATGGAGCTACTAACGACAATGCAGAGTTAATCCCCGCATCAGCGATAAGTTAGATCATTAGGTTTTGTTGACTGTACGCTCACCATTCTCCCGCTTCACTATCATGGCTTTTGCCATTCTTTATTTGCCTCCTCATTCAATGTGCAGCCAATAGAGAGCTCCTGCTCTGATGAAGATAGTTGTACTACTAGTTATAGCTATAGTGGCTTTCCGCGCTTGAATAGGAAGAGAGGCTTTGAGGTTTAGGTTTAAGGTTACTGCTTTTGAGTGAGTGCAACGATTCGCTCGTTAGATCTCGAACTGCTAACAGACTGCGGGTTTAAAATTGCTTGCGGGTTATGGTTTCGAACAAACTCGATGAATTCCAGATAAGTGAGTGGCTGACTGAAGAAGTAGCCTTGTATTAGGTTACAGTTGGCTTTTCTGAGGTAATGATACTGTTCTATCGACTCAACACCTTCTCCGACGACTAGCGTGTCACAAGAGTGGCCTAAGTTAACCATAGATTCGACCATCTTGCGGGCGGCCTTGTCGTCTACCATGTTATCGATAAAGCTCTTATCAATTTTGAGCTCATCCACAGGGTAGTGGAGAAGTTGGTTAAACGCTGTGTAGCCCGTACCAAAATCGTCAAGGGAGACCTTTAAACCTAAGCTTCTGAGGCTCTCGATAGTCTGCACCGTAAGCTTGGTACTTTTCACGTAACTGGTCTCGGTAATCTCTATAATAATGTTGCCAGGTGGCACTTGATAACGTTCGAGTACTTTACGGATGTTGTCGGCAAAATTACGGTTGTAGAGCTCCATCGCCGAGATATTAATTGACAGAGTGCCCTTGTATTTATGAAGTTCTGAAAGCTCTTTATAGCTTTTGATCGCGGTGCCAATGACCCACATGTCGAGCCTGGCAATAAGGTTACTCTTTTCTGCAACTGGGATAAATTCTTCTGGTCCCGCATCGATATCGAATAAGGCTGGGCAACGAATCAGGCACTCCGCGCCATCTATCTGAAGTGTCTTGGCGTTAAAAATAGGCATAAAGCGAAGTTCAAAGTTGTCACTTTCGCAGCACTCTAAGAGTCTTTTCTCTACAACGTCATGGCGTTCCAAGGTATGTAACAACTCTTCGCCATAAACAATACGACTTTCGCCATCACTATGAGACTTCGCATTAGCTAACATTTCATCGATGCATCGGTGCCAAATCTCATCGAACTTTGGCGTGTCGAGCGGTAAAACACCTGTTGCGAGTGATAATCGAAACCCATAGTAGTCAAGGAAGGTGGTGCCGGTCAGCGTATTGTTGATGTTCTCAATTTCTTCGTTTATCACTTGGTTCTTACCCATCTCCAAGATCGCGATAAACTGATTCCCTCCCAGTCTGGCTAAAGAGTAATCACTGCAACTAAAGCCCAAAGAGGCTTGTTGGTTTTGTAGTGTCTCTTTCAGTGCTTTAGCTAAGCTTATCAGTACATTATCACCAACTTTTGCCCCGTAGAGATCGTTGATTTTACGAAAATCGATGATGTCCCAACAAACCACATAGCAGTGTGGGCTCATCGAGCTTTTTAGTCGTACATCAAGGTGTCTGATGAAAGAGCGTCGGTTAGCTAGCTTGGTGAGTTGGTCGAATTCGGCTTCGAACTTCAACTCTGTTAATGAGTCTATGTACGCGTTCTTTAAACCATCAATTTCACTTTGCCCTGATGAGCGTTTGAAGTATCTAAGTTTGAGCCCGCCGATCGATATCTCTTGCAGTAAGTCTTTAAGCGGTCGCACGAGTTGGTAACGTACCACTAAATGTACGATCAACATGATCGTAAAGAGAGTACCAAAGCCACCTAACAAGGTTTGTTTAGCGATGATGGCTTTCTCATGGTTGAACTTTTGTTCTCGAATATTTACTTGCGCGATGAGATGTCGGCTGGTCATCTGCACATTGATTTTATCTTGGGTTTGCTCAATTGATTTGATAACGAATTGGGTATTTTCAATGTTGGCAGCGTCTGAGGATGGCTCGATTAAGAACTGAATATTGTCATCGTCATTGTATTTGATTAATAAGCTAGAGAGTTGTATCAGAGGTCCGTCAGCAATCAAAATGTAGCGATTTAAACTGCTACTTGTACGTTTATCTTGAGGAAGGAGGTAAGGGTCAATTGCCGCAACATACGAATATCTGAGCTCGCCACTAATCGAGACATAAGAGAAGCCTTCGTAGGAGAGTTCCTTCTTGCTGATTAACGAGGTGTATATGTCGAAGACTCTTTCATAAATCTTGTCAGGGATTTTTAGCCCCTCGAAAGGATCGGCTCTGAGAGTCGAAAGCGTTAATTTGAACTTAGGGTCCACGATATAAACATTGCGTTGCCCAAATTGATTGACGTGATTCTGGCTTAATACTCGGAGTACTCGTTTTTCCAATAGCGATAGAGTCGTGTAGTCGCCAGGATTTTGAATGTAGCGGAGGAACTGCAACGAAGAACCGATATCTTTAACTAGTAAGGACAAGCCGAGCTGCTCGTATTCCGCCGCGACTAAAGCGGTGTTCACATCAGATTGCACCTTGTCCAAATACATGTGCTTAGCATGATTTGATGCGAAGTTGTACATCACGATTCCTGCTATCAGGAGCACAAATGTCAGCGTTGGTAAAAGTACAAAATAGAGCTTCTTCAATACTGGCATGAGTTATCTCAAACTGTCGACAATACGATTGCGAATTTGAATGCTACTCGGTTCTAACGGCTGATAAAGGTAGCTGCGATCTAATACTTCTTTATTCGGGAAAAGCTCGGGATCGTTTTGATACTCCTGAGAAGTGAGTGCTTTTGCTTTTGAACTTGGCGTTGCAAACCATGAATCCATTGCGTTTTGAGCGGCGATTTCGGGTTGCGATAAGAAGGAGAGAATCGTGGTTGCCTGTGGAGATCGCTCTCCGTTGTTAATTGCAGCCATACACTCTAACCATAAGGTTGTTCCTTCTAGAGGCACTGTGTAGGCCCAAGATGCCTCAGGTTCGGTATCATTAAGCACATAGCTGTCACCTGAGTATCCGTAGGCGAGGTCGATGTTGGCTAAGTGTTCGGGATGACGAATATAATCGACAACGTATTCATTACTTTCAAGGTGAGGCTTCTGTGCTTGTAGCGTTTTGTAAGCGACTCGAAGTTCTTGTTCGTTGTTGGTAAACGGCTCAAATTGATTCATCAGAAGCGCAGCACTCACCAAATCCGTAGGCTCATAATACATGCTGATTCGGCCGCTGGTTTTGGTTTCAGGGTCTAGAAGAGCGCCCCAAGACTTGGGAGTCTCAACTTTTCCGCTTCGGTATAAGATGCCGGATGTCCCCCAAGCGTAGGGGATTCCATATTCGCCACACCCATCCACCCATCTTGAGTCAAAGTTGCTTGAAAGGGATTGCTGCAAGTCGCTCAGGTTGTGGAATAAGTTCTGTTTAGCCAGCGCTTTCAGTTTAATACTTTCAATGACAACCAATTCAAACGCACCTCGTCGTTCACTCAATAGCACTTCATCACGAATGGACTCGTCAGAAAAATATTGCTGCTTTAGTGAGATGCCGTAGGTATCACTCAACTGGGTAACGACGCTGTCAGATAAAAATTCATCCCAATTGTAGAGATAAATATCATGCTGCTGGCCAAATACAGGGCTAGCCAAAAAGGATGTTGACGCAAGTATTGATACGCAAAACGCTTTCACTGACGGATTCCCTTTCGTACGTGATAACTAAATCGTAGCCCAAAATTTGCGACATGATTCAAATTTAGGCACTTAATTTAACTTCAACTTCATGCATTTCATGCAAATAGCAACTTGCTACTCCTACTTGATACCGAACCTTTATCGTGTGAGGCAAGGATGACTCCGTCGTATCGTATTCAACACAAGTACGTATTCCAGTTTATTGTCCGTGAATGGATTATTTAAATTAATATTCATCATAATATCCATTCTTACAAGTTATTAAGCATTAAATAATGATGCGGTGATTACCTTTTTCGGGTTTTCGCTCGTATTAATCGTCGTTATTCCTTTGTTTTGCCATCGCGATTTACTCTTATGTTCAATGTTCTTTTATCCCTAAAAACACTTCTATAACGTTTGTTTATCATTTGTTTCGTTTCTCAATAAGTATCGATAAAGTTGTTGCTAAAGACTTGTAGCACAAGGTGATTGTGCTTATTGTGGGCAGCAATATCTAGGTTATGTCCCAACGAGCCATGATTGCTGGTTTGGGAAATGTTGTGCATTTAGGAGCCATTGTGGATTTAGAGATATATCAAGTAGATTCGTTTACAACTCAAGCGTTTAAAGGGAACCCTGCCGGGGTCTGTATCTCCAAAGAGCCGTTGGATGAGTCGTTAATGTTTTCAATCGCTGAAGAGATGGCGGTATCTGAAACGGCTTTTCTCGCGCTTAACACTATGACGCTTAAATGGTTCACTCCCGAAGTCGAAGTGAAGCTGTGTGGACATGGCACACTGGCAACGGTTCATGTGATGAAAGAACAAGGACTGCTTGAGACAGGTGATAAGGTCGTGTTTAACACCTTATCTGGGGAATTATCTGCCGCCGTTTGTGAATCGTCTATCGAGCTTGATTTTCCTAGTACACAGCTATCATTGCGTTCTGAACCCAACCTCACGCTGCTTGAACACCTAGGTTTAGATCCGCATCAAGTAGTTTCATTCAGAGAATTTGACTCTAAGCAGTTAATCGAAGTTTCCAACGAACAAGTGTTATTGGAGCTTTCACCAAACTTTGATGCGTTAAAAGGTATTCAAGGGCGAGGTGTAGTGGTGACAGCATTGGCAGCAAATACGGAACTTGATTTTGTTTCTCGCTACTTTGCACCTTGGGTTGGGGTTAATGAAGATCCTGTGACTGGCTCGGCACATTGCGCATTGACGCAACACTGGGCAGAAAAGCTCAACAAAAGCAGTTTCAGTGCTTATCAGGCGTCTCGTCGTGGTGGCTATATGTCGACTGAATTATTGGCTAATGGGCGAATAAAGTTAATCGGCTCTGCGACCACTGTGATTAGTGGTGTGTTGAAGCTTTAGATTTTTATAGAAGCTTTAGAGCGCTGTTTGCTCTGTTTTGTTGTAACCGCCTAGTATGTTTTATTCGATTATTCACCGTGAAAGAAGCGGCTAGGGCGGAATGTTATTATTGAAGGAATCACCGTGTCTGCCTTTTATCTTTCCCAAGTATTAGTCGCGATAGCCATTTGTTTTGATCTTCTGTCATTCCAATTCAAGGAAAGGAAGAAAATCGTCACTTGTCTGTTCTTTGCTGGCGTTCTTATTTCGAGTCACTTTATCCTTCTTGAACAATGGACAGCGGCGAGCTTAATGACGATTGCCACGATTCGCTATTTGACGAGCGTATTTTCTACCTCGTCTAAGTTTAAATATTTGTTTTCTTCGATGTCGGTGGTCGCAACCGCAGTGACTTACTCAGGGCTGACCAGCATATTGAGTTGCTTTGCCTCCGTATTTCAGACCTTTGCAGCCTTCAATAAAGATGACCGTCGATTAAGAGAATTGATGATCATCGGAACCAGCTTTTGGTTGGTTCACAATTATTTAGTTGGTTCGCCAACAGCGGTTGTTATGGAGGCGCTGTTTATCTGCAGTAACTTGGTGGGCTATTACCGTTTTTACTTCAAAAAGAGTGCCGCTGCTTAGGTTTACAGTACAGCTAAGGCCCAAGTTGTTAATCAATTCAATGCTAGCTAGGAGAGCTTGATGCCAAACATTTACAATGATGTTCCTCCATCAATACCCAATGAAATATTCAATGACCTGATTGCCAACGACAACATTCGAATCGAGAGAATACTCTCATATGGTCACAGTTCACCAGACGAGGGTTGGTATGATCAAGATGAGAATGAATGGGTAATGGTGATCGATGGGCAAGGGGTGATTGAGTTTGAAGATGGTCGCATTGTTACCTTGTCTAAAGGGGATTATCTCAATATTTCCGCAGGTGAAAAACACAAGGTGCTGAGGACGGATAAAGATGCGGTGACGATCTGGCTCGCTGTGTTTTATCGTTGATATCTTGCTCTAAAGCTGAGGCTGTTAGGTTATAAAGCTTGCTGATTCAGCTGTTTATTTTCACCTCAGAAAGGACTTAAGACAAAAAGGAGTATGTTGTGATTAGAATTCGAAACTATCAAGCGAATGATGACAAAGCACTGTGGGAGATCTTCTTTCATACGGTACGTAACGTGAATGTTCGAGATTATTCTCAACAGCAAGTCGAAGCTTGGGCACCCAGTAGCTTTGACTTTGCGTTATGGCAAAAGCGTATGAATGGGTTACAACCCTTTGTGGCTGAACTCGATGGTTGCGTAGTTGGCTATACTGACCTGCAACCAAGTGGCTTGATTGATCACTTTTTCTGTCACCACGAATATCAAGGGAAGGGGGTAGGGAAAGCGTTGATGGAACATGTTTTCACTGTGGGTCGAGTTCGTGGCGTATCGAGATATTTCTCTGAAGTAAGTATTACCGCAAGGCCTTTTTATGAGCACCTTGGCTTTAAGGTAGTAAATGAACAGGAAGTCGAAATGCGTGGCGTAAAGCTGACCAATTACGTGATGGAAAAGGTAGTTGAAGATAGAAAAGTCAGTTGAATAGGCGGGCTAGTGTTCGTAGGGATACAGAAACCGAGTTTGAAATATTAATGAACCTTTTTAAGGATAACTTTTCCTGATCTATTGATATTGTCGATGAGTTCAAATTGTGTGCAAGATAATTTGTCTAATCTAAACATTGAATGAATACAAGGAGTGTTGTTCATGAGTCATGTGAGTAGATCTAAACTATATACATTGGTGTCGATGTTGTCCTTCGCTGTTGGCGTTCTTGCCTTAGATGCTGGGGTGTCGGGGCTATTTCCTCTCTTTGTTGTCGTCATCTCATTCTTTTCATTTGTCATCAACTCGTTTCTTTGTTTGTTCGGAGGTAAACGCGAAGATGGCTTTGATGCCTATCAAAAAGCAAATCAGACTCGGTCGCGAGCACTGGTCAAAGGCTTAGAAGACTCGAACAAATAAACCTATGCCTTCAGACGAACGGTAATCTCATTTTTGACACAGTTTTCACCTGCTTTTTGTTCTCTTATTCAAGAAAAATCATCACTTTAGCGATAATATTCACTGCAACTAATTTGAGTGAAGGAAGTAACGTGGGAATTGAAGCTTTAGTGTTTGTGATGGACGCATTAATCACCGCATGTTGTATGTACATCGCCTCTAAAATGTCTTTCGTGGTCGCAGATTTTAAATCCCTTCTTACTATTGCTGTTATCGTTGCTCTAGTGTCATTGATTCCAACAGTAGGCTGGGTGTTAGGGTTGATTCTGTTTGTGTTCTTACTCGGGAAAGCGACGCACTCTAGTATTGGTGACTGCATCTGGGTGGTGGTCTTCACGAAGGTGGTATCGATGGCGGCCTTTCTGATATTCGGGCGCTTGTTTATGTAATCCGGGTTCTTGCTTATATCAAGGCAGGCTTGGCTAGTTTGATACCGATCTTAACTTGGTATTTAAACGTCAAAAGGGTGTGAACCTGTCACACCCTCTAAGAAGCTTTGATTTGTGTTCATCTTTATTATTTGGGCAGTAATACAGCATCAATCACATGGATAACACCATTGCTTGCTTCAACATCTGCCATCACGACCTGCGCTTTGTTGATCATCACGTTGCCGTGATCAATTCCTACCATTACCGCTTCGCCTTGCACTGTTACGGCACTATCAAGTTTCATCACTTCAGACGCCATTATTTTCCCTGGCACCACATGATAGGTCAGTACTGCGATCAGCTTGTCTTTGTTTTCTGGCTTCAACAGCATATCAACCGTTCCTTCTGGTAGCGCAGCGAACGCTTCATCCGTTGGCGCAAACACTGTGAAGGGACCGTCACCTTTCAATGTTTCAACTAAGCCTGCCGCTTTTACCGCTGCTACCAAGGTGTTGAAAGAGCCGTTTTCAGCCGCCACGTCAACGATATCTTTCTTCATTCCGTGGTGATCAGCGTGAGCAAAAGCCGTAAAAAGAAGCGTCGCAACTAGCACTGACATGGTTTTGATTAATTTATTAAACATATTGTCTTCCTTTGAGTTTTGTCCGTTATTTTCGAGAGGTATTACGAAAGCCCAATCGTGATAGATCAATTTGTTGTGTCTTTGAGTGAATGGTTAGCGATATCGACAGCGTCAAGCGAATAAATTTATGTTGTCAAATGCTTGTTATAATTCCATTTTGATGCTTATAGTTATTTGATGCTTATAGTTATTTGATGCTTATAGTTATTTGGTGATTATTCAAGTAATGGATGTGAATATGAGGTTTGTTTTACCAGTAGTCTTTTCTGCATTGGCTTCAATGCCTGCATACAGTGGCCTTGCTCCAAGTGAAGGCTTCAGCGGTAACTTCAGTGTATTGGCCGGTTTCTACTCTGACAGTAGTAATTTGAGTACTGAACAAGATTCGAATCAAGCCACCAACACCCAGGAAGGGGAGAGTGAAAACCAAGGGCTACTCGGCTTTTTGGGTACTGTTCAATATACTTTTGGCGAATCGCTGACTCACCAAGTGTATGCGGGTACGACACGAGAGGATATTGCAACAGGTACCATTGCGTTTGAGATCGGTTATCGACATCAGCTATCTGGAGGCACAATATTGGATTTTTCTGTTCTTCCTACGCTTATCTCGGGCAAGGCTTGGACGGATCCGTATGCTGTTGGCGTTAATCGAAATGAAACGGATGTGAAAGGTAATGTAGGACGACTGCAGCTCACTAATATCGGTGGAACTGGTTTTCGAACGGATCTCGCATTTGGGCAATCTGATGTTGATGAAGAGCTATCTGGTAGCCAAGTCTTATCTCCGGAAGATACTGTGCTGCTGGATAGGGAAAGAACCTATGTGTACGCCAAAGCAGGGTACCGCTTTATCTTGCCAAACCAAGCAGGTCTATTTGTTCCTTCAATGGTGTATTTCCACTCAGACGCAGAAGGAGGAGCACTCAGCTTCGATAGTTATGGAATTGAATTAAACTACGCGAAGAGAGTCGGTCGCCACGGTTTTGTTGTTACCCTAGATGCAAGTGACCGTGAATATGATGAGTCGAATCCAATTTACGGGCAAGTACGTGAAGAAAATGAATACGGTGCATTTTTAGCTTATGAGTTCGGTGGCTTAATGGGTTATGAAGATTGGTCGTTTATTTCATTACTCGGTGTAAGGTCGATTGACTCTAAGATTGACTTTTACAGCTCTGAACAAGCATTAGCTAGTGTTGGTGTTGACTACAAATTCTAATATTCACACTACGTCAACAAAACTAATCAAAGCAGAAGCTTAAGAGCAGCCTTTCTATTTGTGTAATTATTTCGAGCACTTACACCTTCAAAGGTTGTAGGTGCTCGTTGCTATCCGTAATATGAAAATTAGCTTATGGACAAAAATAATATAATAAGGAAGCGCTTTGGAAATACAAATTAGACATCTTGAACCCACCGATAACCAAGATATTTTTGATATTTATCGCCGCCCTTCAGTTTCAGAAAACACCTCACAAAAGCCTTATCTTAGTTCTGAACAAGTGGAGCGACTGTTTGGCCATTCAGACCATTTCACTCTGGTTGCGGAAGTCTCCGGCAAAGTAGTGGGTCACATTACTTTATTCATGACCACCAAGGTAAGAGACAGGCACTGCGCTGGTCTTGGTATTGCTATTCACCCAGATATGCATGGTAAAGGGGTCGGTAAGGCGTTAATGCAAGAAGCGATCAATCAGGCGGATAACTGGCTTAATCTCGTGCGTCTTGAGTTAGAGGTTCATGCCGATAACCACGCCGCTATTGCTTTGTATGAACGTGTAGGCTTTCAGTTAGAAGGCACAAAAAGACTCAGTACGTTCAAAGCGGGTAAGTACATCGATATGTTGCTGATGTCGAGAATACGACCAGATTACCGTTGAGATCGAACCAAACAGGTTCCTGCTTTAGAAATCGGTTAATGAGCAATTGATTAGTGAAATTCCCATTAAACTCTGTATAGTAGCAACCGTTTGCTTCGTATAACCCCAATGATATGGTTTGGGGGTCTCTACCAGCTCCCGCAAAGTGCTGATTACGAAGGGTTTAGATCACAATTGTGTTCTTACTCTTTGTAATGGCGTTCAAGAAAACCTCCTGTCTATTATTCAGAGTAAGTGCACACCTAAAATCCATAGTAGGTGAAATATGAACGCATTTATTCAAGGGCTCCCAAAAGTAGAGTTGCATTTACACATTGAAGGTTCGCTCGAACCTGAGTTACTTTTCCAGCTTGCTCAACGCAATGGCATTGAGCTGCCTTATTCATCCCCAGAGCAACTAAGACGCGCATACGAATTTGATGATTTACAGTCATTTCTGGATATCTATTATCAAGGTGCTGATGCACTGCGCACAGAACAGGATTTCTACGACTTAACATGGGCTTATCTAGAACGCTGTAAAGCCGACAATGTTATCCATACTGAGATTTTCTTTGATCCTCAGACACATACCGATCGTGGCATTGCATTCGACACCGCTATTAACGGCATTCATCGTGCGCTTGAACAGGGTCATAAAGAGTTGGGCATTACCTCTCAAATCATCGCATGTTTTCTGCGCCATTTATCTGAAGAGAGCGCCATTCAAACGTTCGCAGAGGTATTGAAGCATCAAGATAAGATCGTCGGGGTTGGACTGGACTCTTCTGAATTAGGACACCCACCAGAGAAGTTCAAGCGTGTATTCCAACAAGCAAAACAAGCGGGCTTCTTGACGGTGGCGCATGCAGGAGAAGAAGGGCCGGCTCAAAACATTGTCGATGCGATTGAAATGCTCAGCGTGAGTCGAGTGGATCATGGTGTCCAGTGCATGACAGACGAAGCTCTAATCGAAGAGCTGATTGAAACCAAAATGCCACTGACGGTGTGCCCACTGTCGAATATTAAATTGCGTGTATTCGATGTGATGGAAGACCACAACATTGTCGAACTGCTCAGAAAGGGTGTGGCTGTAACGATTAACTCGGATGACCCTGCTTATTTTGGTGGTTACATGTCGGATAACTTTAATGCGGTGAGCAAAGCTCATGAGATGACGCATCAGGAGTTAGCGCTGTTTAGTTTGAATGCGATAGACGCGAGCTTTATTGAAGCGCCATTGAAGCAGCAATATCGAGAGCTTGTTCAAGGTTACTTAGCTAAAGCTGATTTTGACCAGAATTTCTAGCCGCTGTGCCCATTTACTAGCAGCTGAGTATAAAGCGCTAGGATGGCCAACTAAAGTGGATGGTAAAGTGTTCTCGACTGAGTCTGCTTAATCTCTATAAGCCTAAATCATCTAGATGAAGACAAAAAAGAAGCTGGCAGTTTGCCAGCTTCTTTCATTTTTAAATTAAGCTCATTGAGCTACTTGTTCACGTAGTCTTTGAATTTCTGCTTGGTTTCAGCATCCGCTTTTTCGTACCAGAAATAGAGCATCTCTTCAGCTGTATTTGCTGCATTTCCGTCAATCTTTGTTGGAAGCGTTACCGGTTGTGCGACAGCAGCTGCTACGCCCGCGCTAGAACCTACTGTAAGTGCAGCGATGCCGCCTTTCTGGTTGTACTCCTTCGCTTCTTGCGGGTACTTACGACCAATCTGCATGCCATCTTTGATAAGTTTGTCTTGCTTAACACTGATTGCATTTTGGTTTTCATCAACCAGTTTCCAATCTAAGTTTTGAAGGCCTTTTTTCGCTTCGTTGGTGTTACGGAACTTAGGCATGTCAAACGTCAATGCTGTGTCTGTCGCATCAAAAGTAGCAATAATGGTATCGCTGTCGACAAACTCACGGTCGTTGCCTTGGCTGAAAGCAACTTGATATTTGAAAACGATTTGGTTTACGCCATCTGGAACGGTGATCGTTTTGCTCGAAGAGAAGAAACCACCGTCAAGATCGGGTTTAGCTTCATTTACAGCTAAGACTTCGACTAAAGCATCTGCGCTAGAAGGAACTTCAATTGTTACGTCAGCTAACACTTGTGGTGCTGCGATAATTGTCGAAAGCAGCGCAATGGATTGTAATGTTTTCATAGTCATACAGTTGTTTATGGGCAGTTGAACTACAATCGCATGGTAAGAACTCCAATTCAAGTCATGTCATAAGGATTTGAAAAAATTTGCGAAATCTTAACGCAACGGTCATATATTAAGGTTCACATTGACTAGTGTGAGTTTTTATTTTTGAAAAATGAGAGGGTAGGTTGGGTGTGAATTGTACTAGTTGGCGGTTCGCGTCTTATGTTATTTGTATTGGATACTAAAAAGCCGCGGTCACTGCATTCAGTCACCACGGCTTCGTTATTACATTTTTAATCTAGAGTAGCTTATTTAGCTTGCGCTGCTGCCGCTTCTAATTGCTTAAGTTTACCTTGAAGCATGTATGCATTCTGGTTGAAGTTACCAGGGTTCAGTACTTGGCTATTCTGCATAGGGTAATCTGGTAGCGTCGTCATAAACTCTTGAACCTGATTTCCTACTGGAACGAATAACCACATGTTGTCTGCCATCCAGCGTAGGTACATACCAGACTCGTGCGGTGCTTTCTCGAATGGGTCAGCACGTAGGTGAACAACTTGAGGCCAGTTTGGTTGGAAACGAACTGCATCCACAATGTTACCATCCATCACAGCAAACGAAATCTTGAAGTCATTCCAACGTACTGCGTTTAGCTCAGCGTTAGCAGAGAAGTAAAGCATGCTGTCACGAGGGCCTTTCTCTTCTTTACCTTGGAAGTAAGGCAGGAAGTTGTAACCATCTAGGTGTACGCGCCAGTTTTTACCGTTGTAAGTTGCACCTTTGTCAGATGCTAGCTTCTCAACCACTTTATCATCACCAGCGGCTGCTAGTAGAGTAGGAATCCAGTCTTGGTGGCCCATGATATCGTTGATTTTAGTTCCAGGTTTGATAGTCCCAGGCCAGCGAACTAGCTGAGGCACACGCATACCACCTTCGTAAGTTGTACCTTTCTCACCGTGGAAGTAAGTTGCGCCGCCATCAGGCCAAGAAACCGTTTCAGCACCGTTATCGGTAGAGTAAATTACGATAGTGTTGTCAGCGATTTTTAGTTCATCCAGCTTGTCTAGAAGCACACCAACATGGTCATCATGCTCTAACATACCATCAGCATAAATACTGATACCTGACTTACCTTGGTATTTCTCTTGTAGGCGAGTCCACACGTGCATACGAGTGGTGTTGTGCCAGATGAAGAATGGTTTGTCAGCTTTTACCGCTTTTTCCATGAATGCTAGAGATTCTTCTAGGAACTCTTCATCCGCATGCTCCATACGCTTACGCGTCATTGGGCCAGTATCTTCAATCTTACCGTCAGCAGTAGACTTGATTACACCACGAGGGCCGTAGTTCTTACGGAACTCTGGGTCTTTAGGGTAGTAATATGTTTCAGGCTCTTCTTCGGCGTTTAGGTGGTACAGGTTACCGAAGAACTGGTCAAAACCGTGGTTCGTTGGAAGGTGTTTGTCTTGGTCACCCATGTGGTTCTTACCGAACTGAGCTGTCATGTAGCCTTGTTCTTTAAGAAGGTCTGCGATCGTTGGAGCCCAATCAGGGATACCGTGGTCCGAACCTGGCATGCCGATAGTCAATAGGCCAGTACGGAAAGGTTCTTGACCTGTTAGGAATGCAGCACGACCAGCAGTACACGATTGTTGACCGTAGTGGTCAGTAAATAGTGCGCCTTCGTTAGCAATACGGTCGATGTTAGGTGTTTCGTAACCCATCATACCGTTGTTGTATGCACTGATGTTGAATACACCAATGTCATCACCCCAGATAGCAAGAATGTTTGGTTTTTCTGCTGCTGTTGCCGCTGAAGAAGCTGCTAATAAGCCAACACCTAATGCTAGTTTATTAATTTTAGTACCCATAAGGACTCCGATTCACTTTTAAGATTAATGCGTTAGAACAACGCATCGATGAGCAAATGTTATTCTCAAAATTCCGTTACGTCCTTTTAT
This sequence comes from Vibrio sp. 10N.261.55.F4, assembly GCF_041470465.1. Taxonomy (NCBI): domain Bacteria; kingdom Pseudomonadati; phylum Pseudomonadota; class Gammaproteobacteria; order Vibrionales; family Vibrionaceae; genus Vibrio; species Vibrio sp. 10N.261.55.F4. The sequence continues at coordinate 20,307 of NZ_JBFRMM010000040.1, read as the reverse complement.
AGTGCTTATAACCAATCGTTATGATGCTTAGGTAACCTATTGATTAATATCAGCTCCAGTGGGTACGTAGAATAAAGCCTTAGTTTGTATGTGTGATCCTTATCATGTTTGTTGGCGTAAACCTTATCGATGATTTCTGTATCCGTATCTCAATAAAAATGACAAAAAGATTAATAGCTTAGGGTATCTCGCGCATGTGTAAAAAATGGACTATACGTTGTAGGGCAGGATGCAAATAACTTACGAAGAGGTTTCTATGACAGCGAAATATGGCGCTAAACGTCGATTAGCGATTTTGGGTACAGCGATGATGGCCGCGTCCAGCGCCACTTTTGCGGCTGAAAAGCCAAATATATTGGTTATTTGGGGGGACGATATTGGTCAATCCAATGTGAGTGCATACACCTTCGGTCTCATGGGTTACAAAACCCCGAATATTGATAGCATCGCGAAAGAAGGGATGATGTTTACGGACTATTACGCAGAGCAATCTTGTACTGCGGGTCGCTCTACCTTTATCACGGGACAAAGTGTATTACGAACGGGTTTGAGTAAAGTAGGTTTGCCGGGCGCAGACATTGGCTTACAAGCAGAAGACGCGACAATCGCAGAAATGCTGAAACCTATGGGTTACATGACAGGTCAATTTGGTAAAAACCACCTTGGCGATAAAGATGAATTCCTTCCAACAGCACACGGGTTTGACGAATTTTTTGGCAACCTTTACCACCTAAATGCTGAAGAAGAACCAGAGAATGAAGATTACCCAACCGATCCTGAGTTTCGTAAGAAATTTGGCCCTCGTGGTGTCATTAAGTCATTCGCTGATGGCAAGATTGAAGATACCGGTCCACTGACGCGTAAGCGTATGGAAACGGTTGATGAAGAAACACTAGACGCGGCACTTGATTTTATGGAGCGCGCAGTGAAAGCGGACAAACCATTCTTCCTGTGGTGGAACGCGACACGTATGCACTTTAGAACGCACGTGAAAGCCGACAGTAAAGGCGTAACCGGTGTCGGTAACTACGCTGATGGTATGGTTGAGCACGATCGACACGTTGGGCAACTATTGAAGCAAGTGGATGAGTTGGGTATCAAAGACAACACGATTGTTTTCTACTCAACGGATAACGGCCCTCACATGAACTCTTGGCCTGATGCGGGTACAACGCCGTTCCGTGGTGAGAAAAATACTAACTGGGAAGGCGCATACCGTGTACCAGCAATGGTTCGTTGGCCTGGTAAGATTGAACCAGGAACCGTATCTAACGAAATCATGCACCATATGGACTGGATGCCAACCTTCGTTGCCGCCGCTGGTGATGACCAAATCAAAGAGAAACTACTCAAAGGTCATACTGCCGGTGATAAAACGTTTAAGGTTCACTTAGATGGTTACAACTTCCTTCCTTACCTAACGGGTGAAGAAGAGAAAGGCCGTCGTTCGGAGATCTTCTACTTTACCGATGATGGTGATTTAGCGGCGCTTCGTTACAACCAATGGAAAGCGGTGTTCATGGAGCAGCGTGCAACGGGTACCATGCAAATTTGGGCTGAACCGTTCGTGACGTTACGTCTTCCTAAGCTGTTTAACCTGCGTATGGACCCATACGAAAACGCAGACATTACATCGAACACATATTACGACTGGTTGTTAGACCATGCTTATATGTTCGTTCCAGCACAAGCGTATGTGGGCAAGTTCCTAGAAACCTTTGCTGAATATCCGCCACGCCAAAAAGCCGCGAGCTTTAGCTTGGATCAGGTAATGGAAAAACTTCAGGAATCTCATAACAAATAAGTAATTGTTTGAGTGAAACTGAACAGATTGAAGAGCTCTTAGGAGCTCTTTTTTTATGCGCATACCGATGAGTAAATCCCGGTCGTGAATATGAGTCACAACTATCGAGCTCATTGCCACTAAATAATTGTAAATTCGTTGTTTTTACGTCTACCTTATTAAGCATAAGGATGTATAAAAACAAGGAATGTTATGTCTGCATGGTTGTGCTTACTGGTAAACGGATTGAAACACCAGCAAGCCGCAGTATTATCCGCAATCTTGTCTCCACTGATGTTGTCGCTGTTCAGTCTGAACGCCTATGCCAACGAGCAAGATCCTAATATCAACTCTGATATTTCAAAGGCCAACTCTGTAGCGTCACCCGTTAGCTCTGACGCTTTACCTATCGGTTCTAAAGCCAGCTATGTCGGTTCGGAAGCATGTGTTGATTGTCATAGTGAAGAAGTCGCAGCGTGGGAGGGCTCTCATCATGATATGGCGATGAAGCACGCTACAGACGAATCTGTATTAGGCGATTTCAACGATCAAACATTCACTCATGACGGTAAACCTAACCGATTTTTCCGCAAGGGCGAAGAGTTCTGGGTCAATATTGAAGGGCAAGACGGCCACTTTAAAGATTACAAAATCAGCTATACCTTTGCCTTTGAACCACTACAACAATACATGGTTGAATTTGAAGACGGCCGTGTACAGTTGATTCCTTTCGCTTGGGATTCTCGCACTGAGGGCGAAGGCGGTCAACGCTGGTTTCACCTCTATCCTGATACCACCAACACCGATGAATTCTACTGGATCAATAGCGGTCAAAACTGGAACTTCATGTGTGCCGATTGCCATTCAACGAATCTAGAAAAAAACTACGACAGCGCGAGTAATACCTACAACACTACTTGGTCTGAGATTAATGTTGGTTGTGAAGCGTGTCATGGCCCAGCGAGTGAGCACGTTGAACAAGCCAAGCTAGCCAAAGCCAATGGTGGAAAGGATGCTCAAGTCTCGGCGCATTATGGTTTTGACCGTGACTTGTCGAAATCGGTGAAAGAGTGGATCTACCAAGAGGGCAACTCAACCCTGCAACCAAAAGACATCATCCATACCAATCAAGTTCAAACCTGTGCTCAATGCCACAGCCGACGTACTCAGTTGAATGAAACAAGCGACCACGTGAACGGGTCATTCTTTGATAAGTATCGCCTGAGCTTAATTACTCCTGAGCTTTACCACAACGATGGTCAAATCTACGATGAAGATTATGTTTACGGATCTTTCCTTCAATCCGTTATGGCGGAAAAAGGCGTCACATGTACTAACTGCCACGATCCCCATACTGCTGAACTAAAAATTGCGGAAGAAGCCGTGTGTAGCCAATGTCACATTGCATCAGAATACACGCCTGAGAAGCACACATTCCACGAAGCGAATACTGAAGCTTCACAATGTACGACTTGTCACATGCCAGAGACGACTTACATGGAGGTCGACCCAAGGCGTGACCACAGTTGGCATATCCCACGTCCTGATATTAGCCAACACATCAAGACGCCGAACGTGTGTACTAGCTGTCATGAAGATCAAACCGACCAGTGGGCAGATAAGCAAATCGGTGAGTGGTTCCCAGATTCTAAGTATCGTAATCAGCAGCACTTTGCCGTTGCCTTTTATGCTGACTCGATAGGGCACAGAGGTGCAGAGGATGCGTTGGCATACTCGGCTCAGGACTCTAGCTTAAGCAATATCATTCGTGCATCGAGCTTAGAACGTTTGGGCGGTAATACGGGTAAGAATACGCTTATTTCGCTGGCAAGAGCGGTGAAACATGATGATGAAATGATCCGTTTGGGTGTGGTACAAGGCTCGTCTGGTTTCCCATTCACTGACCGTTGGCAAATTCTAGAGCCGCTACTGAAAGACCCTGTATTGTCGATTCGTTCAGAAACCGCAGGCGCATTAGTGCGTTATTGGGGAGAAATGAACCCTCTGCAGAAAGACCAAATCAAGCCTGCATTAGAAGAGTACATTGAAATACAGCAATTTAATGCCGACAGAGGATTTGGACGTACTAACCTAGGCAACGTTTACCGAGATTTAGGCCAGCACGACAAAGCGATTGAGTTTTATCTAGGCGCTATCGAGATTGAGCCTTATTTCGAAAACAGCTACGCCAATTTAGCGGATTTGTATCGAGCGCAAGGTAACGAGGCAAAAGCGTTGTCGACCTTGAAGCAAGGTATTGAAGCTCAGCCTAAATCGAGTGTTTTGCCATACAGCACAGGATTGTCTCTGCTTCGTGTGAAAGATTACGAACAAGCAACGGACTACCTTAAACAAGCCGCTGAAACTGCGCAAACCGACCCTCAATATTGGTATGTGTACGGATTGGTTTTGGAAAAATCGGATGTGCTTGCGGCAAGTCAATCACTGCATAAGGCTTACCAATTTAGCCGCAACCCACAGCACCTGTATGCCCAGTGTGAAGTGTTGGCGCGAAACAGTCATATACCGGGCGTACCAAAGGCGTTTGAGCAATGTATTTCATCATTGAGCAAAGTGGCACCGCCGGAAGCCATTAACCAATTGAAAGCTAGGTTTAAATAAAGCGATGAGGTGAGCTTGGCTATCGAGCTTGCTGCTTATTCCGCTTGTAACTAATTATCGCGCTTATGAGCAATTATCACGTTTATAACTAATAGTTATGGGGCTTGTGAGTAGGATGTACGCAGCCAGATTGAATTAAGGGAAGACCTATGAACCATGCGCAACAAGCAATTAACCAACTGATTGAACAAACAGAGAAAAGTGTTATCGGTCAGAGCCACGTCGTTCGGGCTCTGGTGATAGGGTTATTGACTAATGGCCATGTGCTTTTAGAGGGACTTCCCGGTACAGCGAAAACTCGCTCAGTAAAATCGCTGGCGAATCTACTGAACACCAGTTTTGGTCGAATTCAATTTACGCCAGACCTGCTGCCATCTGATGTGACGGGCACGGAGGTGTATCAAGAGCTTGATGGAAAGCCTCAGTTGCATTTCCAACCGGGTCCTATTTTCAACAGCATTGTATTAGCCGATGAAGTGAACCGTGCGCCTGCAAAAGTACAGGCTGCTCTGCTTGAAGCGATGGCGGAAGGGACGATTACGGTGGGTGGTCAAACTCACATCCTGCCAGATTTGTTCATGGTGCTAGCCACACAAAACCCAGTTGAGCAAGAAGGTACGTATCCACTGCCTGAAGCACAAATGGACCGTTTCATTATGAAAGTGACAGTCGACTATCCAGAAGATGAAGCTGAACGCGACATCATTCGACTTGTGCGCAGTGAGGAACTCGGTAGCGAGACCAGTTCAGAATTAGTCACGCCACAACATATTGAACCTGAGTTGGTACTTGAAGCTCGGCGCCAACTTCCAGACATTGCCGTTTCTGATTTAGTTGAGAAATACATTGTGGCCTTGGTGATGGCAACTCGTAAGCCAGAGCGTTACCCAGAATCAAACTTGTCTAAATGGATTGAGATTGGTTCAAGTCCGCGAGCTTCCATCGCGTTGGATAAATGTGCTCGCGCTTATGCATGGTTGCAAGGACGTGACCATGTCACGTTGGACGATGTGCGTGCCATGTTACCAACCGTATTAGGTCACCGATTCTCGTTGTCTTACGACGCATTGGCCGATGGTGTTGACCATCAAAGAGTGGTTGAAGAACTGCTCGATAATGTTGAGATTGGATAACTAGGGGGCGTCATGGCGAAGCCAACACAAGCTCCCAAATCGCAAGGCCTTGATCCACGACTGTATTGTGATTATTCAAGGTTAGTGCGAATTCAGGCTCAAGCTGAGTCGTTTTCACTGTTACCTCATTTAAAAGCGGGCAGCGTACTTTCGGGCAGACATAACTCTTTGTTCCGTGGTCGTGGTTTGAACTTCGAAGAATTACGTCATTACCAATTGGGTGATGATATCCGTAATCTCGATTGGAAAGTTACGATGCGAACGGGTAAGCCTCATGTTCGTAGCTATACCGAAGAGAAAGACCGTAATGTGATGATCTGTGTCGATCAGCGCAGTTCGATGTTCTTTGCGTCTCAAAACACCATGAAATCTGTTGTGGCTGCCGAAGTGGCGGCATTGTGTGGATGGCGAGTGCTGAAAGATGGTGATCGTGTCGGCTTCGTTTTGGCCTCGCACCAAAAACTGTTTCATACCAAAGCTCAACGTTCTCAATCTGATTTGTTGGCTCAGCTAAAACATCTTACCAAAGCCAATCAAAGCTTAGGCGTCAATGTAAGTGATGGCGATAATGTTGGTTTTAGCCAGTGGATTGAACTGATCAAACGAATGAGACTCAAGCAATCAACCTTGATATTCATTAGTGACTGGCGAGACTGCCGAGAACAACATCTCGATCGACTAAAGCAGTTACAGCAACACAACGATATCTTGGCCATTATGGTCACCGATTCATTAGAACAGTCATTGCCTCAAGATCTTGCAAGCGCAAACTGGGTGGTGGGTGATGGTCGCTTTCAACTTAATCTGGATAGCCAATCTAAGGTTAACCTCGCAAGTGAAAGCCTTGCCCAAAAAGCGGCACTTCAGAAACTGTCCCTTGCTAAATTGATGGCGATGAAAAACCTCCCTTATATAGAATTAGACACGTCGGGCAATCACATATCACAGCTGCAGAAACTAGTGGGAGGGCGCTAAATGGCTGTTGAACATACTCCCCCAAGTACCTATATCCTCCGCGAACTGCACGATGTAGCGATTCCTGACAGTGTGAGCTGGGCTCCTCAAACGATCGGCTGGAAGATCCTTGGCGTTATTCTGTTATTGGTCGCTATCTATCTGGCTTATCGCTTGGCGTTAAGGTGGTGGAATAACCGTTATCGCAAAGAAGCGCTTCAAGAACTCATGGTACTGGATGCAAGAGACAAGAACTCAACCGAACGAACCTTTAAAGTCCTCAAAGTGGTGCTTCGTTACCTAGACAGCAGTAATGCCAAGTTGTTTGGCCAAGCTTATGTGAACCGTTTGAACGCTTATCTGCCTGTTAGCACCAACACGAGTGAAAACAGCAATGCGTTCTTTGCCGATGAAGTTTCGGAATTATGGATGCAAAGCCTAATTGACTCTAATGTGCGTTTGAGCTTTGAACAGCGTTTAGAGGTAATTCAAACCGCGATGATGTGGCTAAAACTTCACAAGCCGAATGTACAGGTAACGGTTGAGGGGCAAGACAATGTTTGATGTTTTATCTGCCAGTTTTGAATTTGCGCATCCGCTGTGGTTTATTGCGCTGCCTTTACCGTTGTTGGTCTACTTTGCGGTGCCAGCTTATCGAACTAAGCAAATGGCGATTAAGGTGCCATTTTTTCGAGAATTGGTAGAAGCGATTGGGGAAGCACCGTCAGAAGGTGCAAGCCAGTTAACTCCAAGCTGGTGGCAACGAACCACGCTCATTATTACTTGGGTATTGGTCGTGTGTGCGTTAGCGAAACCAACCATTCTTGGTGAGCCACAGGTTCGCGAACAATTGGGTCGTGATGTGATGGTGGTGGTCGATTTATCTGGCTCAATGGCAGAACAAGACTTTACCTCTAAGCGGGGCGATAAAATATCTCGTTTGGACGCGACCAAAGAAGTGCTGGCTGATTTTGCGACTACACGAAAAGGGGATCGACTCGGTTTGATTCTTTTTGGTGATGCAGCGTTTGTACAAACACCGTTTACAGCTGACCAAAATGTCTGGCTTGAACTGCTTAATCAAACCGATGTCGCGATGGCAGGGCAAAGCACGCACTTAGGTGATGCAATTGGCTTGGCGATTAAGGTGTTTGAACAAAGCGAAAAGCAAAGTGCTGCCGTTCAAGATTCAAGTGTTGATGCCAAGGAAAAAGAGAAAGTAGTGATCGTACTAACCGACGGTAATGATACGGGAAGCTTTGTTGAACCGATTGATGCCGCCAAAGTTGCGAAGGCGAAAGGCGTTCGTATTCACGTGATCGCCATGGGTGACCCACAAACCGTTGGTGAAGTGGCTTTGGATATGGAAACCATCAAACGAGTGGCTCAAGAGTCTGGTGGCGAAGCGTTTGAGGCACTTAACCGCGACGAACTGACCAAAGCCTACGCTCAGATTGGTGAGCTAGAACCACAATTATATGAAAGTACCACTTATCGTCCTAAACAGGGGCTGCACCACTATTTGATGGCGATTGTTGTAGTGATGTATTTGACCGCATTCAGCTTAGCAACGATACGCCGAAGATCGCTGCTCGCTTCTTCTGTTAAGAATTTGAAAGGAGAGAGTGATGCCTGATTCTCTCACGATACAACAGTTTTTTACCCAGTTTCATTTTATCCGACCATTGTGGTTGTTGGCCTTTATTCCAATGTTTTTCCTGTTATGGGTTCGTTGGAGAGAAGAGACCAAACCAACGTGGAAAGACATTATACCTGCACATTTACGTGATGCATTGACGATTGGCGAAACAGGCTGGCGCAAGCAACTGCCGTTGAAGCTATTGGTGGTAATTGTGACTATCGCCATCATTATCTGTTCTGGCCCAACATGGCAACGTGAAGCATCGCCTTTTGGTGAAGACAAAGCGTCGATGTTGGTTGTGCTTGATAATAGTGAATCTATGCTTGCTAAAGATTTGCCTCCAAGTCGCTTGGAACGATCTAAGCAGAAAATTAGAGACTTATTGGCAGCTCGCAAAGGCGGTAATACGGGCTTAGTGGTTTATGCAGGCAGCGCACACGTGGCGATGCCCGTCACGCAAGACAGCAAGGTGTTTGAACCGTTTCTAGCGGCTATCACACCCGATATCATGCCTGTTTCAGGTAAGTCAGCAGAGGAAGCACTGCCACTGATTAATCAGCAACTGTCTGGTGAGTTAGGCTCTTCTGTACTGTTGGTATCAGATGGTGTAAACCCAAGCACCATTAGGGCGTACGAGAGTTTCTTTAACGACAATCCGTATCAGTTGCTCATTCTCGCCGCAGGAAACAGTAATGTGGTGAGCGATAACCCTGTCGACCTAGATTCACTGCGTAACTTAGCGAGTAAGACGGGTGGACGAGTGATTGAAGTGACCGTTGATGATTCGGATATCCAACAACTGAACAGAGCGGTTGAAAGAAACATGCAGCTCAACGGCGAATCTTCAATGCCTTGGAAAGACATGGGCTATGGACTGCTTATTCCAATGGCTTTCATTATGTTGCTATGGTTCAGAAAAGGGTGGTTGGTGCAGTGGTGTGTCGTTGGTTTGATGATCACAAGCAGCATGTATTCACCAGACACTTTGGCGAAAACAGTCAACTTAACCGCTGAGAAACCAGTTGTGGTGGAGTCGGTTACTACTTGGGACAAAACAGCTCAATGGTGGTGGGACTTATGGTTAACGCCTGACCAACAAGGTCAACGCCTGTTGAACCAGAAAGAATACCTTGAAGCGGCAAAACATTTCACCGACCCCATGAGAAAAGGTGCGGCTTACTACTATGCTCGTGATTTTAAGCTCGCTCACAGTGCGTTTTTGCAAACCAAAACTGACCTTGGTTTGTACAATGCAGCGAGTGCGTTAGCTAGGCAGCGTGAATACCTTGCCGCACGAGACCTCTTGAAATCATTAAGTGAGAAAGAGGATCTGTCACCAGAACTAAGAACGGATGTGGAGAACAATCTTGCTGTGCTTAGTGGAATTGTCGAAGAGGTAAACCGAACCAGTGAAAGCCAGTCTGGAACCACAGATGGCCCTGAAGAATCTTTAGAACTCGAAGACGATCAGCCGCGAACGGGTGATGGCGCTGAAGAAGAAACGGTAGCGGAATTGATGCTTAAGGAAACACTTAACGCGAATGAGATTTTGGGCAGCCAAGAGCTTGCCGACAAGTGGTTAAAGCGAGTAGAAGCCGATCCTAAGTTCTTCTTGAAATCCAAATTCCAAATTCAGTTAAGAGATCCTGCGCCTTCCATCGAACAAGCGTCAAAACAGGAGCAAACGCAATGAGTCGATATGATTTAGCTCTTGAAGCGATTCAATCAAAGAGAGTGCGATTCAGATCCCATAAGTGGCTACTGTCGATGATTCTTATATTGAGTTGGTTTTTTCCTTTTGTTGCTTCTGCTACAGATATCTTCGACCTCCAAAAAAGTGGTGACGTTGAGCTTATCGCTTGGGTAGGGGAAAAGCCAAAGTCAGGCGATAAGATAACGCAGACTAAAGTGAGCGTTAATGATCAGGTAATTCTGAACATTGAGGTGGCGACGCCGCGTTGGTTAACGGGAGGGACTCGAATCGGCAGTATCGAAATCCCTAACGTGATCGCTAAGCAACGTAACCAACTCGCGACTAATTACACGGAACGGGTCAATGGCACTACATGGTCGCGTCAACGATGGGAAGTGACACTTTATCCGATGACTTCTGGCGAGTTTGTCATTCCAACCGTGCCGGTTCGTATCCAAGTTTCTGCTCCTGATGGTTCAAACGTGGGCGGTACGCTTTACACGCAGCCGATTAAGTTTGAAGCTTCGTTGCCTTCAGGTTTACTCGATAATGAAACGCCTTGGTTTTCTGCGACAGAAGTAGATATAGAGCAGCAATGGCAACGCTCAAGTGAAGAGCTAAAAGTTGGCGATGCTATTACTCGAACTATCACGATTAAGGCAAAAGACAGCTTTTCTGTGTTGCTGCCAGATGTGCTAACCAATAAGTCCACTAAGCAGTTCCAAGCTTACCCACAGCCCAACCGTTTGGATGACACTCAAGAACGTGGTGATTATCGCTCAAGCCGAGTTGAACAGACTGTATATGTGATTCAGCAGGGTGGTGAGTTTACGCTGCCAGAGTTTTCATTTCAGTGGTGGGACAGCAAAAATCAACGCCTTGAAAACGTGGTGATAAAAGGCGAAGTGTTTGAAGCCAAACACACAGTCCAATCTTTCATCAAGGCCTACATGTCGGTGTTTATTAGTGTTGGTTTGGCGTTGTTGGTCTGCATTGCGTTGATTGTTTCGGTTAAGCGTTACTACGCAAACCGCCCAACACCGAGTTGGCTGGTACTACGTCGTTTAGTTAAGCAAGGTAATTGGGCTGCATTAAGAACCTTTATCTACCGTCAATTGCGAAACCAAACCTCTCAGTTAGAACTGAATAAAGTGCAACTGGATAAAGCGCAACATGGTAAATCAAATGGACAAAAGCGTTGGCTAGAAGATAGCGAAGCCCTTCAACAAGGATGTGAAGATAAAAACGTATTCACTCGTTTATGGAAAGGGTTACGTAACTTGCCCAGTGACACATCAAACTCAAGCAATTCTCGTTCAATTGCCGCTCGCTTGAAAATCCCTAAAGCCTTGCCAAACTTAAAAGATAGAACTAAGTAGCAAACTTTAGTTATTCGCATCGAACATAATCGGCAGGTTCTCTACTATGGGGAACCTGCTTCTTTAATATGGAACTGTATGAAAAGTACCGAACTAAATCTAATTCCTATATTTGTTGCTATCTATGAAGAGCAGAACTTATCTAGAGCTGCTAATCGCATGGATATAAGCCAACCAGCAGTGAGTAAAGCACTTGCAAGGTTGAGAGATATCTATGATGAGCCACTGTTTCATCGCACCACATCAGGCGTAGAGCCAACCACATTCGCTATTGATATCTATCCTGCAATGGCCGCTGCACTTAAAAACTTTACTTCTACCTTATCCGCATCAAGAGACTTCGATCCTAAAACCTCAGGCCGCGTGTTTTCCATTGCCTGCGTCTCGGCGGCGAGCTACGAAATGATGCCAAAAGTCATGCGGTTAATCAGCCAAGTCGCACCAGGTATCGCGTTAGAGGTTCATCCTCTGTTTACCGAAGACTATGAGTCTGATTTAAGGCTGCAAAGACACGACGTGATTGTTGATATGACGCCTAAAGGAAGAACCATGCTTAAGCACGAGGTGATTTCTACAGAAGAGCTGGTCGTGGTGTGTAGTAGTGATCATCCTACGGTTGGCGATACCATCGATATGGAACAGTTCTTAGCACTCGAGCATGTGGTGGTCTCTAGGTGGCATGCGCGCAAAAGCTTATTAAGCTCTGAGCACTATAGTGACCTTGAGAAACGTAGAATCGTGTATCGCGCAGCGGGCGTTGTAGAGATGCTTCCTGTTATCGAAGGCTCTGAGTACATCGGAGTAATGCCTATTTCATCAGTGCGTTGTTTTGCTGAAAAGTACGCGGTAAAAACACTACCATTACCCTTCGAGTTGGAAGACCTCGATATGTGTATGATTTGGCATCCAAGCCGTACTAATGAACCAAGCCATAAGTGGTTACGAGCTAAGATCAAAGCGGCAGCAAAAGAGTTATCAAGTTAGCCTATACAAGGACATAGCCATGGACAGCATTCGCGTGATTTTAAACGGAAAGAAAGCCAATATCCCGGAATTAAGGCAAGCCACCTTTGCGGCGAGGGACAATGATATTGACCTGCAAGTTAGAGTGACTTGGGAATCGTCGGACATGTTTCGTTTGGTAAGCGAGGCAATATGCGATGGTGTTAAGCGTCTGATTGTTGTCGGTGTCGATGGAACGGTGAATGAAGCCGTTAACGCGCTCAACCTGTTCCGTGCCAGTGAAAGACCACAACTGGCGCTTGTCCCAATGGGCACTGCGAATGATTTTGCTACCGCAACGGGAATACCTAACGATATTTCGGGTGCTTTTGAACTAGCGCTGGAAGGCAAGGCGTTTGCGGTGGATAGCGTGCGTGCGAATGACCGCTATTTTATGAATGTCGCTGCGGCGGGTTTTGGTGCTGAAGTCACAGCTGAAACGCCAGTCGAGCTTAAAGATTTTCTCGGTGGCGGTGCGTATACACTAACAGGTGTGGTGAAAGCACTTGGCTTTAAGCCCTACAGTGGCACGTTGCCCATAGACAAAGGCAGCTTTACCGGCGAGATCCTTGTTGGTGCTTTTTGTAATGGTCGCTTAGCGGGTGGAGGACAAGAGTTAGCACCCAATGCATTGATTGATGATCGCTGTTTACCCAGTCGGGTATCGAGCTATCACGCGCCACCATGGCAAGGTGGGTTATCCAAGTCAGTGAGAAGTTCGCCCCGCTGTATGTGGCCTTGAAGGAGAACCTACTTCAACAAGTGGTGGTTCAGGTGGATGAAACGCCGCTCAATGTGCTCAAAGAAGAGAAGCAGTGTTATATGTGGCTTTACTGCTCAGGCGCTGACTCGCCCGAAGCGGCACTGCCGAATGTGAAAAAATCGCCTTGTACGACTATCAAAACAGTCGCGCGAGGGTGTGCCCCGTGGACTTTTTAGGTGACTACAACGGTTATCTACAAACCGATGGCTACACGGCTTATCATGGTCTGCATCACGTCACTAATGTGGGGTGCTTAACGCAAGTTCATGGACGCGAAGAAGCTTCAAGGGGAAGGTAAATCGGGCAAGGCTGATAAAGTGCTGGCTAAACCCCAAAAGCTCTACGGGATAGAATCACGCTTAAAAGGTGCGCCTGCCGAAGAACGCAAAGCAGAGCGTTAAGCGTATGCCAAGCCGATACTGGATGAGCTTTACCAATGGATGACAACCCAGAAGGTGATAGGCTCTAGCCCACTAGGCAAAGCAATAAAGTACTAGCTCGGGCAATGGCCTAAACTCATTCGTTATATCGACGATGGTCACTTATCTATCGATAATAATCGCGCTGAACGCGCAATTAAACCGCTGGTTATTGGCAGGAAAAATTGGCTATTCTCCAACACACCAAACGGTGCTGATGCGAGCGCGATGCTTTACAGCATCATCGAGACCGCGAAAGCCAACGGTCTTATCCTCTAAGACTACATGGTCAAGTGCATGAAAGAGCTGGCGAAAGCAGAGCCTGATATCGACGCACTTCTACCTTGGACCTCTTCGGGTCAAGTCAAAACAGACCTCAACAATATTGGCTTTGGCCTCGAAACTTACGTTTGGTGCTAGCTATGCCATCAGACTCTAATAACATATTTGGGTTCTTTGATGAGTTTGAAGCTTCAGAAGGAGAGTCACAGCAACCCCCTATAGAGCTGTTTCAAGAACCCGTTGAAATTTTATCAACCCTAGATAGTCAGCCAAATAAGGTACAACAAGAAGTCTTTGTGATAAATAAAAAGCGACATCCACTCACGGTAGTGAATATATGTAGGGTCACGTCCTGCATAAGCGATTTATTCAAATTTAAAGAGTGAATTAATATCGCACCATAAAGAAAAAATACTTCAAATACTCCAGAAATGAGCATGGCTGAGCATAGGGATTCTCAGGTTTGATGATACCAATATCAGGTCAGATGGCCGAACACATTTATGGGTACAACCATGAATTTAACGCATCGCTCACTCATGGTTATCGCTATCACTGTTGCTCTTTCTGCGTGGGGTAGTGATGAAACCAGCTCACGTCCTATTAAGCCAGAACCGCTTCAGACATTACCAACAGAGCAGGTTTCAGTATCCATCGGGGACGCGACTCTTTTCGCAAATAGAGAGTCTGTTGTGATCAATACCTTAGCAGGTGACGAGCAACGCGTATCCATTGAAGCGTTTAAAGGAATCACTTACGCCGATCAACAACGTTTTCAGCACAGTCACTCCGTCAATTAGAAGACAATGCTGATAGCGCTATAGATGCGACACAATTTAGCGCCGTGTGCCCACAGCTTAAAATAACCCAGCAAGAGCAATCTGAAGATTGCTTGAATCTTAATATTTGGCGTCCTTCGGAGATCAATGGTTCAGAGTCATTACCCGTGTATGTCTTTATTCATGGTGGGGACTTTGAATATGGCGCAGGTTCTGATACCGACATTAACGGTGATACCGTCGTGGCTAAAAGATACCATTCGATATACGGGTGGCGTTGGCGCTGGAAAGGCGAACCTCGATATTTTCAAAGAGTTCAGTATAGGTGCGTCGTACAACAAAACGATTCAATTCGGCACAAAAAACTCGGGAGTCGCTGCGCTTCAGCAGCTCCAGTTTCGAGTGGCAAACACACCATTGATGCTGGGTGTGAAACAGATTATTGGCCAGAGCTCGGTAGAGTTTGAGACCAGTAATGAAGATGTGAATAACGCTATCAATGGCGTTATTCAATATTTTATGGGCGAAAGCTCGGTGACCTCTGGGCTGGGTGTTGTCGCGGAATACGATAATGCGATTGATAATCGTTGGACCGTTTCTGCGTTTTATGGCCTGGGTAAAGCGACAGTAGAGGGCAGTCTGTCAGACGATGAAAGTGTCGATGCGTATGGTGCTGGATTTCGCTATCAGATAGCTTGCCGATATGGGTTACACATGGGGGTAGACCTCTCTTTTAGTGACGTTGACAGCGCGTTTTATATAACGGTTGGCAGTGGATTCTAATGATGGAAAGGTGGGTGTTAGTCAATCGATTGATTTTTCTACATGCAGCATAGTTTTCATAGCAATCATGAACTAGTATTTTTTTACAACAAACATAACAGGTATCAATATGAAAAATTACGACCCAAATGAATTGGACGCTACGCAAGTATTACTTGATGGTGTCGATACAGATAAACGTTCGACTTTGACTAAGTTAGCGGTTGGGGCTGCGGCACTGCCTTTTGCCTCTGTTTTACATGCAGCCCCTGAAAAACTGGTTGGCCAAAACATCAAACTGATGCCTAACGAGAAAGGGCCATTTGATATCGTTATCGAAAATGGCCGTGTTGTTGATCCTGAAACTGGACTCGACGCAATTCGTCACGTCGGTATTAAAGGTAAGCGTATTGCTGCAATCTCAGACAAAAAGCTGCAAGGCAAAACAATCATCGATGCTGAAGGTCTCGTGGTTGCACCTGGCTTTATCGATATGCACGCTCACGGACAACAACTTCCTGCTGCCCGTGCTCAAGCATTCGATGGCGTAACCACCGCTCTTGAGATGGAATCTGGTCTATTCCCAATCGGAACGTACTACGATATTACTGCTGCTGAAGGTCGCCCGATTAATTACGGCGCTTCTGTAGCATGGACTTACGCTCGTATTCAAGCAAAAGAACCTACGATGCCTGCTCCTGATGGTACGATTGTTTGGTTCCAGAAAGCTTTTTCTAAAAACAATTGGCAAAATACCCTAGCAACCCCAGATGAATTAAAACAAATTCTGGGCTCGGTTGAGCAAGGTCTTAAAGAGGGGGGCTTAGGCATTGGTATTAACGCGGGTTACGCACCAGGTTATGGCCACAAAGAGTACTATGATCTTGCTAAACTAGCAAAACGCTATGAAGTACCAACCTACACTCACGTTCGTTACCTAAACAGCGCAGAGCCACAATCAAGCTTTGAAGCATACCAAGAACTCATTAGCCTGTCGGCGACAACGGGTGCACACATGCACATTTGTCACCTCAACAGCACGTCAGTACAAGATATCGAAGATTGTGCCGATTTAGTTCAATCCGCCATTGATCAAGGTTTAGCCGTTACTACTGAAGCTTATCCTTATGGTGCTGGCTCTTCCGTTATTGGCGCAGAAGTTTTCCGTGGTGACGATTGGTTACAACGTTGGGGTGTACCAAGCGCTAGCTACATGGAAGCGAATGGTAAAGCACTAAACCAAGAAAAAGTCACTGAACTACAAGCATCAGCGCCCGGTACCGTGGTTGTCATGCACTTCTTAAAACCCGATGAGAACAAAGAAGATCGCGCAAAAATGGATCGTTCAGTATTGTTCCCAGGTGCAGCTATCGCATCTGATGCAATGCCTTGGATGGATGATAAAGGTACATTAATAGAAGGTGATGTATGGCCGCTACCAAGTAACGCAATAGCTCACCCTAGATCGATTGCTTGTTTCTCTCGATTTATTGAAAAATATGTCAATGAATACAAAGCCGTAACACTAGTAGAAGCGATGGAACGAACGAGCTTAAACGCATGTCGTATTCTTGAGGATGCTGTGCCACAAATGGCAAATAAAGGTCGTATTCAAGTAGGTAAAGATGCTGATTTAGCTATTTTCAAACTTGATGAAGTAAAAGCCGTTGCAACATTTGATAAACCAAATGCCCTTTCTACAGGCATGAAATACGTACTTGTAAACGGGACACCTATCATTGAAGCTGGTGAACTGCTGCTAGACTCAAACCCAGGTGAAGCGGTTCGTAACAAAGTGACGGGCTAAGTTCTCCTGACTTAAGAGGTTGGGCATTAGCTCAACCTTTTTTATTGCTTACCGAGTAAATATAGACAACGAAAACCGAAAGAGAGCATGCTATGAGCAAGAAGCCTATTCCAGTAACAATTTTAGCCGGATTTTTAGGAGCAGGGAAAACGACCCTACTAAACCATATATTAACCAATGCAAATGGAATGCGCATGGCTGTGATCGTCAACGACTTTGGTTCAATTAATGTTGATGCTGAGTTGGTTAAATCTAAGAGTGAAAACATGATCAGCCTAGAGAATGGCTGTATCTGTTGTAACCTTGCAGAAGGCCTCGTCGTTTCGGTAATGCGTTTACTCGCATTAGAGGAACGCCCAGACCATATTATTGTTGAAACTTCAGGTATTGCAGAACCCAAAGAAGTGGCACTTCAATTTGAAGATCCGGAACTGCAAGCACACGCACCTTTAAATGCAATCGTGACGACGATCGATGCGGAAAACATTCTAGGGCTAGAAGGCCCAATGGAGACGTTGTCGAAGCAGCAAATTCAAGTGGCGGACATTGTTCTGGTTAATAAAGTTGACCTAGTTGATACGGATAAACTAGAGCAAGTCAAAGCATGGTGCCGTGTACAAGCTCCGTTTGCTAAATTGATTGATATTTCATTCGGCGAAGTGGATTTACCTATCTTATTTGATGCCCCTGAAAGTACACGCTTTGTCACTAACAAAATAGCGGCTGATCAAAAGGAATGCCAGCACCATGATTGTCATGATGAGCACTGTCATCACGTGAACCATGATTTCGAAACATTCAGCTTTGAAACTGATCAACCGCTTAATCTACAAAGTTTGTATCCTCTACTGCAACAGTTTTCAATTGATGCTTATCGCATGAAGGGTATTTTAAATTTAACCGATCGTCCTGATCATCGCTGTGTATTTCAGTGCACGGGCCAGCGAGCCAATGTGACGGTTGGAGATGCATGGGAAGATGATGAATCTCGTTCGTCACGGTTAGTCTTCATTGGACCTAAAGGTGGCCTTGATAAAGAGAGTATGCGTAAAAAACTGAACGCACTGGTGGCGTAGTTAGAACGGAAATGGAGTAGATGGCAAGCCTATCAACCTAGCGCTTGCCTATACCTAGCTTACCTCCGCCTAGTTTGCATTGACTCATCCTAAGTATCCTTATCTTATTGAATTATTGGCTACTTTCGATTCTATTCGGTTTTTCCAAATCCATATTGCTCATTCCCCTCGCCATCTGAAACAAAATAGTCTTATCGATTTTCGAGACTCTGTTCATCAGTACCTTCTCAGAATCGGTTAACGCCAAAAAGCAGATAAAGACTCAATCGTGGGTTATTGGGGCATGTTGATCAGCGATTGTTAGATCGATGGTTAGTCCTCAATGATGGAATCAAAATGACGACTAAATATAGAATAAACCATGATTTGTCCCGCCATAATCGCGCCAAACATCAGCAAGGCGGACAGACCAATATTCGGAATGGGTAAAATGGAGGTCGCAAAGAAGGACTCACTTGCTCCGACAATGATTCGACTACCGGGGACAAGAATGATGATCCCTTGAATAATGTATATGAGTGGTGGAACGTGACGCAATTTTCCCATCCCCAACCCGTAAAGCGTAATGAGTATTGTGCTTACCCATGTACCTACAACCCAATCGGAAGTAAACCAATGTGGCCCCCACATGCCAATCGCCGCGACAGGAAGGCCTAAGAGAATTTCTGTCATACTTGCGTTGAAAATAAGGCCAATAGCGACAGAAATCCCGATCAGTGCGGTGATATGAAGAACGAATGGGATTTCATCAATAAATACCGGTACCGATAATGGTTGATTGATTATGTTGGCTAAGCCTAACCCCATAACAATGCCGATGAATATTTTCATTACTATGAGTGCGCTTTGTGCAAGCAGTTCGATACCTGACCGAAAGTCATTGAGAGCAAGACTGGCTAAGCCGTTGGTGACGGTTAACCCAGGAATAAAAAGGACAATGGAAGAAATGCACAGTGCCAATGTTGGTAAGCCGGGAACCTGTGCCGCTATCATACCGGTTAAAAAACTGGCTACTAAGGCGACAAAGAACTCGACAAGAATGCTTCTTGGCCCAGTCAGGAAAATTTGTGCTAGCCAGGCTATAGCGCCCAGAATAATGGATAAACCGACCGCCAGATAAGTACTGCCAACTAACATTAAATAACATGGCGGAAGCAATAAATTGGCAAAGCACAAGGTACGATTCGAGTAGGTTTCTGAACCTTCGTAATGGGAATGAGTCGAAAGCCCTTTAAGCGTTGCGACTAAATCACGTAAGTTAACCGAGGGTGGTTTTTTGTTTTCCATCACGACTTTTTGCGTGGGTTGCTCAAAAATAGTGATGACTTTTGTCGGGGTCACATCAATAGAGACATCAATGTTCTGGCGTTTTGCATAAGCTTGAGTGTATTGAGCTACCGAGTAAGGCGCGCAACCAGATTGATGTAATCGGTCCGAAAAGCTCAAAATTTCTTGCTGGCATTGTTCGATATGATTTGTTTGTTTCATTCTGTTTGTTTCTCAATCACCAAGGCGATATATGTTTGAGGGGCATTCTAATTCAATAGTATCCTCATTCAAGCGTAACCAATAGTCGTGTATAGAGGACGGGCCCCTACAAACGAACAAGGCAATGGTTAAAAAGATAGGATTCATTGAATGAGAGGTTATCAGTTTATCGTTGAGGTAAATCAGTCATTGTTGAAGCTGCAACCTCAAAAATAGATCCGCTCACGCAGCTATTTGAAGGCGTAAAACTCCAAATCCATGAGGTGATTGATTTAACTCTGAGGCTTTTAGAAAAGCTCGGTAATGAGTAAAGGAAACTAATATTTAGGAAATGGAAGCGTAAATAAGATTGATGATGAGCGTTAGAATCACAACTAGAATGGAACCGACATAAGCAATTTCAATAATGTTTGAATCAATCCAGTTGCAGTATGCTTGAATTGCTAAACTCAGTTTGTTTTTCATAATGGCCTTTGGAAAATTAACCGAAATCTACTGTAAATAATAGCTTATTATGAGTGAGCTTTGGTGACGGTTTCAAAGGTTCCTTAGCGCTAACAGTGTGATTGCGGCGCTCACGTATTAACAATATCGTCCCGTGGGTTCATGGGGCGGATACAGTCGATAAGGTTTAAGAGCAGAAAATTGGGGTAAAAAAGAGCCGCTTATTTGTGGTTCATCGCGGCTTTCCAAGAAGTAGTCTGTATCTCGATACCCATACCC
>NZ_JBFRMM010000039.1:0-90167 GCF_041470465.1 Vibrio sp. 10N.261.55.F4 | reverse complement strand
AGCCGAAAAGGCTTTTTGACGCCACTTCGTTTCGTTTTGTTGAAAACTACCATGATGACCTCCTTTTTAATTTGGTCATCACGATTGTAGTTGGAAGGAAATGGACAAAAGCGCGTTAGAGTTGACGCTCAAAGTAGACTGCTTCGGATAAGCTGAGTTTGGGTAAATGAAGCAGCAGAGTCCAACTCGGGTGTGTCTACCAAGTCGGTGGCTATTCAGTTTTCGACTTTGGTTCTAAATATGAAGAAGTTATCCACTCGGTACGATACGCGAATAATCCCATTTAGATGGACACTTCCCATAAGGCGCTGAAATACAATTGAATTTGAGTAGGAATTAACATAATGAGCATCGTAAAACGCGAAATCATACGGCTGTTTAGCCTACATTTCCCAACAACTTTGTTTCAATACTGTCAGACAATTCTCCAGCAACCATTAACTCGCTATACAGGTTGTAGTCCCCAATAACCTCTTCGTGAGTTAAATAAAAGCGATAGTCATGGCAATAAGTTTCGTAATAATAGAGCTCTGTCATAGTGTCTAGCAACACAAATAATCTAATACAGTTCTCTTTCGTACCGAACTCTTCATCAAAAATCATGTGAGATGCAATATGTCGATTAAACCCCTTATGAGGAACACCTTGTTGTGAGTTTAAGTAAAAATGTTTGCATAGGATTTCATCACAAGCATTGCTAAATAAATCATAGAATAATGGATTTCCCGGTTTAGGGTTTCTTCGATATCCAGTGCGAAAAAACTTTCGTAGCTCTTCAAACTGAGGTTTAGAACCGTTACCTGTATAACCTAGCCAGCGCAGCATGACCCCTTCAATAACAGGTGCTAAAGTCAAAAAACAGCTTCTATAATTATGGCGGTAGTAGCTAACAAGAGACGCATCTATATACTTTGCAAATGGCTTAAAAGGAGCAAAGTGATTAAAGCGCCCTAATTTCTGGTGAGCCCGCATTTTGGGGGTCATTACTAGTTTTGCCACAAACCTTACAAGTGCTCGCTCGTCAAAGTATTCACGATTTCTATATATGTTCACTTGTTCATAATCATATGGAGTAATGTTTGTAGGCAGGCACAATGCTTTCGATGCTAAAAAACCTACTGCATCATACATCTGGTCGATGGTAGATAAGTCTGTACAACCCACATTGGTTTTAGCTTGATCTTCAAGTCTTTTCTTACGTGATGACTCAATATACTGATCGTAAATTTTCTTGCTAACCCTAGCCCAATGCTCTTCAGACACTGCATATTTGAGCTTAATGTCTTCAACACTAACTTTGTTGGCAATTGCGTCTACCACCAACGGTATCAACTCTTTTGTCTTCATTTTTGCTCAATGCTTGATTTTTATCTGTATGCTAGCCGCATTAAAGTGTGAACAACGCTACCACCTAACCTAAACCATTGTACCGTAAACACGAGACCCAACCTTGAACTGAAAATGCCAAGCGTTGGGAATCACTCTTAAATGCTTTGTATGGTGCTATGATTTACTAATTCGTCCATCACAAATGTCGTAATACTATGAGCCACGTTTATAGCTAAGCGAGCCTCATGTATTGAAATAGCCGGAGGTGCTGAACCACGACCATGAGCTGAACCGATATGTGACCGAAAAGCACCGACACCATCTATGATTGAGGCAACCCCAGCTAAAATTTTATTTTGGTCATCATTAAGCTGAGCATTTCTATTCAAAGGTATGTGCTGACGGGCTGTTTGCCAAAGAGGGCCGATGTTCATCCTACTAGGCATTGTCAGATTGTTGCGCTCGATGTAGTACTTCAAAACAGACTCTATAATTGCACTGGCTGCAGTTATTGATGAATGAGGATCAGTATTAATATTGGAAATTGCTCTTTCGAACTCTACCTCTATAGATTTAAAATCTCCATTTCTTAGGTAGTCTTCTAGCGTCTTAGTTGCGATAGAAGAACCAGCGCTGATAACGTACCCATTCATTTTGTATGTCAGCTGGTTTCTCTCTAAAGCAGCAATAATTCTGGCTTGCCCTTTCGTGGTCTCATTTTCAATAATATCATCATCGAAAAGAGACTTGGTTGGTTCAATATCCATAAAATTTTGTATGACACAACCCAATACCTTCAAAGCGTCAACATCTTGGTGTTCATTGCATCGCTTCAGCCAAGTCGAACACTTTGTTTCACAGTTTCCCTCAGGAGCATCTCCCGGAGCACCAGCTTCCATAAACAAAGAATTCAGCTTGCTATGACTATAATAATGGGCAGCTAACACGTTAGCGACCGCCCCTATAACTGAGTTTGGAATAATATTACTCAAATTTCCTCCAAGTACACCTGACGCTAATTATACAGCTACCAGCCTTTTTTCATTTAGCTATGATGCCGCCTTTAATTTAACTCTTCAATTGATAGTCAATAGGTTAGTAAGAGGGACGTTAGATTAGACCTGTAAGCGTAGCATAATTCCTGCTCCGTCCTCGTAGCGTGTCCTTCGGATAAGTTTTGGTGGGTTAAATATGTGTAAACAGGATGTGTGTAATTATTTACTCTGACTAACTTTGGGGCAATTATGGGTTGAGAATAGGTATACTCACAAATAGGTATACTCACGAAGCTATGGTCACATGCTTTGGCCCTGAATTTCTAAAAACCAATAGTCACCATTATTGCTCCAGTCAATGGAATAGCTCTTTGCTAAAGAAATATTTACATCTTTACCACCAATCGGGGTTGTTAGGTCTATCGGCCCAAATGAGGCACCTTGAGAAATGTCATAGTCCCAGCACTTTGTGCTTTTACTTTTGGGGTTAACAAGCCGATCCATATCGTTCATCACAAGTGATACACCCTCAGACATTCCAACCACAGATACATATTGCTCAAGAAGTTGCAAATCCTCGTATACGTCTTTCATGAATATATCGGTCGCTCCACGCTTACCTCCTGAAGAGCTAAGCGTACGATAGCATTTCATCTCAATAGCGATAGTGTGACTTTGCTGTTGTGAAATTCCACTAAAAACGAGGTCTATTTCTCTAGTTCTACCGTGAATATTAATCCCTGTTTCTAACTCTATGTTGAATCTATCACCTGAACTGAACGTTATAAGAGGAATCAGTTGCTGAAGTACATAGGCATATTGAAGCTGCATTGACGCTTCTTTGTTTATTGCAACTAAGTTATTACCAACTTTTTTGGAGAATATCGACCAACCAAGTGAAACAGCGGCCCTCATTCTTTCTGAAATTACATCTGATTCAATTGAGTACATTGTTAACCATGAGCAATGTGTTTGACAAAATGAAACGTTATATCCATTAATACAATTAAGTCAAAAGCTGATCAATGAACTGTGAGGCCAGCGAAGACTAGCTCACTTTGGGGCAGATTTGAGCTAGCTGGCACTTTTTAGAAAAGTGCCATGAGTAAAACTTCGCGTCTATGAAGCCTCTGGACAAAAATTAGTTTCGGAAAATCGAACATTAACAAGATATGAATAATTTTTTATAAGGCAAATTCGCCAATTAATACGTATTTGCACAGTGCGCACTTTGCCACGTTAAGTTAAATAAACTCTTATTATTCAAATTATTATCATTAATTGGCTCATGTCGTTTTAAATGCTCCCAGAGACTGGAGGGCATTAGATGACTAAAAACCAACTTTTTAGAGAATTCTATTGCCGTTTATCTTTAGAAGAGACCGCGGAACTATGTTTTAAAAATGTGACGACAGTCAAACGTTGGGACAAAGGAAAACCCATTCCAAATGAATGCAAGAGATTGATGAGACTTTGTGCTTATAGAGAAGTTGGGATTTCAGACGATTGGGTAGGGTTCTATGTCGAGAATGGGAAGTTTGTTTTGCCAACGGGACAAAGACTATCTGCAAGCCAAATACTGTTAGGAGCTGCTTTATTAGAAATAGGATCTAACGAAGATCGGAAAACAGTAAGTTCATTGATAAGGCTTGCACGTTGCATGGCCAAAACGCTTAACAAAGCAAGCTAAATAAGCACTATAGACGCTCAGTGTTCATTAAGCTCCAAACTAAAGCTATTAGCCAACCAGTACCAAAAAAAAGACTACCAACTATGTTAAGTACAGTAATTGCCGTCTTATGTGGATGGTCTTTTCCCCTGGCAATAATTGTTGGTAGAAGAAACAAATATATTCCGATACCCATAAAGATTAGGAAAAATATACTTTCCATACTACATACCTTAATTGTTAGTCATCAGATAGGTCTGAAATGTAATAGTAGTCTTCTGCAATTACTTCAATTAATGACCCCAAGTTTTCCTTAATGCTTTGACTTAACTGCTTTTCTGAACCAGCAATTGCCACTGCAAGCACATATGGGGCGGCGTTGCTATTTTCCCAATTGATGGAATGGGTTATTTTGAACGACATCATGCCAAAGTAGATGTCTAATGTGTCGTTGTATTTATACAAGTCGATGCTTACATCCATATAGTTATGGGCTTGGTGTTCGATATTTTCTTTGAGCTTTAAGTCTTTGACGAAGTTTCTGAATCTGAGCTTCACGTACCTTTGAAGCTCATTTTCTGAAATGAACTTTGCTGCATCGTCATTTATGTGTGTATTGAATAAATGCTCATCGTAGTGTGGGAGCCAACTATAGCGGCTTTCGTCAAACTGCTCGAAAACGTGTGTAGGGCGTTCAATTACTGACGCTAGTGAGCACGAAGAAAAAGCTAATAGTAATATAAGTAGTCTGTTCATTGTTGACCAAATCTAATTTATTAAGGGCGTGCAAGGTAAGTCTTCTCTTGACTGAACACAAGTAGGAAAATCTGAAACTAACCTTCGGATATTTCTGAGCATGTTGAACCATTTTAAAAGTGGCTACTATTAATCTAAATATCAATTGTGCGTATTATGTCTGCTTATGTTCAATGCAGCATATCTTGTCATTACGGTGCAACCTCTTGTATTTAGAGGTTTTATCTGTGAAGTATCGCGAAATGAGTAAGAATTACATTTTTCGAGAGTTAGAGTGCCAAATGACCAAGGAAGAGGTCGCGGAACTGTGTTTTAAAACTGTGAGAACGGTCACGGGATGGGACGAAGGAAAACCAATACCGCCTGAGTGCAAAAGACTAATGAGAATGGCAAAAGGTCGAGAACTAAGTATTAGCGAAGACTGGATACAGTTCAAAATGTTATATGACAGTATGGAGCTGCCGACAGGCCAAGTGGTGAGGCCGCAACAAATCTTAGCAGGGATTGCATTATTGGGTATTCAATCAGAGTTAGAGATTAAGACTTCAACACACTTGCTTGGCCTTGCTAGAGCGATAGCTAATATCTAGAAATAGGATTAGAAAAGTATGATTTTCCCAATGTGAGTTCAAAGCCTCAATAACATTGACTAAAATGATGTCATTCTTACTGAAGATCTAAGCAACAAGTGGTCACTTGGTATGCTTTCAACACCTGAAGACACTATGGTTGTTCTCGACACCATCTGCCGTTTGAAAAATGGTGTGTTCCCATATCCGATTTAATTCGCTTGGGCAGAGTTATCTCTAGCTAACTTCAACTAGCAGCAGCCTTCAACTCGAAACAGTCCCAGGATGGTTTAATCCTAACTGTCGCACTGTGCAATTTACTTATCCTTATGCTGTGGGAGCGTTTATGTATACACCTTACTAAAGGCTTTTCGCAGACTGAGCAATTAGCTCGTAATCATCACAGATAATAGAAGAATGATTGTAAAAAGTAGACATAGGCCATATCTTACTGATGTGTAAGGTTTAGTTGAGAAAAACAGTATGGCGCTAGAAGCGGGTGGATATGCAGAAAAGCTTGGTAATAGATATGAATCTAACTGGATTGCTTATCAGTTATTACGTCTATTACAAGAAAAGACGAGTTATGTGACTGTAGAGCCAATTGGGGATGACGAGGTCGGAGTTGACTTGGTAATAGGTAATAACGATGGTTCACACGAACATCACCAGTGTAAAGCGAGCTCTAGTAATGATGAATACTGGAATTTATCTAAACTTCACAGTACCAAAATTTTAAAAAACGCAAATTTTCAAATCAATAGAGGGGCTACAGAGTTTCACTTGGTTTCACCACTTTCAAGTAGAATTATCAGTGATTTATGTGAAAGTGCATTGAATAGTAATGCAATACCAATAGATTTCCTCGAACATCAAGTAAAACAAAGTAAAGATAGAGAAAAATGCTTCAATTCATTATGTGGGTATCTTGGCTTGTCCTTAAACTTAGAAGAGGATCTTCGAAAAGCAATGCTGTTTCTGCAACGCTTCAAGATTGTCCGTTATGATTTGAACAAACATAGCCAAGATGAATTAGAAGATAAAGCTTCGTCTCTGTTCATTGGAAGCAGTAGCAAATTAGTCCAGTACCTCAAATCTTATCCCGCCGAATATAATAAATTACGTAACAAGATTACGGCAAACCAACTATTAAGTGATCTAACAAAGGCCGGTTTTGTTGCAAGAAGTCTACCAGAAGATGAAAGAGTACTTTCAGTTGTTGAAAATCTTTCCAAAGAATTTGAGGAGTCAATCCAACCATTCTTAATATGTAATGAGCTTATTAAACGAAAAGAGCTGGATAACATCATCAATTCTTTGGAAGAAAACCCTGTAACGCTCGTTAGAGCAGAAGCTGGCGTTGGAAAAAGTTCATTGCTTCTCGAACTGCACCATCACCTTCGTAACAAGGGGGCGATAAGTGTCCCTGTGAGACTTGATCGACGAAATCCAGTCGATAATTTAGATGCGTATGGAAGGGCTTTAGGGTTCCCTTACTCACCTCCATTCAGCTTAAGTGCAATATCAAAGCACAACAAAGTTGTCATTATATTGGACCAGCTCGACGCTATTCGTTGGACTGGATCACATTCTAATGTAGCGCTGCATATTTGCCAGGATTTAATCCGACAAACGATCGCGCTGCGTAAAGAAGGTGCCGACATATCAATCGTCTTGGCTTCGCGGGATTTTGAGCTAAACGAAGACATAGCCTTATCAAGTTGGCTGAATAGTATTTCGGATTCATTACATGAGGTTAAATTATCTACGTTGAGTGAGGAAAAAGTCGTCGAGTTGATATCGCCATTTGAGACCTACTCACAACTTTCTTCCGTCAAGAAAGTGATTCTTAAGATACCTTTATGGCTTGGTATATACCTAACGATTGCACACCGGACGCAGAATGCACCTAGCTTTAACAACAAACTAGAGTTGGTTAAGAATTTTTGGGATGATCGATTAAGTCAAATACATGCCCACCATCTATCAATAGACGAAGCCGAACAGCTTATTGATAAGCTGGTAGGTTTAATGATGAAGCAAGGTTCTTTGTCTGTATCATTGAACTCTATTCGTGTAGGTTCGCGAAGGACCTTAGAGGTATTAATGTCAGTGGGAGTATTAACTAGCCAGGAACAACGAATAAGTTTTAGGCATCAGGCATTATATGATTATCAAGTCGGTTCAAAGTTATATCGAGCAGGTAGTGACTCTTCTGAAAAGCTTCTATATGAACTGGGTGGGTATAGCAACCAAACTCTGGATAAAAGAGAGCACCTTAGGTACGCATTAAATATGTTGCTAGAAGCTAACCAAAAATATTACTGCTCTAGTATTGATGCAGTTTTATTTAGCGATAACGTTCGCTTTCACCTGAAGTTCTTAGCCCTTAATTCACTAAAGGACTTAAAGGTCATTAAAGCCCCCGCAAGAAAACTAATCGACAAGTTAGTTCGTGATTCCGAGTTAATTCAGAAGTTTACCTCTACGACTTGCTTTAAAAATCCAGAAATCGTTGAATACCTATGTGAGAAGGGCATTTTGGGCGCTTGGCTAAATAGTTCTGATGAAAAGCTAATTGACACTTCTATCAGCCTCCTAAGTTCCATTTCAGAGCTTAAGCCAGCGTTAGTGGTGGCTACTTTACGCCCATATGTAGATAGGTCAGATAGTTGGAATCAAAAAGTATGTAGTAGTCTGTGTTGGGCTATTGAAGATGATTCTGACGATATGTTCGACTTAAGGCTTGAACTTATTCAAAAAGGCTGTTCTGTAAATTATATAGATTGGCGAAACTTGTCTAAGAAACGTCCATATCAAGCTTTATCATTAATTGAAGCTCTCTTGAGTCATTACAGAGAGGTTATCTGTAAGGATAGTTATTCATATGAGATTAGAGAGCATCGGAAAATCACACAAAGCGAAAACTGGTCTCTAACAGAGTTAGAAGACATGTGGGTCGTCGCTGAACAAGTTCCAGAAGAGGTATTGACGCGTTTACTTCGAAATATCACTGATATAGCGGAATCAGAAGGTGAACATGAATCGGTTTTGACTTGGTTACATAAGGATAAAGCTGATGATTATGAGATAGACCATAACCTAACATTTTGCATGTTTCAACTGATAGAAAAGGCGGGAGAAAACCTACAAACTGATTCTGGAATATTATACGAGCTCATAAAGCCTTACTTAGCGATTAAAAATCCAGTCACCGTAAACTTAGTCGCTAGACTATTACTTAATTTATCTCCAGAGTACGCTGATACAGTCATAGATTGGATCCTGCGTCGTCCAAATTCGCACTTATCGTGTGGTAACACACGTCTTGAACCAGTTTGGATATTGCCTGGAAAACTAATATCGAAGTTTTCAAAAAGTTGCTCCAACGGACATTTTACAAAGCTAGAAGAATCGATCACCCGCTTAAAAAGTGACATGAACATAGAGCAAATTAAGCGGATTTTGGAGACAAGACGAAGAGGGTCAGACTATAGTTATTGGGGAAGTGCTCAATATTTTTTGTTACCTAAACTCGATCAACACCGTATCTCTACTGCCACTGCACAATTAATTAAGGTTCTGGAGCGGAAGTTTATCAATTATTCAACCTTTGACTTTTGTTCAAATTATCAAATTACAGGGGGGATAATTACTTCACCATTACCTATCGGAAACAAACTTTCTAATAAGTCTTGGTCGAAGCTAATTCTATCTCCTGAAAAGCCATCTATTGGTAGAAACTGGAAGCAAGTAGGTAAAGAAGTAATGTCCGAGTCAACTATAACACAGTTCTCTCGCACTCTAGAGGATTCTGTTTGTAATGAACCAAGCAGATTCGCAAACCTTGCATTGTTGTTGCCCCAAAATATAGATCCTCGATATATAACTGCATTTTTTCGAGGGATAGCGGACTCTAGTAAAGAAAAAGCTCATAAGGATTACAAAGAGGATTGGTCCCAATGTAGTAATACTTTATTGGAAAAGGTTATCGAGCATTTCCCCCAAAATGAGTGTGAATGTGAGCGTGAACGTTCTTTAGTTAAATTACTTAGCTGCCGATCGCTGACCTCAGATACAAAAACTCTTAACCTACTGCTAAATTTGGCGCGCAATTCCAGAGACCCTGAATTTAACAAACTCAATGTTTGGAGCTCAGACAAAGGACATACTACTGATGTTGCATCAGCAAAGTCTTTGATGGATAACTCAATCAATTGTGTTCGGGGTCAGGCATATCACGCAATAGCTAAGATTTTTTTCAAAAACGAATCACTCGCAAACGAAAATAGGTACTTAGTAAATCACGCAATTGCTGATAAACACCCCGCAGTCAAGATGTCAGCCCTAGAGTTAATCTTGCCTTATCTAAATTACGATAGTCCATTTGCTCATTCTAAATTTATTGAGTTATGCACCAAAGATATTCGGGTCACTGGAGCATATGGTGCAAATTACTTTTTCAACCAAGGTTTCGAGAGCACTTACGTCAATGAATACGTGAAACTTGTTCTTAGAATGCTTGGCTCTCAGTATTTGGATATCAACAAAGAAGCAGCTAGGCAGATCTATGCTCGCTGGTTTTTCAATGACTTATTTAAACATGAGCTAACTTTGGTTCTGAGAGGGGACAAAGAGTTAAGAAGTGGGTGCGCTTCAGTGCTTTCCCAATTCTTACGGGAAGATAAGTACCATGACCGAATTGGCAAAATAGAGTCGTCATACATAACTTTGCTAAACGACGAGGATAAAGATGTTCTGCAACAAATAGGTAATTGTGTTCAGCATGATAGCTACTGGAAAAAGCATAATTCGACGTTCCTATTTAGTGAACTTGTGAAGTCAAAAGCTGCAAAACACAGTATATATCAGATATTTAAGAAGCTGGAAAGCTTTCCCGGCATGCTCACCGGTATAAGTAAATCTTTGTTGGATCTAGTAAAAAACATCGTTAAAGTTGATCAGAATGATGAGTTTTTTAAGCATCGACATCTTCATATTAGGGAATCTTCCCTCCTAAGCGTGTTGCAACGTCTTTACGATGAAGCTTCAGAAGATGAAGATGATGAGGCAATAAGTACTTGTTTAGACATCTGGGATGAGCTGTTGAATTCAGAAGTTTATACAGCAATGAGTGCGGTTAAAGAGCTTGATAATGGGCTGCTGTCTTAGTTTAAAACCCAATTGTTATTGATGTATTGAGGCTAACACTAGTTCGCCTCAATACTAACTTGCCAAGATCCGTACAACGTTGTGAGTTCTGTGCTATCTTGGGCCTAAAGAGGCTGCTCATTTTTTAGTTAACCTCTGAGCTAACTCATCCATGTAACATAACCGTATAAAACATTTATAAGCCATAACTTAAAATCACCATTTAAGATCAAACAGTAAATGAAGCCCGGGCTTTAAATGGGGTCTGATTTGATATTAAAGATATTAATGATCGGGCTGATTGCATCTCTATTATGTAGGCCACCAAGCGCTTCAGAACCATTTAGTAAATAAGCAAATGCTTGTAATAGCGTACCAACGATCAACCAAAACATAGCGCTAGTGAGCAGGGCATGAGCCATCTTTACACAAGTAACTGTGCTATTGGTTAAATCATAATTGATACGTAAAGCGCTCAACAGCTTTTTGGCTAATTGAAGTTGTAATGTTTCGGGGTTGTCATGAGTAATTAACTCTTGCCAGCTTAACAAGTGGAAGGATGAAACTTTAAGCGCTTTGTGGGACCACATCACGCACCTAATCGACATAATTAAGGCAAACATAAACGCAACAGTTGTGAGTAGCCCCAAAACACTTAAGCCATTGAATTCGATGAGAGTATCAAAACTAGTAATAATTGAAGCCAATGATATCAGTATTGGTATAAGTGCAGTTGAAGCTGCGATATATGTACCAGCTTTACTATCTACGGTCGATCGCCTTGCCTGTTCTTGATCGTACAACCGCCGAGATTCATCTAATGTAACACCTATCGCGTCATTTACTGACAAATCATTTAACAGTTCTAAGTCTCTTTCAAGGAGCTCTTTTTTTGCATTTTCAGAACCATATGAAATTGTCGGCCAAAACAAGTCAAGATTCATAATTATACTCACTAATTTTCATTAACTCGTGAACGATGGATGACGCAATTGGCAACTTAGTCTGATTCTCAATCCAAGCCCACTGGCCATTGGGGTTAATCTCAAGAAACTCCATCCAAATCACATACCAAATCGATAGCACCAAACCTCAGGTTCAAAGATCTAACTAGCCTGATACATTTCATTTTCAAATCATCTGGTATATCTATATGCTCGTGGAGCAGATCAATTCTTCCACCTTGACGCCAGTCAACTTTTGTTTTTTCAGATGTTTGTGACCAAATTGCTACAGGAAACACTTTATCGCCAACTACAGTTACGCGAACATCATATTTTTTTGAAATCTCTTGTTGATATATGGAGGGAGCAAAACCTATTGATTCGTCATACTCAGGTGTAAGTGTTGGTATCTGGCTAGTGAAAACAACACTTTCATTCTTTTCCTTTAAAAGTGCTTGTCTCAATGGCTTGGCTATGAGGTTTTCATTCGCTGTTCTCGCCATAACTGTAAAAACATCATTAGTAATAATACCTTGTGGTACGTTGAAACCAAGAGAACTTGCTAATAATAGCTGTCTTGGCTTATCTTCAGCTAAAGCTATGTTGGTAGGAGAGCTTAACCACTTTCTATCAAGCCGATAATAAATGCTCTTAAGAAATGATAGCCATTCCATATCTAAGTACTCTGATTCCCCTTCAGTTAGTGTGGGGTGAGAAGTTGTTGTAGGGCAGGGTCTTCTAAAGTAAGCAGAGGTGACTTTCTTACCGTTGATATCACCAATTTTCCAATCATCTATCGAGTCATAACCGATAGAACACCTATGCTCATTTAGTGTCTCTGTGTTAAGCCTAACATATGAAACACCTCTAAGCTTCAGTTCTCTGACAACATAGTCAGTAGTTAGATCTCGCTTATTAGTAACTAAAAGAATCATAACATACCAAAACTGTAGGAGTTATCGTCGCTTTCTTGCATCACTGCTGTTTTAGTGAGAAGCTCGTTTAAATGGCATAACCTAATATCATTGTCATCACTCTCATCTTGAACTTTGGTTTTTGTCAGCAATTCAAAAGCGTAGGACTGATCATCGCTTTCAATTTGAACGTCTGTTTTTGTGACTAATTCAGGGTGATTTCTATCAACTAGATTTATAATTGGCGTCTTGGATTCGTTATCAACCCACATATGTTCGTTTTCGCAGTAGTGCCCACCTAAAGATGGAACATCTGAATGAACTCTTTCTGTTGCGTAGTTAAGAATAAACGGCTTATGGGTATCTAACATAGATGTTCCTTAGGAATGTTTACGAAGATTATTTCAGCAGCAGTGCTACTTGATTTTTATCGTCAAGCTAGCATGAAACGTGGTGCGCATAAAAGGTATTTCTAAATCAATTTCGTAATTTAGTTTAAGGACACTTTCAGTGAATATCATACTAAGTTTTGTCGGTTCTATTTTTGAATTTTTCTAGATAGGCTTTCCCGCCGTTAACTACTATATCCCGTTAGTCTAAAGTGACTTTGGTAAAAAGGTGCTTCGGGGTTAGCGAACATCATTAATAATGATGCCTTAGTAGAAATGAATACTGACTGGGTGTTACTTCCTATTCGTGTCGTCAATATTGTACGAAGGGAATAGGTTATATCAACGTTCAAAGGTGCAAGCGACTCGCAATTTACAAACCATAGTAGTGATTTATTGCCTCCATCATTTTCAATGGCTTCAAGGAAACAAGAACTTTCTTTTGCGGTTAATGCGGCTACTGCCGATTCGTACTCAGAAAAGTCTAAAGAGTGAACGATAATACCTTCCTTTTCAGCTAGCGATGTTGTGTTTTTTATGAAATCAGGAGGAAGGGCTGAAGAGTCTGCGGTAGATATTCTAAAGTCCATATCCCATGCATTGCGCACAAAAATTTCTGGTGTGATTTGATACTCAGGAGAGGGGGCGCGTTTTGTATTCAATTTAAACTCTACTTTACTAGATTGTTAGTAAGAATAATAAACCAAATTATCAATGATCGGCACCCCACACACATTGACACTCTACAAGACATTATTAAACTCTAGCTGCTTCGAACACAACCATAAGGCTCTTTTTAACTCTGACAGATCAACTAATAACATTATGGAAGTAGATCATTAAGGTCACAATCTAGCACTTCAGATAGTTGATAGACTTTCTCTAGCGTAACGTTCACTTCACCTCTCTCAATTCTTCCAACATAACTGCGATCGATGTCGGCCAAGAGAGCCAGCTTATCCTGCGAGATTCCTCTCTCTTTTCTCACAGCCTTAAGATTCCTACCAAAATGCTTTGCTATATCTTTCATTTATAATCCGAAAAATGAAAGACTATCCACCCTTGAAGCTAAGATAACCACGGACTATAATCCGCATAATTATAAATCCTGATACTCCCATGAAAAAATCTAACAAATATCGAATAAATAAAGATATCTATGAAATTCTTTTCCCTAGAGCAATGTATGAAATTTCTGTCCGAGAAATAAGAAGAGAGTTTACGATTCGTTCTACAAGGGTCGGGGAAGAGCAACCAGCTATAAGGGCATTTATAAGTAGGGAACTGAAAAAGCTCGAAATTGCAGGGCTTTTAACCGGTAAAGGTTATGGTTCCCACCGCATCTACCGTAAATCTTTAAAGTTCTATGATGCTCTCTTTATTCTAACGAAGCGCAGAAGATATCCGAATAAAAAGAGAGAGATAAGCCTGCTTGAGGAACTAGAAAAAGAGAGAGCAGAGATTGAATTCGAGTTGGCCGCAGCCCTTACAGAAGTTGATGAGTACAATTTACTGATGGAACGCTCTGTTAAGTTAAAGCCATTGTTAACTCCGTTGTACAATGAGGCCAACAATAAAGCATCTTCTCTCGTGGCAAAGTTAAACGTTAGAAACAAAACCCTGAGACTAATCAACAAGAATAATCAACCATAAATCAAAGCAATTAGTGCAACGTAAAAGACATGCTCCAGATAGCGCCACGCTTTTTGTTATATCGATCTCTTTAACACCTTCTTGCTTAACCAATTCTCGAAAAAGTTAGCGCTCAAGAATGAACTGTTCTAGATTCCAACACACTAGCGTAATTTTAAAATTCTCATCGCAACAAGGTTACACTGTCACAACAGATCGAACTATAAAGTTTATAGTGGAACTCAAAGAAAAAATAATAAATGGCTAAAGAGGGCGGTCATACTGTTCATAATTTGGTTGTGGATAAACAAAAAAGAGCGCGCTAAGTTTCTCAATTCCTCGGATTGAAACTACCAAGAATGCACCACTGAGTAGGTTTTTAAGCGGTAATCACCATTATTTAGACGATAGTTTAAATAATGGTGATTACCTACTTTATGGTAAATCAAACTATTGTTAAATACATTCGGTTATGGACTACGAAAACAATTGAACCATTTTCCATCATTTATCATTTCCCTTACCATATTCTCTCAACTCACGAATGAGATCCTTTGCAAGTAATGTCTCAACACTAACTGCAAGATGGGAGTCAACATGTTCAATGATGTCTGCGACAGCTAAAATATTACGCTCATAACGCACCTTGTAGTCTTTAAGCGCACTATCGAGACGGTCAGCCTTACTGATGTAGGCGGCACCGGTACGCCCCTCAGCCAACATAGCTTTCTCATC
Organism: Vibrio sp. 10N.261.55.F4; assembly: GCF_041470465.1. NCBI lineage: Bacteria > Pseudomonadati > Pseudomonadota > Gammaproteobacteria > Vibrionales > Vibrionaceae > Vibrio > Vibrio sp. 10N.261.55.F4. The sequence goes on along the minus strand of NZ_JBFRMM010000039.1, from coordinate 75,084 downwards.
ATTGGTTAATTCACGCTTACCATCTTCATGGTTATTATGCTGGCGAAGTTTGTATTCATTGATAATAACTCTACGGGTACTCAGGGTGCTGACCCCGCCCTTGATAATACCTTTAGCCTTCAGGCGTGCATGGAGTGTTGATGGCTGAATGGGGGACTTTTCAAGCCCCTCACGCACCATCGCTTGCAGCTCAGCTTTGATGTAGGCATCAAGCTCTTTACCCTGAATCACTTTGTCATCTGCATTACGAGTACGTGGTACTTTAGCCATTATTTGATTCCTTCTGGGCTGCATCTCTCTCCAAGCGTTTTTGTTCGATGAAGAACAGGTCGGCAAGGGTTTTCGGGGTTTTACCAATTAGCATTTGTTCATTAATTCGCGCCATGATTCGGCCTAGCGGGTTGTCTTTGTCGTCTGACATGAGATCTACTAGTTTCTTGGCGCTTTGAGCCTCGATGGCGCCTGCTTCCAGAGCTTCCAGCACAACCAGAGCCTCTTCTTGTTCTTCCAGAGCCAATTTGAAATTAGGGTCAGCTTCAGCGAATTTACGAAGCTCAATAACCTCGGCTTGCTTGATAGCCAGACGCCGAGAGGCTTCCTCAGCTTCACCCAAACGTCCTGTAAGGGTGAAGTACCCACAAGGCAATCCTGACTGACATTTCACGGCATGAGGGCAGCCCCAGCGTGCTACGTCACGCGTACAAGCACCAAACCCTAAAGGGTGTAGTTTTGCATGTCGCTCCAGCAGTTCCTTCGCCTTTTCCGCCATGCCTTGTGCTACTAGTTTTTCGTGGGCAGCTTTAAGTTCAGGGAGGAACTTATCCGACATTGCACCTGCGATATAGTGAGCTACTTCGTCAGTAGTTTCGCCAAAGGTCTGCATGTTTTGTTTAAGGTTGTGCTCCACGCTTAGTTTTGGATTTATCGCCATTGAGGTTGATGCTTTAACGTTGGCGACACCAGTGTTCTTCGTTGGCATAGCTGATTTAGCAAGAGCTGACATCCGGCGACTAACCTCAGTCCTTGGAGGTTCTTGAACAGCAGAAACCGATGGTTTTGGGCGAGGTTCAGGCTCTCCATCAGCATCAAATAGAGACAACTGGTTTTCTTTTGCAAGAGCATTTTTTCCTTCATCATATGCTTTCTCAAGCATGGACATTGCTAATGAGGCTGTCTGATAAGACTGCGATTGTGCTTGGTGTTGGTAATGCTTGTTCTGGGTGATATCAACACGACCCATTAAGATGGCTTGAATATGGTCAGTCACACCTGCGATAGCCAAGAAGGTATTGATGTTATGCCTTGGCACATGCTTTTTCAGTTGGATACGAGAACCGTCATCTTCAAACAAGTTGAAGTAGTCGAAGAGAGATTTACGGTTATTGGCACCGCCTAGCCATGCCTCAACGGCATGTTCATCCAGAGGAACTATGTTCTGTAACGAAACAAAATCTTGCCCAATACCAAACGCACCTTCCGGCATAATGAACATTAAATCTTCGTAGTTGAAATGCTCCCAGTCACCACTGTCTTTTAGCGACAACACACATTGGTGCCCCTTAGTGAAGTTCTTGGTTTGGGCATAGCGCTGGTACACATAATCATTTAATTGTTCTTTGGTAAAATATTTACCTTGAACGTTAAATTTCTCCGTTTCACAACTCACAATCGGTTTGTAACCAGCCCATGATTCCATAGAAACGCTGATAGATTTATAGAGCACATTACGACGACCGCCTGTACCAGTAAACATGATGTCATAGAGTTCACGGCACTCAATCAGGTCTTCCGAAAGCTCTACGATTTTACTAGGCAAGAAGTTGGTGAAGTCAGAGTCTCTAAAGGCTTTGATGGTCTCACGGAAACCATAGGTCAGTTCTTCCACCTGCTTATAAATCATCTCAACCACTGGGTAAGAGGTCGGTGCCAGCCAATGAATTCGCCAGCCTGCTTTTTTTGCACCAAGGTATTCAATACCTAGTTTGTAAGTAGGCCAACCTTGGTCAATGGCGTGCTGACGCTTACTTTCTTCGGTGATATCCCTTTTAACCAATGAATCCATGTTCATCGACATGACTTCTTGGAAGCGGAAGCCACAGATGATGCAAAGTAGCAACATGTTGTAAAAGATGCGCTGATAGTCGTTTTCTGCCAGTGCCATCAGCTCAATAACAGCCATGAATGCACGGATGGAAATCAGCTTTTTGTCAGGGGTGTCGTCTGGACTTAATTCGGAAGCCTTCTTCTTTTCCTTTGTCCCAACAGAGGAGCTACGGCAAGGGTGCTTATTTTCGACTTCAATATTCACCATGAATAAATCATACTTCCGAAGAAGTTTGATAATATTTACGGCAACGTCGCAATAGTCACTGACGTTAGGGGCGCTTTTTGAGTTGTCTTTATGGCGATCCATAGCAGCATGAATGATATCGGCAGTGAGGTACATAGGGTGCGTTTGACCCGTTTCTGTAACCATTTCCCAGTACCAACGCTTCATGATCTGCAATGGCTTATCTAGAGTTGAACCTGATGGTAAACCGCTGGAAATCACAACCTGATGCATGTGGTAAGCACGCATAAAGTCCTGAAAATCTTTAGAGATTTCCATTTTAGTGAGTCCTTTAACGCGATTTGATACTTCACTCCATTTAAAGCCGTGGTCTTTGGTTTCTTTTAGCCACGCAACACCTTTTTCGCCAAAGTGCCAAGACGCTGCATCCCAGTCCAAGTCTCCAACCGCATTGTAGGCTTCAAGGCGCTCATGAAATTTCGTTTTGTGTTTGTCCACGTAGGCAACGAGGTTCTTTGCGTGCTTGTTATTTATTACCTGAGCCATTTATTCGATCTCTTCCTTAGCCTGAACCATTTTGATACGAGTAATTACCTGAACCACATGGTCTTTCCTACGTACCAATTCAGTCATCAATGGGTGGTGTACTTGACCTGTGTCGTCAGCAACGTGACGGATTTCATCAAGCTCGTCAAAGAATGAATCGAGTGCTACCTCGTGCTTACCGTCTGTGAAGGGCATAAAGTACAGGCATCCATAGCACCCACGACCTTGGGAGAATGGGCAGATGTTTTCTTCGTAATTGCACCCGCCAATATGGTGATGTAGCTTGCCGCCGATAGAGGCAGCAACCCGACGACCTTTCCACTCAGTGCTGTGGACTAGGTTGCCAGTCAATGCCAGCGTAATCATGTTCTTGAACACAGGATTTCGACCCAGCGCCATCTCTCGGATGTCAGCCATCTCGGGGGTAGCTGCAATGTATTTGTCGGCAACGACGTAGTTGGAATGTCCTAAGATATACGCAATCTCAGCAGCACTCGCACCGTTCATCGCCATAGAGTGACCAACGTTGTGCCGGAAGAGACTGGCAGTATAAACGGGCAGTTTGTAGCCTTCGTTTTGTACAGCCTCCTGAATTTCCTTAGGGGAGAACTTGAGCAGCATATTCTTAATCGATTTATCAACCATCGACCTCGAAGCTAGCTTTGTAGGAAATAGCGGGGCTTCATCCCCAATTTGCTCTAGGTACTTGTACAGGGTGATCAGCTTCCCAAGCTCTTCCGGAACAGCGATACGAACCCGGTCAATAGTCAATTTCGACTTCTTTGCATAAGGCACAAGTAATGAATAACGCATTCCATGTTCATTCATGGTGTCTACTACATAGTCACCTCCAGCCATCTTTCCTATTTGAACTGGTCGCGCCCCTACGTAATAGACGATGCCAGTGATGATACAATCTCTTAAGACATCGATTTTTGCGATTTTTTTGACCTTCTCAAGATGCTTGACCTTAGCCTCTTTGGTCTCCAGTTTCGGGCATAGTTTTGACGCCCATAGCTGAATACCGTTCTCGATCATCAGGCTTACTTCATCAGGGATAACGAGGTCTAAGTTCTGGTAGCGACCCCAATTTGCGTTCCTAGGTCGAGGGACTTCTAGCAATAAATCCTCAAGGTCACCCTTATCACCAGTGCTCTTAAAGAAGTTGACTCGTTCAAGTCGGCGGAGGGCGTAGAGTGCGTAATAGAAATCTTTATTGACGTATATTTTATCCTGAACCTTAGCAACCAACTCTTGAAGTTTTGCTATCAGGCTCTCACGCGAAACAACCTCAAGTTCTGCAAGTATTTTTGCAAAACGATCAGCAAAGCCGTCAGCACTACTTGCAGAGTTCTCTTTTATGTATTCAACAGTTAGATGCTTAAGCAACTTGATTGAAGATGAAGATAGAGTACGGAAGTTCTTACCGGATGCAAACAAGATGGCTTTGTTTGCACCAGAAAAACGGTATCGCCAATCACTAGAAGTCAGGCTCAAAAACTGGTCATCAAACTCGGAGGCATTCATCAAGAACAATCTCGGCGGCAACTCCATAACATCAATTCGATCAAGCTGCTCAGCGGTGAATAGCGAGTGACCATGTAGTGGCTCTTGTGCAGGGTTATTAATCGAATAACTCGAATGGGATGTCTTCATCATATCCATCATCTTCTAAAGGGTTGTAAGTTGATTTCGTTTCACTCTTCGGAGCAGGTATAGCGGCCTGCCAATCATTACGTTTAGTTCGATTCTTATTACTCTCGTTACTCACCATTTCGACAAATCGTTTGGCATACTTTAGAGGCACGTTACTGGTCACAGACCAGCCTCCTAATGATCGCAGTTTTTCGACAGCGGCATCTAGCTCACCATTCATCCTTGCGCGGATTCCGTAGTCACTAGCCATCATTAAATTCTCTTTCAGAATTTCGTTGTAGATGTATTCCAATGTGATGTATGCCCAAGTGTGTCGGCCTACATGGGGAGTCAATTTCACCATATAATCGATCTTCTTTTTCGCCTCGGTTCGGTAATAGGGATGGAGGTGAACGAACGAAGGGTCGATTTTTTTCTTATAGATTGTGCGAATTCCATCGTAGGAGAATGGGGTTAGCTTTCCAGACCCTTTGATAAAGAGGATGCCATGATCTTTGATAGCTTTTTCTTCAAACAGCGGAGCACGGTAACGATTGTTAAAGATCTCAACCATGATGAAGTCGTCTTCAGTCAGCTCTATTCGACGATATGAGTGCTCTGTCTTAACTGACGGCTTATGCCTCCTTGGGTCATCAACCTCATCCGGTAGATCCTGTACAACCATCACAAATTGAGTTTCACCTCGTGAGTCTGGCAGCGTTTCGGCAATGCTGTCTGTCATGAGCAACTGCACCTCACCGACACGCAAACCATAGTTGTACATAAATCTATGTATGAGATAGTTACGATATTGCTGAAAACCTTCTTCAAATGGATTTACAGGGTTAACTACGGCATCAACGAGTTGATTAGTATCAACATCAGTGAAAGCAGGAGTAGAGGGGATTAACATGTTCATCAGCTCAATGCTCTGCTTTTCCGTGATACTTTTGTATCTGTGTGCAGGCTCGTTCTGAGAGACCTCAATCTTATTGAAGTTATTTATTGCATAAGCAAGGTTCTCTTTGTTTGCCTCGCTAATTTGATGAGCTTCCATTGGTGACATATTTTGGTATGACACATTCATGTATCGGTAGTTGAGGTACTTAAAAAAACCGCCAACATGGCTGATGTGCCCCCCGTAGGTTACTTTGTTTGCCTTAGTGATACCTGAGTGCATAAAACCAAGACCAACAATATCCTCCTCATTATTAAGGTGCTGCTGACCAAGGAGGTAAGTGAAGAAGCCATCAAGCTCATCAATAAACTTCGAAATATTGTAGCCAGCCTCGTGGAAGGCGTAATCGAAAGTAACCTTGTGCTTCTTGACGAAATATACATAGAAGAACTTCAGTGAACGATGGATGTTCCCCTGAGTGCTCAACCGTTTCCGGCGCAGGTTTTTTAATGCGTAGATTGTGACGAACAAGGACGGCAGGGTGGTCTCATCATCAACCAAGATAAGAGTTTGTTGCTTATTCCTTGTTACTTCCAAAGTTGTGTAACTCATGAACCTAAATGAAACCTCACAATTTAATGTTATGAAGTTATCGTAAGCCCAGAACATAAATTTGACAAGTGGTTGATCTGGTCGGTAAGTTGTTGAAAGTATCCTACTTATGAAGCTAAGCCAAAACCCGACTTATTTAACATAACGTACATAATACGCAGTTAATAATACGTGTAGTTAATTCTAAAGGTAGTATTCTCATCTTTTGTCCTTAAAATCCTTGTTCCAACTGACTCTCACGCTTCTTGCGCCGTTCAGGGTTTTCTTAGCGCATTTGAAATCAAATAATTATATGTGCGGCCAACATCTACACAATCCAACCTTCATTCAGCAAATCTAATTGACGAGAAACTTTGTCCATCTGATTTAACTTATCTTGCCACTTCTCTGTTTGCACTAACGAACCGCCGCGTTGTGTGTGATTCTTGTGAGCATTGCTGTTGTTTCTTTTTCAGATTTCACACACGCGACCAATGTTTCTTATCAACTGCACATGCTTAGCTCTCGTTTAAATCCATCAACTAATAAAGTTCGTGTGTCTTATGTAGACCCGCACACAGATTTTTCAAACCTTCTTAACGATTCTCTCTAGAGTTAGTACTTTGTGTTCTGTTTGCATAGATTCATTACACTTATTGCTGGTACACAACACCGATACTTGGGAGATCCATAATCACGGTTTGCCCTGAAATTACGTTCAATTGGACTTAGGTAGCTTTGGTAATAAACCTAAGAGTTACTTTAAACCCATTGCGCTTAGTTTTTCTTTACTTGTTTTCTCTAACTGATATGCCTGCTTTGAAGTTGCAATGGTGTTACCGCCTGAGATTAGAAAGCTTATAATGTTTATCGACACATGTAATCAATAAGTAAAGTGACACTGTAGCTAGCTGTACAGATAAAGCTTGGTCCTATGGAACACAAAATAAAGAACCCAAATAACAACTGTATATTTACACAGTTAAATTATTATCCCCTTAAAAACGTTACCTTTCGTATAAATACCGAACAAAAACAACGCTATTTAGGCATATATCTATCGCTGGGCGCGTATTTTTGCCTAGCAATCACGCTAGTGTCGTTGATCTCTTTTAATACGCTCATGGATAAGAACTACATCATCACACCTGACAGATAGCCTACGCGCGTAAATACGGACAGAGACCAAGATGGTGGCACCGTAGGCTCATTACATAAGTCAGAAGATGGAATTAAGTTACAGTGTGACTTTTAACAAACCTATAGCTTACCCTTCTGTGAAATTGAGTACGTTATATCGACCCAAAATAAAGGGCTCGATCTCTCAACGTTCGATTCGGTCACCATCAATATAGAATATGAAGGTCAAGAGTAGCCAAGGTTTCGATTCTACATACGTAACCACGACGACAACTACAGCGCTCAAAGCGACCTTATTTCTAACAAGTTCTATCGCTTAGACTTATCATTCCCCAATAGAAAACACATCGATTTAGCATTCTCAAATTGATACGCGCCGCATTCCTTAATCGACTTCTACACAACACCTTACGCCTCGTAAGCTTTTTAAATACTTATTCTGTAAAGCACATATGTGGCAACGAAGCTTGCTCTAAGCGGTGGTAAGCCATTCGCGATATCGGTTTTGAACATTACCGCTGTGGATTGTCTCACTCTGTTCTTCGATGAAATCATCATTTGTCTGCTTCTGAACATTCATGGATTCTCATCCGTTCAAAATACAAGTCACAACGTCACTAGCCGTAAAAACACCATATATTTAGCCACTTAGGTGCGGTGACACAAATACTGACACCTAAAATGGCGATTGTTCCACTTTCAGAACTTACTGTAATTTAATTACAACCCAAAGCCAAGAAATGCCTGAAAAGTGGATCACTCCGACATAACTTACTGAATAAAAGGAATTTAATGGTTTTGGATAGGTCGGGAATTTAGGGTAGCTAAAGAGTTGGTATGTACGAGATAATATACTAGAGGGTAATATATTTAGTTATAGTGCACTAAGGGTTAAAAAAGAAGGGCTGATGCCCTACTCTTCTTTATTACTCATTTCTTCACGAATTTGCTCAGCAACGATTTTAATCGCTTGTGCTGTGCTGATGCCCTGTGTCATCATTTCTTGAATTCGTTCAACAGCTTTCTGTTGTTCTTCGTGAGAAAGGGTTGGTAAGTCGTTTAGCATGCTCTGCTCCTTTATTTAAGAGCAGAACTATATAAGGACTGTTAGTAACTAGCAAGGAAATTGATTGATGCACCCATTGCATTTTCATTTGTGTAGTTAGCACTTAGATCTAGCTGAAACAAGTTGAGTGGCGAGATACCAATACCGGCTGTGACTGTTCCTTCTGAATCAGAGTAAGCCAGGTTCTTGTAATACCCTCCCCTTAGCTTAAGCTGACGTAACAGGTCGACTTCTGTACCAACACGAATCATCTGTTCGTTGTCCTCGAACGAAGTAAACTTCTCTGTCTCGTTTAGGTCGTAATCAACACTCAACGTAAAGTAATCAGAAACGATACCTGCACCCACTGTGTATACCGGCTCTAGTTGGTAAGTGTATTTACCACCAACTTGGTGTGTCGCACTACTTGTGCTGCTGGTAAGTGTTCTTGTTGTGTCTTTTGTTTCGATATCTCTAGAGATCAAGTTAGTTGCTGCAACACCTACTCGGAACGGGCCGAAGAACCAAAGTGCACCGGCATCCATGTTGAATGCAGTGTCGCCATCGCTGTTTTCTCTAACGTCGGACAAATCGTAATCATTAACCGACGCAACGTAGTTATACGTATAAATGCGTTGGATCTTAGGTGTGATACCAAATGAGATGTGTTGACCCATAAAGGTTTGGTATTTTGCTAAAGAAAGGCCAACTTCTGCTACGCCTATTGAAACCGCTTCAACAGTAGACAATTCTACTTTGTCTTCATCTGAACCTGTCGTGTAAACGTTAGGAGTCGCAAATGATTCTGTATAGGCTTTAGCGAAAAGGTTTGCCGCGACAAACTGGTTCGGAAGAGCAAACGCGACAACACCACCAAGTTCTACATTAGCTTGGTTACCATCGAGTTTATTGAGCGCTGCATCTAAGTCTGCGGTGTTTGACGCATCAACGACACTATCGACATTCGATTTCATGTCGTTAGGGTCATTATAATTACCGCCAAAACTTGGCGTGATCATTCCCATGTCATCATTACGACGATAAATCGCAACAAGTGCTGGGTTATAGAATGGAGCAGTTAGGAAGTTTGCTGAAACAACACCAACACCACCCATCGCATCACCACGCGCTTCAATGGCGTAGTTTGCTGCTGAAAGAGGAAGACTGGCGAATGCAATTGATGCTGCGAGTAGTTTTGTGGTTTTTTTCATGCCGTTTATCTTTGTTAGATCCCTTACATAGTTAACGGCTCAATTCTAAATTACTTTAACTCTTCTTCGCTAGAAATATCATAAGTTTTACTGATAGTTTGTGCTTGTTCTATCGCTATGTCACCTTGCCAGCGTGAATGCACCATTGAAACCGCCAAAACGTAGCGATCATTGGGAAGTTCTTCGCCAGTTAGGTTCATTGGATAATCAGATTCATAGCTCTTGCCCCACACCTGCTCATAGTGTTCATCGATGTAATCGTACAAACCAATTTCGAGCTTAGGAAGCGGACAATAAGGGTTCAGCAGTTCTTTTTTATCGATGCGCCACGTGTCTTTTGATGCCCAACGAACTTGCTGACGAAAAGCAACGTCACCAAGAATAATCCAAGTACTCCATGAATTACCGCCATCGCCTTTCACACTTAAACGATACAGGCCTGACTCAAGTTGAGATGCTAAATTGTAACGCTTGCGGTATAGGCTCACCGATGCGTTGTTTACCACTTCACTGTCTTTGGTTAGCTCACTGTCCGATGAAACAATCTTATCGACCCATTTCTCGAAGGTAATATCTTGAATGTTGTTTTCGGATTCAACATCAATCGATACGCGAAAAGTATCTCGGCCAGGGCTTTGAATGATGTGTCTTTTAACGACGACTGAACTGATCCAATCTGGGAGTGTTTTTCTGGTGAGGGTTTTACCACAATCTTTGTTCAATGCTTGATCGAACAGCTCATTGAGGTGATCTTCTCGTGATTGAGAAGAGTTGATTTGCCAAACTTCCACTAGTGAATCAAACATCTGAGGTAAGTCATTATCCAACAGGTGTTTATGAACTTGAGTTAGAGTATCACTACTCTTAAACCAATCCGCAGCTTGCGCGGTATTCACCACGCAAGACAACATTAATAGTGGAAGTAAGGCTTTTTTCATTACGCTTTCATCTTGTAACCAACGCCACGCAGCGTTTCGATTTCTAGACCCGGCAGTTTCTGTCTTAGTTGCAGAACGTGCGTGTCTACCGTACGTGTTGTTGGGAAATGGTTGTAACCCCATACATGGTCAAGCAGCTCATCACGAGTGAATACACGGCCAAGGTTGCTTGCCAAAAATAGCAGTAGGTCAAACTCAGTACGCGTTAGGGTGACTTCCAGTTCATTGAAAAACACTTCACGTGTCGCTTTATCGATAACTAGATTTTGAGCCATCACTTTTGATGCATCTTGATCTTCAGCATCAGGCAGGCGTAACTGCGCGCGAATTCGAGCAAACAATTCAGCTTCAGCGAAAGGCTTAGTTAGATAGTCGTTTGCACCTGAGTCTAGGCCCGCAACTTTGTCTTTTACTGTGACGAGAGCCGTTAGCAAAATAACTGGGATGTCTTTCTTTTTCTTCCAACCTGGAAGTGAATCTACTGAGTCACCATCAGGAAGTTGACGGTCTAGAATCACTAGGTCCGCTTGTTCCCAGTAGCCTTCAACTTCAGAGATCAGTTCTGCATGCAAACATTCATATCCAGCTTGCTCAAGGCTAACTAATAAACCGTCAGCTAAATTTTTATCATCTTCAACGAGAAGCAATGTCTGTTTCACAAGGTATCTCCAAAATAAATGTTGTTGGGGGGCCGATAAGCGTCATGTGACCGCCCATTTTTCCGACCATAGATTCCACTATCGTCAGACCTAAACCGAGTCCACTCTTACTTACGAATGGCTTTCTTAGTTGCCCCCAATCTTTGCGGGACAAGTCTCCATTATCTATAACTTTGAATGTCAGCTTCTTGTCAGAAGTATTCAGTTCTAGTATCACTGGTGCGACACCGTATTTCACGGCGTTTCTGATCAGGTTGTCGATGCACGTTCCTAACCAATATACGTTTATTTTTGCAGCAATATCTTTGTTTACACGGAGTTCAATACCCGGTGCAAATTCTTCTTCAACTTTGTATTGAAGCCACTCTTCAACGCTTGGTACCCACTCTGTTGCGAGCGGTTGGTTGTCTGATTGCAAATAGTCTTTACTTGCTTCTGCCAACTGTCTTAAACGGCGTGTATCTTCACACAGCCTACGAAACTCATCATATACTGATTCTGGTAAGTGTTCGAACTCGCGTCTGAACCCTTCAACCGTCAATGACAAACTTGCAATCGGCGTTCTTAATTCGTGCGTTAGGATTTGAAGCACCAGCATGCGGCTCTTCATCTCTTGTTTCTTACTGTTCCAACGGTAAACCGCCCAACCTAAGACAAGCATGATGTTGGCAATAACCAAGATAAACATGGCGACTTGCAGAAGCTCTGAATGATCTTCTATTTCCCAACACACATTACCACGCTGGACAAAACAGCTTTTACCTTCTGAAGACAAGCTAAACGATAACCCAGCAAGCGTGGCATTTTCGTTCCAGACTGATTTTTTATACAGGTAATATCTGTAGCCGCGTTTTACCCACATCTCATCAAGCTCAACAAACATACTCGCACCCGCTAACAGCGCGGTGATTGCTTCGCTATCCATTTGTTGCAAGCGAGACAGTAGTTCATCGTGTTCGGTGTTTGGTCGCTCTTGAATATGCATAAAGCGCTTCAGAGAGTCGAATTTTTCTGGGTACTTCTCAACGTATCGTGCCGCATAAGAACCGCCGCCAGGGTGAATCAAACCACTACGGCTAAACCAACGGTCAGAAAGCTTGGTGCCTTTACACATTGCACGAGTAAAAACTAAAGGCTCAGTAATCAAAGGGCTTAACGGCAGTTTACCACTACAGGTTTTTGATAACTGGTACAAGCGCTGAATGTCTTTTAACGGGTACTCTGCTGTTTGTGGCAGCATAGAAGACGGCATGATCAAACGTGTTGGATAATCAGCCTGTAGCACTCGAATATCGTAAGATTCGATTGCCGTTTCATGATCAAAGAGTTTGGTGAAATTATCGATACGCTCAGGTAAAGAGTCAGCAAATGCGTTTGCAGACACAGACAACGTAGCGATAAGAAGAGTAAATGTTCTTTTGATGATCACAAACCAACGCAAATTCATATAGATCAACCAAATATATACCATTCGCTATCAAAGATAAATTTTTAACCGCATGAAAAACATTGAGAATGGCGAGCTACAGAGATAAAGGCCAATATATTACGGCCACATTGTACATACGTACTAGTAGGCTGATTGGCAAGCCAAACCTCAATTGCGACAAGTTTTGCATCAGGCTTCGTCAACTTCGTATCAACTGAGATCACACATAGAGTCGCTTTCGTAAGATAAAAAAAGGAGCTCAAATGAGCTCCTTATCGAGTTGTTACATATTGTTTAGAGGTGATCTCTATAGATGTTCTAAGATACTTAGACAACTCTTTTTAGCGTCGCCAAACAGCATCTGCGTGTTCTCTTTGAAGAACAGTGGGTTTTGCACACCGGCGTAACCTGTGTTCATCGAACGCTTGAATACGATAACATTCTGAGCGTTCCAAACTTCAAGTACTGGCATACCAGCAATTGGGCTGTTTGGATCTTCAAGTGCTGCAGGGTTTACGGTGTCATTCGCACCAATTACCAATACAGTATCTGTCTCATCGAAGTCATCGTTGATTTCGTCCATTTCTAGAACGATATCGTAAGGCACTTTCGCTTCAGCAAGCAGTACGTTCATGTGACCCGGTAACCTACCAGCAACTGGGTGGATACCAAATCGAACATTAATGCCCTGCGCTCGTAGCTTCTCAGTGATTTCATGCACTGGGTATTGTGCTTGAGCTACTGCCATGCCGTATCCAGGAGTGATGATTACTGACTTAGAGTTTTTCAGCATATCAGCCACATCTTCAGCTGATGTTTCGCGGTGTTCACCTTGCTCTTCATCGCCATCAGACACAACCACTTCTTGGCCGAATCCACCAGCAATAACACTGATGAAAGAGCGGTTCATCGCCTTACACATAATGTAAGACAGAATCGCACCCGACGAACCAACCAATGCACCAGTTACGATAAGCAGATCGTTTGCAAGCATGAAACCTGCCGCTGCTGCTGCCCAACCAGAGTACGAGTTAAGCATAGAGACAACTACTGGCATATCTGCGCCGCCAATCGATGCCACTAAGTGGTAACCGAATGCGAATGCGATAAGCGTCATCACCATTAGCGCGAACATGCTGCCGTCCGCTTTAACGAACATGATCATCAGTAGTGTAGAAACTACGATAGCCGCTAGATTCCACTTGTGCTTATGAGGGATGTTCAATGCAGACGAAGAGATAACGCCACGAAGCTTTCCAAACGCAACAATAGAACCCGTGAACGTCACCGCACCGATAAACACGCCAAGGAACACTTCCACTAGATGGATAACGTGCTCTGCATGAATATCTGCAGGGTTGATAGAAACAGCAGCAGGTGGATCGATGTAGCTGTTGTAACCTACAAGTACTGCAGCCATACCTACGAAGCTGTGCAGAATTGCAACCAGCTCTGGCATTTCAGTCATTTCTACTTTTCTTGCGTAGTGGATACCAATACCACCACCGATCACCATAGCAATGATGATCCACACAATACCAGCAGAGTGAGGGCCAAAGATCGTTGCGATCAACGCGATTGCCATACCCGTGATACCGTAATAGTTACCTGCACGCGCAGATTCCTGTTTCGATAACCCAGCCAAGCTCATAATAAAAAATACAGCAGCAACAATATAAGCTGCTTGTACTAATCCTTCAGACATCTGTTACTCCTTAGTCTTTACGGAACATTTCAAGCATACGTTTGGTCACGGTAAAGCCACCAAAGATATTGATACTTGCAATTAATACGGCAATAAATGATAAGAACGTGACGACGCCACTTCCTTGCCCGATCTGTAACAGTGCACCTACTACAATGATGCCTGAAATAGCGTTAGTCACGGACATCAAAGGCGTATGCAGAGAATGGCTTACATTCCAAACTACGTAATAACCCACCACACAAGCGAGAACAAAAACGGTAAAGTGAGATAAGAACGCAGCTGGAGCAACCGAAGCTACCCAAGCGAATGCACCAACAGCTACCGCCATACCCGCCGCTTTCTTAATCGGAGAAACAGGTTCTTCAACTTTAGGCTCTGGTTTGGCCGCTTTTGGCTTAGTTTGTTGTGGTTGAGCTGAAACTTGAATTGGTGGAGCTGGCCAAGTGACCTCGCCCTCTTTAACGACAGTAACACCACGCAGAACAACATCTTCAAAGTCGATATTGATGTTGCCATCTTTCTCTTTGCAAAGCAGTTTCAAAAGGTTAACTAGGTTCGTTGCATACAGTTGAGATGATTGAGTCGGCAGTCGACCAACCATATCAGTGTAACCAACCACCTTCACGCCATTAGCCGTTGTAATGACTTGATCCGCAACCGTGTATTCACAGTTACCGCCATTGGCCGCCGCAAGGTCTACAATCACACTACCTGCACTCATGCTGTCTACCATCTCTTTGGTAATCAGCTTCGGAGCCGGGCGACCTGGAATCAGCGCCGTAGTAATGATGATATCAACGTCTTTTGCTTGAGCTGCATAAAGCTCTTCCGCTTTCTTATTGAATGCTTCAGACATCTCTTTTGCGTAGCCGTCACCAGCACTGGTGTCTTCCTTGAAATCCACTTCCAAGAATTCAGCGCCCATCGACTCAACTTGTTCTTTAACTTCAGGACGAACATCGAATGAACGAACGATCGCACCTAAGCTACCCGCAGCGCCGATTGCCGCCAGTCCAGCAACACCAGCACCTGCAACCAGTACTTTTGCTGGTGGAACTTTACCCGCAGCCGTAATCTGGCCCGTGAAGAATCGACCAAACTCATGCGCCGCTTCAACAACAGCACGATAACCCGCGATGTTTGCCATAGAACTCAATGCATCTAACGCCTGAGCTCTTGAAATTCGTGGTACAGAATCCATCGCCATCACGTTGATGTTACGACTGGACAATTGTTCCATTAACTCTGGATTTTGAGCAGGCCAAATAAAGCTGACCAATGTTGCGCCATCTTTAAGAAGATCGATTTCATTTTTAGACTCGTCAACGATCGGAGCGTTAACTTTAAAGATAATATCGGATTTCCAAGCTTCATCTGCGGTGACAACTTTTGCTCCAGCTTGTTCATAAGCTGCATCTTCAAAACTTGCTAACGCACCTGCTTGTGATTCAACACAAACTTCAAATCCTAATTTTAGAAGCTGTTCTACCGATTTCGGCGAAGCAGCGACTCGCGTTTCACCTGCGAGCGTTTCTCTTGGTACACCAATTTGCATAGCTATTCCTTGACTATTGGCACGAATGACTTATTCGTTTGTATCTAACGACAACTAATACTTCAAGCGTTTTGTTCAAAGAACAGGAAAAGTTATTACTTATAACGATTTGGACGGAATTTAAGCGCTTCATTCGGATAAATGACGACCGTCTCGAACCAAGAGGTCAAACCACTTGCAAATAATCCTTTTAATAACAACTCACTAGCTGTTCTTTATCCCTAAAACTAAAAAGAGCTTTCAGCATATACACTGAAAGCTCTCTAAATTATGACCAACATCAATTCTAACCCTAATTGGTTAGCTAAATATATTGTCGCCCATTTGGTCGATGAACATCTGCGATTTTTTGAGCATCAATTCATCGGCATCTTGTTTGTTTGAAACAACATCTGAACGAATAAAACGGTGAGTTTTGATTTCACCATCGAATTCTTTCTCGATTCGCCCAGCAACACGGTATTGACCAGATTCTGCAATGGCATCTTGATAGATATTGAAACCCTTATATTCGACTGGCTCAATCTCTACTTTTTGTTCGGTTTTTTCTTTGCCACCAAATAATCTAGAAAAGAATCCCACGTTTTTTTACTCCTTAAATGACCGTATTCACCCTAAACTATCATGACTGTTTACGGTTCAACAACGGCTTTTCATACCATTGCAATTCTACGTCATCGTCAAAATTGTGTTGACTAAATATAACAGGCACATTGTCGTCACGTTCACGTCTTCGATCGTCAATAATCATACTTTCTGCATTTTTGACCGCGATCTCACTATTGCGTTTATAGAGCACCAATTTGTCTTCTGGCAATGCTGACAGAAAATCGATATCAAAACGAATATAGATAGGTTTTAGCTGGCCCAAAGCCAAGCACGCGAGATCGGCCAACTGTTCGTTGGTATAACTAGACACATATTCCTCGGTAGCCAATACATGACCTACCAGAGTTTCCATATAGTTATGTACATCAACACTAATTTGCATACCACACCTCCATTTGTAGCGGTTTTTCTAGTCGCAGTCGTTTCTAAAGTCACTTGAAACCATGCAATTCCTAATAGCTTTCTATAACTCAGTTATAGGTTTTACTGTCCATAGTTGAAACTTAGGTATTATTTAATCTTACTCTGACTTCATTACAGATCTTCGTCGCTTAATGAAAAGGTCACTCAATGATAACTGATCATCAAGCCCTTTAAGTGACAGCGCCAACGTAAGAGCAGCAGAGCAGATTTTGTTAAGTATCTATAACGACTAATTAATTTCTCATATATACTGTGTAGTTCGTTCTAAGGTTAATAGCAACTCAAAATACATATAAAAATGATTGCACCAATAGCGACCTATGACTATGTTTTTGCTCTAATTTAGGTAAAAAGCTTGGCAATCGCTTGTTTAACCGTATCCTACGCATAGTATTAAATAATAAGATCATCAATATAGTTAGGCTCACCACATAAATGGCATCATCTTTTGTAACGTCGAGCATGTTTCGATTTTGCTTCCCTTTAGTCCTGTTAACAATTTTGCTCGTTGGTATGGACAACGTCATTCTCGTGACGGACTCAAATTTAGGGTTTGCTAGCAACCTCCCTTACATTTTATTGAGCGTTGCGGTTCTGCTATGCCATACGTTCAGACAAGGTCGAATGGCGATGGTATCGGTGACCATGCTTGTCGCTTATCTGATCATCCAAGTTCGCTTACAAACGCCTCTCAATACTGGCACAACGCTATTAGAGCTCTCGTTACTTGCGGCATTAGTACCTGTCACTTGCTTACTTGTTTATGCCTTCCCTGATAACGGCGTAAACTCAAAGTCGATGCTGCTCTACGCCATCGTTCTTGTTCTGTTTATGGTGTGGGCACAATTGATCGTCTCTCACTTCCATGCCGGCGGTTTTGAATCATGGAGTGATGGTCTTCTATTTATTGTCAGAGACTTCTCCAAACTGCCTTTTGTTTTAGTGCTGTATAGCCTTTGCTTGCTTGGCCTTACTGCCATTCTCGTGTTGGTGTATAACCGCTCTATCGATGTTGTGGTTTATAGCGCTATCCTGCTTTCTTCTTGTACGTTCATCTTCTTCGATATTCAGTACATCTCGAGCACCATGTTCTCGCTGTCAGGCACGTTGATCATCGTCTATGTGATGTCTGCTAGTCATGATATGGCCTTTAATGACCAACTGACTAACATTCCAGGTCGACACGCCTTAGAAGTCGATATGAAGCACTTGGGGCGTAAGTATTCGATGGCGATGGTCGATATCGATCACTTTAAGCAATTCAACGACACCTACGGACATGACATTGGGGACGATGTGTTAAAACTGGTGGCACGCATTCTGAGAGAAACCACAGGCGGCGCTAAAGCTTATCGCTATGGTGGTGAAGAGTTCACGATTATCTTCAAAGGCAAACATTCGGAACAAGTTAAAGAGCACCTTCAAGCTCTGATTTCCGAGGTTCAAAACTACGACATGACGATTCGCAATAGTCACGAGCGCCCTGACGATCATGAAGTGGGGATGAAAAAGCGTGGTAAGAACGGCAAACCATCGGAAGTGGTGAATGTGACGGTGAGTATTGGATTGTCTGACAGTACAACCACCAGACATCCTGAAGAGGTGTTGAAGCTTGCTGACCAAGCGCTGTATAAAGCGAAAGAAACCGGTCGAAACAAACTGTGTATTGACCGTTAACAATAGTTGATAGCGAAAGATATTGAGTGCTAGAGATCTAAATAGCTTAAGCCATTAATAGCGATCTGCTTCAATAACTATCACTTCCAAGTTCAACGAGCCTCATTGATTTGAGGCCGTATGGGCTTAACTGGAAAAAAGAGCTTAATCTTGGTTGAAGAATATAACCAAGCTGCCACCTTTTAAGCTACTTCCGTAGTTAATCGTAAAACCTATTCCCACGTTATCGACCCACTCATTAAACAGGTTTGGGTTAAGCAACCAACCAACACTGCCCTCGTAGTAAGATGTGGTGCCCATAGATGCCACGGTGTCACCACCAATATCAATTCGTCTTATACTCGAGTACATCGAAGTGATGTTCTTATCCCAACGCACGAGATCATAGAAAACCTTGGCTTCATTGGCGATATACCACCCTTCAGGATGACCGACATTGCCATTATTCGCCTCGCCCCAGCCGATGCCATTAAAGTAATGCCAACTGGTGCTCAATTTATACTTTCCCCAGTCATTCTTATCTTCGTACATCAGCTTGATTTTAGGCTCGATGATGTAAGCCCAAGCATCAGTATTGAGATATACGCCATCCAGTTGGTCTTGAATAGGCTTTAGCAACGAAGCGCGATATTCATAATCATTGCGGTAGTAAGAGATGTGGTTACCGATTGCAGAGCTGAAGCTCCAATATTCGTCTAGCTGGGACACATTCGCGAATTCGACGTAGCCAGACACTACCGACTCTTTTTGAAAATCGTTTCTGTTTGCTGCCGCGTACTCGACATCGTTCTCGATTCGCAATGCAGACAAGCGTAGCGTCACCTCTTGATGGTTGTCTTCGATGTAACTTGGTAATTCAAATGTGTAAGGCAAACTCAGGGAGGTGATGTTTTGGCGACGACTTACCGAATCATTCGAACCGATGTCTTCATTGTCCAAACTAAACACTTTATTGGGGTCAAAGTTATTGATACCAAAAGTGAAAACATCGGTGTCGTTGAGCAATACACTGGTGGCAAAGCTCTGCTCTAGATCCTTTCGAAAAAGATCAGATAGCGTATTGGCATTAACAGTGGTCGCCAAAGCGGTAAAAAATAGAGGAACCGCAAGCGTCCAAGATGTGTTAGTCATAGAAAATGACTTCGAATGTGGCATTTCTTTTATCACTTAAAGCACTTCCTAGCTCAAACGCAATTAGAAGTATAAATTCAAATATCGAAAAGAGCTCGCCAACTAACGCGCAAGCTCCAAAATGTTACGTTGTACAAAGGTATTTCTACCACTTTGCTTCGCTTGATAAAGCGCTTGATCGACCTTTTCGTAAATAGACGCAATAGATTCGCCACCTTCTGGCACAAATGACAACACACCCTGTGACGCTGTCACTCTATCCGATACCGTTGAGTGTTCATGAGCGTAGTTCATCTCATGCAATGCCTCTTTAACTCGAGTCGCGTGTACCTTAGCGCCTTCACTATCTGTATCGCTAAGAATCAGAACAAACTCTTCACCGCCATAACGACCTACAAATTCTCCCGCACGAACAAACAGCTGTTTCAAGGTATTAGCAAGCCCTTGTAAGCACTTATCCCCTTGAATATGACCATAATTATCGTTGTAAGGCTTAAAGAAGTCTACATCTAGAAGTATGACTGTCATGGATATATTACGTCTTCCGTGCCACGCTATGCTCTCTTCAAGCTTAGTATCCATATATCGACGGTTATACAATTTGGTCAGGCCATCTTCGTTGGCTTGTTGCTGCAGAAGGATGTTCAGTTCTTCGAGTTTGGCTGTGCTTTGTTTTAGCTCTCGTCTCATGTGCGCGATACGTTGCATCGCAATCAGCTTAGAATTCAAAACAACCTTGTTTACTGGCTTGATCAGGTAATCATCGCCACCAGCGTCAATCGCTTTTGCGATCATCTCAGGTTCTTCGTGACCACTAAGAAAGATGATGGGAACCCATTCTGGGAATCGGCTTCGAACCTCATTCGCCACTTCAAAACCATCCATATCAGGCATGCTGATATCAAGTAACACGAGTTCAGGATCAAAATCAGAATAAACACTCAGGGCTTCTTTTCCGCTACCGACAGCTTCTACAATATGACCCAGTTGCTTGAGTCGGATAGCAAGTTGCATCCTGTCTAGTTGAACGTCATCAACCAGCAATATGCGCATTGAAGATCCCTTTTCTATCATCACATCACCTTTATCTAGTGTTGAATATTCAAAGTAGCTCAAATTTGGGCTTAAATCATGCCCTAATCTCTATATTAGATTGACTTTTTTACAGATCTTTTTAGCATTGTTTCTTTTTAAAGAGAAATACTATGTCAGACGCTACAAACAACGAACAACAAGAAATCGATTTAACCACCATCTCACCAGAACTTCGTCAAGTTATCGAATTTGATGGCGTACCAAAAGAGATGCACTTTATGGTTACTTCTATTCACGAAGTGTCTGAAGAAGCAGTACGCGAAGCTTGGGATAGTCTTCCAGCAAGCGCACAAAATGTTTTAGACAACTTCGAGCAGTTCCACGCTCTAATCTCAGTTAGCCAAGCTTTCGCTGGTGTTAACGTGATGGAAGAGTTCCCTACTCTTAAACTTCCAGAAGACATGTCTGACGAAGAAAAAGAAGAATACCGTGCTCAACTGCTAGACCAAGTTCTACACAACTGTGTAAAAGACATGGTTAAACAAATCAAGAAAGCTCGTCGTGATGCAATCTTGAAGCGTGATTTCAAAGAAGTTTTTACTAAGTAAGTCGCTAGTCGCCTAAACTAGGCTAAGCGCTAACAGTACTACTTAGAATTAAGCCGCATGTTTCTTTAAACACGCGGCTTTTTTATATCCGCTATTTTCTGTTCGTCGATCGTTACGTCTGTATGTTCTTGTTGCTAATGTTCATATGATTCGACAAATCATATGCTTTAACACTCATATAGTGTGGCGCAAAACTGGCAGTTATACCGTATAAAAATGACGCATGCATCCATTCATGGAATCAAGACCGAATTTTCAGAACCTATAACAGGCAGTATCGCGGCAATATCGAAAAACTGACCTTGTCAGGTTTAATGCGTTACCGCGATATCTCTTTGAGCGACACTCACACCTTTAATTTGAGCGTAAACACGCTGCCCGATTTCTAGATTTAACTCATCCAGCGCCCACAATGTAATGGTTGCCCATAGGTAGCACCCAGACTCTAACTCTAGCTCGACCTCGACACTCTGCTTATTTGTGCCTTGTTGGTGCGTCTCTACGCTTTTAATGGTGACAGGAAGGATGTTACGTATAGAAGTCCCTTTCGGCCGTTCTAGCGTGATAGAG
This sequence comes from Vibrio sp. 10N.261.55.F4, assembly GCF_041470465.1. Lineage (NCBI taxonomy): Bacteria > Pseudomonadati > Pseudomonadota > Gammaproteobacteria > Vibrionales > Vibrionaceae > Vibrio > Vibrio sp. 10N.261.55.F4. The sequence continues at coordinate 53,386 of NZ_JBFRMM010000039.1, read as the reverse complement.
ACATCATTTGCCCTAACTTGCAGCCTCACTGTCGTACCAAGCTCACTCGATACTTTCTGAACCCATAACGACGTCGACTTTCCTAGCATCAGGCGAGACAGCGCATAATCGTCATTGTGTTCCGCTAATGTCGCTTCAAACAACGAGCTTTGCTCTGAGAAAGATTGCCAAGGTTGCATGGCTCTCGATGCCCAAACCTCTTCCGTAACACCCGACGAAATCACTTTGCCTTGGTCAATAATCACAAGGTGATTTGCCAAGCGTAAAATTTCATTGAGGCTATGGGTGACATAGATGATCGGTATTTGGACGGTTTCGGATAAGTTTTCCAGAAATGGCATCACTTCGCGCTTACGAGGCAAGTCGAGAGACGCTAAAGGCTCATCCATCAACAAAATGCTCGGCTTTGATAACAAAGCGCGGCCAATCGCCACACGTTGCTTCTCACCGCCAGACAAACGAGCTGGGTATCGGTCAAGCAATGAACCCAAAGACAACAGCGAGACTATTTGCTCAAAGTGCGCTTGATCGACGCTTTTCATACCGTATTTAAGGTTCGCTGCCACCTTCATATGTGGAAACAATCGCGACTCTTGGAACACATAACCGACGTTGCGTTTGTGAGTCGGCAAATTAATGCCATTTTCACTATCGAACAGTGTGGTTCCAGATACGCTGATCAGACCTTTATCGGGCTGTTTAAGGCCACTGATTGCATTGATAAGTGAGGTTTTACCCGCGCCAGAACGACCAAAAATTGCCGTAATGCCGCTACTTGGTAATTCCAAGTCGATATCAAAGAACGTTTCACCAAGTTGTTGTTGATATTGGAGGATCAAAGCACTCATGCATTGCCTCCCAAGCGTTGTGCTGACTTTTTGTTGAGCCACTCAGATAGCATCAATGAACCCAGCGCTATCACAATAGAAATGACACACAAACGCGCGGCTTCCATTTCAGCGCCAGGGGTTTCAATAAAGGTATACATAGCCAAAGGAATGGTTTGAGTTTCACCGGGAATATTTGAAACGAAGCTGATGGTCGCGCCAAACTCCCCTAGGCTTCTTGCGAATGAAAGCATGGTGCCGGTAATGACCCCTGGGATCATCAAGGGTAAAGTGATCGTGAAAAACACACGAAGAGGTGAAGCGCCTAATGTAGCAGCCGCCTCTTCAAGCTTACTGTCTACGGTTTCTAGGCTCAATCTAATAGAGCGAACCATCAGCGGCAACGCCACAACCACACAAGCGAGTGCCGCGCCCTTCCAGCTAAAGCTGAATACAATACCAAACACGTCATTGAGCCACGAACCTATGATACCTTGCCTGCCCATCATCACTAGCAGTAAATAGCCAATAACTACAGGTGGAAGTACCAAAGGTAAATGGACAATACTCTCAACAATGCTCTTACCTACAAATTGTTTCTTAGCAAGTAGCCATGCTAAGCCAATACCGATAGGGATAAGCCATAAGATTGCAAACCCAGCGACTTTTAAGCTCAGCATTAAGGCTTGGTATTCGTATTCCGATAAATACATCATTTAACGCACTTCAAATCCAAAACTGTTCAAGGTGTCTTTCGCTTTTTCGCTCTTTAGGAAAGTATAGAACTCTTCTGCCACAACTTTATCACTCAACTTCGCTACAGGGTAACGTATTGGTGTGTGCAGATCTGATGGGAAGGTCGACACTAGGTTTACTTCTTTAGAAAGCAACGCATCCGTTTTGTAGACAATGCCAAGCTTAGCTTCACTGCGCTCGACTAAGGCTAAGGCCATACGAACATTGTTACTTGGTGCCAATCGAGTTTTCACATCGTCCCATACACCTAACGTTTCTAACGCTTCTTTTGCATAGATACCAGCAGGAACCGACATGGTGTTACCCACTGCAAGCCTTTCATTAGTAAGCAGTTTAGCCCATTGTTCACCTTTTGATAGGTCTAACGTTACCGATGTCTCTTTAGGAGCAATCAGCACCAGTTCGTTTTCACATAGGTTTGTGACATTGTCACTATAAACCAATTTACGATCGACTAAATGCGTCATCCATTTCTCATTTGCCGAGATAAAAATGTCTGCTGGTGCTCCTCTTTCGATTTGTCGCACCAAAGACGACGTACTCGCGTACACAGGAATCACATCGACAGAATGGTCTTTCTCAAACTCTTCAACCAACAGATTAACCGCATTGGTCATCGACGATGCAGCGTAAACTCGTAGCTTTTCCGCAGCAAAAAGATGACTAGAACTCAATGCCGAAGTTAAAGCCATGGTTAAAAGGAAGACTCGCTTTTTCATTGTTATCACTTATCTATTGTTCGTTTAAGTTCTTTAGCTAACTTCTAAATGGCGGCTTAAGCTGTTAACTCTGGCCAAAGCAGATCAAGATTTAAGTACTCTTCGATGGCATCAGCGATTCGATTAATACCCAGCTCTTTAAGCTGTTCGTGGTCAATCGCGGTCACATCGTTGGCTCCTGCCCATTCGCAAATAAGCGACAACGCATCACTGTTGTCGAATACGCCATGCAAGTAAGTACCAAAAATCGAGTTATCTTGATTCACAGCGCCATCTAGGCTGCCAGATTCTAACTGAACCGGTAAGGCTGTTTCTTTGACATCAGTCCTACCTACGTGGATTTCATAACCTTTTACTTGTGCTGTTTTGCCATCCAGCGTCATGGTGCCGCGTACGTTGGTTAAGGTTTTCTGCTGTGTAAGGGTCGTTTCAGTATCCAGATACCCTAACCCTTCGCTGCTGCCGGGTTCCCCTTCAACGCCATCAGGATCGTGGATGATGTTACCTAACATTTGGTAGCCACCGCAGATACCCATCACTTTGCCGCCTAAGCGCAGGTGGCGTTGAATATCTTTATCCCAGCCTTGTTCTTTTAGGTAATCCAAATCTGCTCTTACCGACTTTGTACCCGGCAAGATAATTAAATCAGCATTGTTTACACGTTCGCCTTTACCGACATAACGTAAATCAATCGAAGGATTCAATCTTAACGCGTCAAAGTCTGTATGGTTGCTGATTCGGGTTAGCACTGGCACCGCCACCTTAAGCTTAGCTTCTCCGTAAGACTCTTGAGCAGAGGTAATGGCATCTTCCGCTTCTAAGTTAAAACCATGCAGATATGGCAAAACACCAATGACTGGCTTGCCGGTTTTTTCCTCTAGCCAATCTAGGCCAGATTGAAGCAGTGCGATATCGCCTCTAAAACGATTTATCACAAAGCCTTTTACACGAGCTTGTTCAGATTCAGACAATAGAGCTAATGTCCCGTAGAGATGCGCAAAAACGCCACCACGGTCAATATCAGCAACGATGATCACAGGGATGTCCGCTTTCTCAGCAAATCCCATGTTAGCGATATCATTTTCACGAAGATTGATTTCGGCTGGGCTCCCCGCACCTTCAATCATCACGCTTTCATATTCTTCAGAAAGTCGGTCAAACGAATCGATAACTGTATCCATCGCCACTTTCTTGTAATCATGATAACCCGTCGCTTCCATGTTGCTCAGCGCTCGGCCTTGCAAAATCACTTGCGCGCCGGTATCTGAGTTGGGCTTTAGCAATACAGGGTTCATGTGAACGGTTGGCTCTATATTACAAGCTTGCGCCTGAACCGCTTGAGCACGGCCAATTTCGCCACCATCTTTTGTCACAGCACTGTTCAACGCCATGTTTTGTGGCTTAAAAGGTGCCACTTTGATTCCTTTCCTTGCCAAAACACGGCATAAACCTGCCACCAAAACACTTTTTCCGGCATCTGACGTTGTCCCTTGAACCATAAGGGCACTTAATGGTGCTCGCATTTGTACTTAAATCCTTAATTTCTTAATTTCTTAATTTTCAATTTATAGCTGTGGGCAATATTTCTCTGCGACCATCTTAACGTCATTGCCGAGTAGATGCTCAATAAAATGAATGGAAAATGAATGTGTTACTCACTCTGGATTCAACCCCAGTGTTGTTTAATAGCTCCATCGAAACGAAGCTTGTGAACGATAACAGGCGCTTCAACAAAAAACGTACTAACGAAAAGAAACGTTTCAAATTCAGAAAAACGTTTCTACTAAAAACAACATTAAGGGATTCACCATGAAAAAAACTGTATTAGCTATCGCATCTACTATTATCCTTGCTCCTACTTTCGCAATGGCTAGTGACCACAACAGCAATAATAATGTCAACAGCAAGCACGAAAGCGCTATTGCTTATACTGGCCCAATTGAAACCGTTTCTGTTGCGACACTACTTGCCGACACAAGCATGTTCGCAGAGCAAGAAGCAATTGTGGATGGCAAGATCGTTCGTCAACTTAAGAATGACACGTTTGTCTTCTCTGATGGCCAGAGTGAAATTCAAATCGAACTTGATGATGATATCCGCCTAGCACAACCACTGACCGCTGATACAAAAGTTCGTATCTTCGGTGAATATGAAGGTGGTAAGACACCTGAAATCGAAGTGGACCACATCCAGGTTCTATAAGCGATTAATATAAAAATACCGACTTCAAATAATTGGCCTGCATATTGCAGGCTTTTTTGTATTATACTGCCGCAAAATACAATTTATATGGAGTCACCATGCTAGGTTGCACGAATAAGACTGTCCTTTTAGGACTCGCTGCACTGTGTTCATTCTCTGCGTCTGCAAACAACTTTAACTACAACACATTCGAGCTGCGCATGGGTACTAGCCCAAGTACTTTCGGTGGTGAAGTCACAACAATGTTCACTCAGAACTCTCATTTTGTTGCTCGTATCGATTCAGAATTTGAAAGTGATTGGGATGCAGCGGTAGGTATGGGATTCAACGGCCCAATCAGTCAATTTGCTGACGTTACTGGCCAAATGTTACTGCACAACATTGAACGGAATGACGATAACCACATCAAAACTGAAATTAACCTTGGCTTGAGAGCTTGGTTAATGGCAAACGTTGAAGTTAACGCACGCCTTGGTCAACTGATCGACAACGATGACACTCGTTCAATTTTGGGTATCGGTGCTCGTTTCCATTCAACTGATCAACTGTCTGTTGGTCTTGATATGCGCAATAACGGCACATATGGCCACCAAATCTTAATGTCGGCTCGATTCGGATTCTAATCTAGATTTCAATTACTGAGTAATAAATAGCTAAACGTATTACATAGAAAAGCCCCGAACATATTAATGTTCGGGGCTTTTTTGTTTGTTAGTTTCGCTGGCTTTTAGTCGTTCACGACCTGAGCCAGCGACTTGCTTTATAAGCTAACCATCAGCATCTTTTTCTGGTGATCTAAGTACTCTTCATAAGTACCTTGGAAGCTCACTAGCTGTTGATCTTTTACATCGATGATGTGTGTTGCTAATGAAGAAACGAACTCTCGGTCATGGCTTACGAAGATAAGCGTGCCAGTGTAAACCTTCAACGCGTCGTTCAGGGCTTGGATTGCTTCCATGTCCATGTGGTTGGTTGGTTCGTCCATTACAAGCACGTTGATGTCTTGCATCATTAGCTTGCCGAATAACAGACGGTTCTTCTCACCACCAGAACAGTTACGCGCTTTTTTGTTCGCATCGTCAGCAGTAAACAATAGGCGACCTAGAATGCCACGTACCATAAGGTCATCGTGCTTCACTGTGCGCCATTGTGAGATCCAATCGAAGATGCTCAGGTCGTTATCAAAGTCAGACGTACTATCTTGTGGGCAGTAGCCTACCGATGCGTTTTCAGACCATTTTACGATACCTTCGTTTTGCTCTAGCTCTTGAACTAGGCAACGTAGCAGCGTGGTTTTACCTACACCGTTCTCACCGATAACCGCAAGACGAGTACCCGCTTCAAGCAGCAAGTTACCACCGGCAAACAATGTTTCGCCATCGAAGCCGTGACCAAGGTCTTGAAGTTCAAGCGCTTGACGGTGTAGTTTCTTACCTTCGCCAAAATCAATAGATGGGCTCATACGGCTCGATGATTTCACTTCATCAAGCGTGATCTTATCCATTTTCTTGGCACGAGAGCTTGCTTGTTTTGCTTTAGATGCGTTAGCACCAAAACGGTTTACGAAATCTTGAAGCTCGCTGATTTCAGCCGCTTTCTTAGCGTTGCTTGCTAAAAGCTGTTCACGAATCAAGCCAGATGCTTCTAGGAAGTACTCGTAGTTACCAGGGTAAACACGTAGCTCACCGTAGTCGATGTCTGCCATGTGTGTACACACAGAGTTCAGGAAGTGTCTATCGTGCGAAATGATGATCATTGTACATTTACGCTGGTTTAGCTCTTCAGCAAGCCAGTTGATCGTGTGAATGTCCAAGTTGTTGGTTGGTTCATCAAGAAGCAGGATATCTGGGTTTGCAAACAGAGCTTGTGCCAATAGCACACGCAGTTTCCAACCTGGAGCTACTTGCTGCATCAAGCCGAAATGGAACTCTTCTTCAATACCCGCTTGAATTAGGATGTCGCCAGCACGGCTTTCTGCTGTGTAGCCATCCATTTCCGCGAATTCACTTTCAAGTTCTGCGACTTTCATGCCGTCGTCTTCGCTCATTTCTGGCAAAGAGTAAATGCGGTCACGTTCTTGTTTTACTTCCCACAGCTTTCTGTCACCCATGATCACAACGTCGATAACGCTGTACTGTTCGAAAGCGAACTGATCTTGGCTTAGCACACCCAGCTTTTCTCCTGGAGTGATAGAAACGTTGCCCGAGCTTGGCGTTAATGCGCCACTTAGGATTTTCATGAACGTTGATTTGCCGCAACCATTAGCGCCGATCAAACCATAACGGTTGCCGTTACCAAATTTAGCAGAGATGTTTTCAAACAGCGGCTCTGCGCCAAATTGCATTGTGATGTTCGCGGTAGATATCAAAGAACTAATTCCTAAGCGTGTACTGACAGATAATTATTAGGCTATTTCAAGAACCTAAATAAGAAGTACGAAAGTATGGATTAAACAAAAATCGAAGCGCGGATTATATAGAGATCTCGATCACGTTGTCGAGGCTAAACAGTAAACGAATAGTAAACATAGACCATTTAGATGCTTTTCATACGTTATGGGGTGTAAATAAAAAAATCCCCACCAGCAGAACTGGTAGGGATTTCATTTATCAACACTAAAAGTCTTTTAAGCTCGTCACCTTTGAAACTATAGCTCTTCAAACGAAAAGCTTTGATGACGAGCAGAACTTGTTATTTAGTAATTTTCTTCTGAACGTATTTTTTGCTCACGTCGACAACCGCAACATCTCTAAAGAAGCTTCTACCCAACAGAAGTGGGAAAGAAAGATGCGTTCGGTCGGCTAGCGTAAATTCAGTTTTGTCTTTTAGATCGCCAATTTGAATCGAAGCTACAACCACAGCGCGTCGTTGTGTGCCTTCTGCGCTTGATTGCTTGATCTTAACCCAGCGTTCTACTGGTAAGCTGATCTCTTCAGTTGTAATTCCGTCGTGTTCAATCTTGAACTTAACCCAGTCTTTGCCGTCACGTTCAAAATCAACAATATCAACTGCACTGATTGAAGAGGTTGTTGCACCGGTATCGACACGTGCTTTAAACGCTTCTTTTAAACCAGGAACAAACACCCACTCTTCTTCACCAAGAATCAGTTTGCCATCACTTGTTTTTCTAACCTTCTCTACTGGTTTTTCAACAGGTGCAGGTTTTACTTCCGGCTCAGTTGGTTTTACTTCTTCAGGCTTCTCAGTAGGTTCCGTTACTTTCTCGCCTTCTGTTGCGTCAGTTTTTGAAGAGTCATCCACAACAGGTTGTTCGATTTGAGGCTTTTGCTCTGGCTCAACAGGAGCTTGAGTTGTAGCCGAACAAGCAAACAGGCCACCACTTAGCATTAAAACTACAATCGCTTTCCAATTATACATTCAGTCACCTTCTATTTTGAAACGTTTGCTATCGCTTTTGCTACATAAGGAATATGAGATTCGGAAAGGCCTGCGATATTGATGCGTCCATCACCAACACCATAGACTCCATATTCTTCACGTAATTGATTCATTTGAGTTTCTTTAAAGCCTAGTACACTAAACATGCCTTTATGGCTTTCAATGAAGTCAAATTGTGACGTGTTATAAGTATTTCGCAATTCATCACATAAACTTTGGCGCAGATTTAACAAACGTTGCTGCATTTCACTCAATTCTTGCTTCCAAATCGAGGTTAGCTCTTGATTCTGAAGAATTGTTTTAACCAAAGCTGCACCATGATCTGGCGGCATTGTGTAAGTTGAACGAGCAAGCGTTAGAAGCTTACCTTTAGCATTGCCAACGTGTTCGCTGTTTTTGCCAATCACGATAGCGGCACCCGTTCTTTCACGGTATAAACCGAAGTTCTTCGAGCAAGATGTCGTAATCAACATCTCTTCGACGTTGTTAGCCATGTGTTGAAGACCTTTTGCGTCTTCTTCTAAGCCATCACCAAAGCCTTGGTAAGCAATATCAACGAACGGCAAGAAGCCATTTTTCTGCGATAGTTTGGTAATTTCCTGCCACGCCTCAAAGTCGATATCCGCACCCGTTGGGTTATGACAGCAACCGTGCAGTAGTACCACATCTGATGGACCCGCTTTTGAAAGGTCATCCAACATTCTTGCAGTATCAACTTGCTTCGTTTCAGGACTGAAGTAATAGTAATATCGAACTTTTAAGCCTGCCGCTTCCATCACCGGTTTGTGGTTAACGTAGCTTGGGTTTGAAATCCAAACCGTGGTGTCTGGTTGAGAAACTTTCATTAAGTCACCCAACATGCGAAGTGCACCACTTGCACCCGGTGTTTGAATCGCAGCAACGCGATCCATTGCAGAAGTCCCTTTAAGCAGCAGATCAACCATGCTCTGGTTGAACTCTTCACAGCCTGCTAGGCCAACGTAAGCTTTGGTTTTCTGCGTTTCAACAACGATATCTTGAGCCATAGAAACGGCTTTCATGATAGGTGTTTCGCCTTGGTCGTTTTTGTAAACGCCAATACCTAAATCGACTTTGTCAGTACGAGGGTCGCCACGGTAAGCGACAGAAAGAGATAAAATTGGATCTAAAGTTGGTTTTGGTAGATGTGAAAACATGAAAGTCACAACCCTTTGAAATTCAAGTAATGGCCTCCAAGTTATCATTTTATTTACAATTTAAGAAACAGAAATTCATCAAAGTTTTGATTTTTAGGAGATAACTCTAGTTGAGACTGGTGCTATCTAATATTCCCTATTCCATATAGTTCAATATTCAATCAATTTACAAATTTAGAACGTCATAAAATAAAAAAGCCTCAACAGAGAAGCTGAGGCTACTAATTTGCACTAATGTAGGTTGACGTTAACTAACGAAAGTCTACTAGAGTCGGAACCGATGAATAATTTGGTTTGAACTACCACGCCAATCCAACATTGGATCCGCTTTATCTTGCTCAAAACGACCATCAATCAAAGTATCTACATATTCAAGTACTTGCCTCTGCTTTTCGTCGAGTTCGTCGAGCTCGTAGCCCGTCCACATCCAGATGTCTTTGCCTTCACATTCTGCTTTTACACGCTGAACAAGCTTAAGCACTTCAGATACATTTGCAGGATGAAGAGGATCACCACCTGAAAGCGACAAGCCACGACGCTTGATTCGTGGATCATTGAGATCAGCGATAATGTGGTCTTGCAGCTCTTGAGTAAACAAATGCCCGGAGTCCAACCTTTGCGTTGATTGGTTATAACACCCGCGACACTGGTGTACACAACCCGACACAAACAAAGTGCAGCGTGTTCCAGGGCCATTTACAACGTCGATTGGGTGATATTGGTGATAATTCATAAGGCAGTATTGAAAACTCGTGATGGCTTAATGGTTTAACTCGAAAAGTAGCGAGAGTTGAAACAAATGAATTGGTATCGACATAGCGCCGATACCAAACATATTTCTTGAAACGTAGCTCTTCTAAGTAAGCTAGCTAATAATCTTAGAGCTTACTAAAGATGCTTCACGCGGCGTTTAACTTCTTCTTGCTTACCGAAGTTAAATGGTCGTGCATCTGGGCTACCAAGGTAACCACAAACACGGCGCGTCACCGATACTTTGGTTGAGTCATGGTTGCCACATTTAGGACACGTAAAGCCCTTACTTGTACAGTCGAACTCACCGTTGTAACCACATTCGTAACACTCATCAATCGGTGTGTTAGTGCCGTAGTAAGGAACACGTGTGTAGCTGTAATCCCATACGTTTTCTAGTGCTTCGATGTTCTTCTGCATGTTCGGGAATTCGCCGTAACAGATAAAACCACCGCTAGAAATTTCAGGATAAGGCATCTCGAAATCGATCTTGTCGTATGGGTTCACTGTCTTCTGCACATCTAAGTGGAAGCTGTTGGTGTAGTAACCACGGTCTGTCACACCATCAATCACACCAAATTCTTTGGTGTCGATGCTGCAGAAACGGCTACATAGGTTTTCACTTGGTGTGCCGTATAGGCTGAATGCGTAACCTGTCTCTTTCGTCCAAGATTCCACTTCACGCTTCATGTACTCCACCAGCTCAAGCGCTTTAGCACGCATTTCGCCATCGTCGTACAGGTGAACGTCAGTACCGTAAAGCGCAGTCATTGCTTCGTGGATACCAATGTAACCAAGAGAAACAGAAGCACGGCCGTTCTTAAAGATATCAGCGATAGAGTCGTCTGCTTTCAAGCGAACGCCACATGCACCTTCCATGTATAGGATTGGAGCAACACGTGCTTTCACGTTTTCTAGACGAGAAATACGAGTTTCTAATGCACGACGAGCCAGCTTGAGTTTATCATCAAGCAGTTCGTAGAACTTAGCCATATCTTGTTTTGCGTTAATCGCAATACGTGGCAAGTTCAAGCTAACAACACCTAAGTTGTTACGGCCTTCGTGAATCAACTCACCATTTTCTTCGTAAGTATTCAAGAAGCTACGACAACCCATAGGAGTTTTAAATGACCCTGTCACTTCTACTACTTTGTCGTAGTTAAGAATGTCTGGGTACATACGCTTAGACGCACACTCTAGCGCTAATTGCTTGATGTCGTAGTTTGGATCTTGCTTCTGGTGGTTCAAACCATCTTTGATCGCAAATACCAGTTTAGGGAACACGGCTGTTTTACGGTTCTTACCCAAACCTGCAATGCGGTTTTTCAAGATTGATTGCTGAATCAATTTCGAGCCCCAGCTTTCACCTAAACCAAAACCAAACGTCACGAATGGTGTTTGACCATTAGCGGTGTGCAGCGTGTTTACTTCGTACTCCAGAGATTGGAACGCGTCGTAACACTCTTTCTCTGTGCGAGAGATAGCAAAAGCTTCTGGGCTATGAATGTCCCACTCTTTCGCTAGCGATAAGTGCTTCTCGTAGCTCGCCATAACGTAAGGTTCAAGAACCTCATCGATGCGGTTAATCGTTGTGCCGCCGTAGATGTGACTCGCCACTTGCGCGATGATCTGCGCGGTTACCGCTGTCGCCGTAGAAATAGACTTAGGTGTGTCGATTTCCGCGTTACCCATCTTGAAGCCATGCGTTAACATGCCTTTCAGATCGATAAGCATGCAGTTAAACATTGGGAAGAACGGTGCGTAGTCTAGATCGTGGTAGTGAATATCACCACATTCGTGAGCATGTACGATATCACGTGGCAAAATGTGAGTTTTCGCATAGTGTTTAGCCACGATACCCGCCAGCAGGTCACGCTGAGTTGGGATTACTTTGCCATCTTTGTTCGCGTTTTCATTGATTAGATCAACGTTGCTTTCTTCGATCAAACCTTCGATCTCACGAGTTAAAGCGCTTTGCTTCTCACGGGCGATGTCGCGGTCATGACGATATTCAATGTAGGCACGAGCCAGAGACTTGTATGGTCCCTGCATTAGCTCGTTCTCGACCATGGTTTGAATTTCAGAGATATGAACTTCATCGTAGTCTTCGAGCTTCAACTCAACTGCTAATGCCACATTCAGTGCATAAATAGCAATTTCCTTATCGGCTTTGTCTGATGCTGCTTCCACTGCAGCTTGGATGCGATCTCTACTGAATGGAGCTCTTGAGCCATCACGCTTGATTACGATTGATTTCACCACTTCTCCTTACTCTTGAGGTATTCACAGACTTATCCACAAACACACTATATAGAGCGATTTATCGTTTAACTAACACTAGATATTGTGGCGTATTTAACGAGAACCACCAACTTTGAGTATTGATTTGGATCAATAAAAAGAGAACGCTGACTAAGATCAATTCAATATTATTACGCTAGTTCTCAAGTCGAAAAGAAACAATGTAACAATAAAAAAACTCCTAAAAAGAGTTGAATTTTTGGTAAGTGTTGTAGGATAACGGCTCATCAATATTGGCAGACAAAATTAGGGATATTTGGCATGAAACGACTTCAAAACTGGATAATGTTAGGCTGCTTACTCAGTAGCCAGACATTTGCTGAACCTTTGACCATATCCAGTTGGAATATCGAATGGTTATCAACCAACGAGGCTGTGAATAAGTTTTCTGACAAACGTGATCAAGCTGATTTCGACAAACTCGCAACTTATTTTCAATCCTTAGACGCAGACGTGGTTGCGTTTCAAGAAGTCGATAACGTAAATGCCATTCAGCGTGTGGCTGGTGATCAATACAAGATATTGATGTCTGACCGGGCACTATCTAAGAACAGCAACCGCCAATTTAAAGAAGTGAACCAATACACGGGATTTGCAGTTCGTAAAGGAGTAGCCCTCACCGACTACGCTGACTTTCCGCTTGAAACCACATCCAACAGTAAACTTAGGTTTGCCAGCTATATCGTTGTAGAAACAAACTTTAAACCCATTCACATGTTGTCTGTGCATTTAAAGGCAGGTTGTAGCGGAGCGTATAAGTCCAACCGCGATTGCTCTCGTTTAAAAGAGCAAGCTCAGCAACTGAACAAGTGGATAAAGCAAAGAGAGCGCAATAACGAAGACTACGCCATTCTTGGCGACTTTAACCATAACCTCGCTTACTCACGAGATTGGATGTGGAAAGAGTTATCACAATATACTGATGCGCAGTTAGCGACACGAAAGACCCGTGCAGATTGTAAGGTACGCTCTAACCGCAACAATTATCGCACACATCAGTTCCGCTCTGTTATTGATCATATTGTGGTGAGTGAGTCGCTAAATGCTTCTCCTGCAAAGCAGAAGGTATTTGAAACACAAGATGTTCTGGACTACAAACTCAGTGACCACTGCCCAGTTTCAACGACTATTAAATAGTAGATTTTAGATAACAACAGATTGTAGATAACTGAAAATAATAGAAACAGTAAATATAGAAAGAGGCTGACTGACTTTCGTGCTGAAAGCGAGTCAACCTCTATGCTTGGTCAGCTCAGAACGGATAACGTCAAAGCCAATGTAATCAGCTATAAGCTTGCTACTAACACGTTTTGTTCATACGATCCGCCAGCCACATTCCCACCAGCATGCTTATCATAAACACCCACACCGTCGGGTTGCCGCCACTTAGGCTGGTTACCGCAGGGCCTGGGCAAAAGCCTGCAATCCCCCAGCCTAAGCCAAACGCTGTAGATCCAAGAATCAGCTTTCTGTCTATCAACGGATTGTTACGGCTATCTAACGGCTCGCCATTGATGGCTTTAGCGCGCTTTTTAATGACCAGATGATAAAACGGTGCAAAGACCAATAGCGCGCCACCCATGACGAATGCCAAACTAATGTCCCAGTTACCGGTAATGTCTAAGAAGCCGAGTACCTTCTCAGGATCAACCATCCCTGAGATGATCATGCCAGAGCCAAAAAGAATACCTGCGACCAAACCGATAACGATAACGATAACGATAGTAAATGAAGCGTTTTTCATTATGCCCCCAAGCCAGTCAGATTCTTGATAAACACGGTTACGATTGCCACACCCATAAATACACAGGTCGCAACAATAGAACGTTTAGATAAACGCGCCATTCCGACAATGCCATGCCCGCTAGTACAACCGTTCGCTGTTTTAGTACCAAAGCCCACCAGAAGGCCAGCAATAATCACTAAAGCGAGATTCATCTCTTCTAACTGCGGAAGTTGGTAGCCCGTCGGAATTAATAGCCAACCACTTGCGACCATTCCCACAACAAAGGCGATACGCCAGTGTTTTTCGGTGTTTGCTGTATCCGCATCTTTACGTTCTTTGTTGCTGGTGCCAGTTGGCAATAATCGGCTGACAATGCCACTAATGCCAGCAACTCGACCAATCCCCAACATTAAAACAATGGCCGACACGCCTAACAACATGCCGCCGAAAAAAGCATCCCAAGGAATCAAACTAAGCACAAACCTCTCCTATCCACAAACATCATAAACTCATAACAACCTATAAATTAGAGTTTACTAATAAATATAAATTAGTCAATGCTAATGTACTGCGAGTATGTGTCGTTTTGTAAGTTTGGAATTAACAAGCGCCCTGCATGAAAAAAGCCCCTAGGTGTTAACCTAAGGGCTTAAGATTTATTCTGTCTTTGGTAAAGAACAGCTATTTGACCTTGTTCTTCTCAGCAATCCATTGCGACATGTACTTAGTGCTCGCCATACTATGGTGCTTAAGCATTGAACCAAAGAAATTATTCAGTCGATGCGCATCAAGCTCAGAACCTAGCGCAGTCAGTCGCTCGATCAATTTGTCGCCCAGTTGATTCTGTTCATAGTGCGCTTCAAGAATTGAATGACATTGGCTTTGAGCTTTAAGCCATTTCTTTTCATCTTTATAAAGAGCGACAGCTTGTTCAACAAACTCATCAATATCATCTGACACTGCACCCGGCCATTGCAGTTCACCTTGCGGTAGCATGCCTTCACTGCCGATCTCGCTGGTTACATTCGGAGTTTGCAGCTTCATCGCATCAAGTAACTTGCCTTTAATGCCAGCGCCAAAACGTAATGGCGCAACACAAACACGTGCATCTTCCATCACTTCTTGAGCATCTTTAGCCCAACCTTTGATATGGAAACCGGTTTTTGGATTATGCAAAGCGGTTGCTTTCGGCGGCGGATAAGATCCGTAAATATGAAGTTCACTATCAGGCAACTGCTTACGAATCTTCGGCCAAATCTTCTGTAACTGAAGCACTGCATCCCAGTTAGGCGCATGTCTAAAATTACCTATCGTCATGAAATGCTTACGTTCTTCAAAGCTTTTCGTACTTTCAGGCAACGTGTTGAGATCAACCATGAACGGCAGGTGATGTAATAGTTTTGGATCGATATTGAACTCAGATTGGAGCAATTCCATCTCGTAACTTGAGATGATCAACGAAAGATCACAGCGCAGGATTGCAGCGATTTCACGTTTCGCCAAGTCACTGTACAGGTGCTCTTTCGTTAACTCTGTCTCTTTCTTAACAGCTTCATGTCGAGCATTGCGTAGGAATTGTAAATCTTCAGTATCCAGTAGCTTAAAGGCATTGGGACATACCTTCTCGACGCGCCAGCCGAATTGCTCTTCCATCATAAAACGGTCAAACATCACAACATCGGGCTGCAGCTCTTCAATGTAATCGTCAAAGCTATCGCAATTTAACTGTATAGATTGGCTTGTGATGCCCTCTTCAGAGAGATCAATCATGTGCTCGGTTTCTTGAGCGGGTGTTGCAAATTCAACTGACCAACCTTGTCTCTTAAATAGACGTAAAAGAGACATCATATGGCTGCCAGCCGCCGATGAATTCGGTTCTGGCCAAACGTAGCCAATTGCTAAAACTTTCTTCAAAATACTTCCTAAGAAATAACAAAAGGGCCACAGAAGCCCCTAATAAAACGTTAATCGAGTTATGCCGCTGATAATAATGGTTCTAAGAACTCAGCGATCAGATTCGTTCACCTACATTGCGAGCTATCATAAGCACTTCATCGGCTGAGTAAAAGTTTGAAATCGTGGTTTCGACTTGAGCGCCCAATGTCGACTGATAGAGCTTTTGTGCAAAGTTATCTGCTCTGGTGGTCACTAATACATGTTTTAGTGTCGAGCCCTGCTCTGATAGCTTCTGCTTCACTTGAGGCAAAGAGTCTAGAATCAGCTTTTTGCCCAATCCTTGCCCCTGAGCACTCGGTAACACAGCAAGTTGTTCTAGCTCCAAAACAGCTTCAGGCCTAAACCCACTCTTTTGAACCCAAATAATGTAGCCGACAATCTCGCCATCGCTTTCAGCAACAAAGTTAAGAAAGCGTGGCGCAGCATTTAAGTTACATTGTAACCAATTTTTTGAGTTTTGCTGTCGAACAAAAGTAGCTTGGTGAACTAAAGCCGCTCCATCGAGGTCGGCTTCTGTCATAAAACGAACTTGCGCCATGCTGCTACTCATTCTCAGAATTAGGACGCGTTTTACAGTGTAAAATGGCTTTCTCTAGAAGTTCTAATGCCGAGCTATCTGCTTCTGGAAGCTTAGCGTCCGATTGACCTAACGGATCAACACGGCTACCCCACTTAATATGGCCTGCCCCCCAAGTTAAACCGGCACCGAATGCCGCCACAAGGATGTTTGAGTTCGGTTTAACAAAGCCTTGCTCTAACGATTCACACAATGCAATTGGCACAGTCGCAGCCGACGTGTTGCCATAGTTTTGAATGTTCACAAACGCTTTCTCACGTTCAATGCCCGCCATATCACACAGAGTTTGAATAATTCGGATGTTCGCTTGGTGCGGGATCACAACATCGATGTTTTCAGTTGAGATGCCAGTGCGACTCAATACTGTATGTGCTGCAGCGCCCATTCCTTTCACTGCACGCTTGAAGATCTCTTTACCAACGAAATCAAAATCCCAGTAACCGTTATCAGCAGCAAAGCGGTCCATAGACGTACCGAATTTTGGTACTGCTAGAATGTCACGGCCCTCTGCGTCACAACCGATTTGAGCTTCTTGTAAACCCACTTGTTCTTCAGTACGCGATAAAACCACAGCGCCAGCGCCATCACCGAATAGAACCGCAGTATCACGCTTGGTCCAGTCGATGAAGAATGAAAGACGCTCTGCACCCACAACGATCGCATTGCGGTAGTTGCCCGCTTGAATCAATCGAGTTGCTGTTTCAACACCGTAGATAAAGCCTGTACACGCTGCATTAAGGTCAAAAGCTGCTGCGCTCTTGATGCCTAAGTTCTGTTGAACTTTAGACGCGGTATTTGGAATAAGAGAGTCTGGACTGCACGTCGCTACGATCACAAGATCGATATCTTCGGCTGTTAAACCAGCACACGCCATTGCATGTTGAGCAGCAACGGTCGCTAGCTCAGAGGTATTTACATGACTGATACGACGATTTTCGATACCAGTTCGAGTACGAATCCACTCGTCAGACGTATCAATGAAAGTGCTTAAATCATCATTGGATAGCACGGCTGGTGGCAGACACTTTCCCCAGCCCGTAATTTCAGCGTAAAATTTTGTCATCATTTACCTGTTTATTGTTTGTTTTTATTTGAGTATCGTATTCTAGTTTTAAACAGTATAAGCGCTCCGTGCGTGATTCGTAAATCGCGTTAGCAACGGAGTTACAATAAAAAGAGAAAGTTATGTCTACATTCAACACACGATGCCCTTCTTGTAATGGCGTAAACCGAGTTCCTTCAGAAAGAATTTCAGAAAGCCCAACTTGTGGTAAATGCAAAACAGCATTGCTCGATGGCGCTCCTATCGAGGGAACGTCACTTAATTTCCAATCTATCTTGAACAGTTCACAGCCTGTGGTTGTCGATTTCTGGGCGACATGGTGTAACCCATGCGTGGGTTTTGCACCTGTGTTCAGCGACGTTGCAAAAGAGCGCTCTGGAGATGTTCGATTCGTTAAGATTGATACTGAAGCTCAGCAACAGCTTGCCGCGATGTACCAAATCAGAAGTATTCCCACGGTGATGGTGTTTAAAGATGGCAGACGTGTCGATACGATTAACGGTGCATTACCAAAAGGTCAATTTGATCAATGGCTTAATCAAGCTCTAACCAAGTAACACTATTATTTAAGCGATTGAATTAGCTTTTGCTTTGTTCTAAGTAAGCACACAAAAATAGGTTAGAGAGTCTTACCAAATCAAGACTATCTAACCTACTGTTTTATTTATGGTTATCACTTAACTTCTTGAATAAAACTACAGCTTCGCCTTTCGCTTGAATATTAGATTCTTGCTTGCCAAACCCGTATTGCTGTTTGATTTGATCTGCGACTTTCTCAGCAATCATAATGGTTGGTGCATTGGTGTTTGCCCCTATCAGTGTCGGCATCACAGAAGCATCAATGACTCTCAAATTATCCAATCCATAAACTTTGAGATCTTTATCTACCACAGCTAAAGAATCGCTACTAGGTCCCATTTTACAGGTCCCGATCGGGTGATACTGAGTGTCTGCACGATTGCGAATATCTTGCTCGATAGCCTTGTCATCACTGGCGTCCACAGGGTAGAAAGCATTGCCTCGGATATCATCAAACGCGGAACTCTCTAACATTTGATACTGCTTCTTCCAGCCCTTAATCATGATCTCCATGTCTTCAGGATGACTGAAAAACGCAGGATCGATCTTAGGCGGATCATAGGGATCATTACTATTGAGCGTTACGGTGCCGTAGCTCTTCGGTCGCAATAAGGTGACATGAGATGTAAAGCCATGACTGGTATGAATTTTTCTAGCATGGTCATCTACAACAGCGACCACAAATACAAACTCTAAATCCGGTACAGCGATATGATCTTCGGAACAGAGAAAGCCTATTCCCTCTGCAAAATTACTGCTCATTTTACCGCGGCGTTCTTTGTGCCATAGTGGTAAGGCTTTGGTCATTTCAGAGGCCATTTGCAGCGAGATACCAAAAGTTTCACGCTTTTCACTGCATTTATACGAATGTACTAAGTCGATATGATCTTGAAGGTTCTTGCCCACTCCAGGTAATTCATGAACCTGTTCGATTCCATGTGTCTCTAGTTCAGTTTGAGCACCGACACCAGACAGTAACAGCAATTGGGGAGAACCAAACGCGCCAGCGGAAAGAATCACTTCTTTGTTGCATCGTATCTGATAACGCTTTCCGCTAGAACCATATTCAACACCAATCGCCTTCTTGCCTTCAAACAAAACCTTATGTGTGGTGGCTTTAGTCACGACCGTGAGATTCGATCGTGAAAGGTTTGGCGTTAAGTAAGCCTTAGCAGTACTGCATCGTTTGCCATTCAACTGTGTTACCTGCGTCGGCATCGCCCCAAACTGAGCAGCGCCGTTAATATCCTCATTGCGAGGTACACCTATCGATTCACACGCCGTTAAATAACGTTCCAACATAGGGCTTGGCGATCTAAGATTGGCCACATTAAGAGGACCACCTTGGCCATGGAACTCATCTTGGTGGACTTCGTTGTTTTCTGCTTTCTTAAAGTAAGGCAAACAGGATTCATAGTTCCAGCCAGCATTGCCCAAGCTTTCCCATCTATCGTAGTCATAGCGATGTCCACGAGCGTACATCATGGCATTGATAGAGCTAGAACCGCCAAGTGTCTTACCTCTAGGCTGATAACCTTTACGACCGTTCAAACCCGGCTGTTCAACCGTTTCGAATGCCCAATTATTGAGTTTGGTTGGCATCATCGCCACCACGCCAACGGGTGTGTGAATGAATGGGCTGGTGTCTTTACCACCCGCTTCTAACAAGCAAACCGTCACATCAGGATCTTCCGACAGCCGAGAAGCCATCACACACCCAGCTGAACCACCGCCAACAATAATAAAATCATAACTATCCATTTGCCATCTCCGCTATTTCTAGTGGGTGTAACTCACGCTTCAAGATTTTTCCGGTTGCTGTCATGGGTAAGGCTTTACGAATGAATACCTTACGCGGGTATTTGTAGTCGGCGAGTTGCTCACGACACCATGCTATCAAGGCGGCACTATCACATTGCGTATGTTCGTGAAGAACCACATGCGCGTGGATCTCCTCGCCTAAATGTTCATGATGCTCGCCTACCACCGCGACCATTTCGACATCGGGGTGACACATCAACACTTCTTCGACTTCACGTGGATAAACGTTGTACCCACCACGAATAATCATGTCTTTAACACGGTCAACAATGAACAAATTGCCATGCTCATCGACGCGACCGATATGTCCCGTTAAGAACCAACCATCACGAATAGATTCAGCTGTCGCCTCTGGCCTTTGATAATAGCCTTTCATCACACTTGGGCTTTTAATGCAGACTTCGCCGAGTTCACCCATAGCGACAGAGTTGCCTTGTATATCAGTAATCTTGATGAGGTGGCCACATAAAGGCTGACCGACACTACCCGATAAACGATCGCCATCAATATGATTAAAGGTCGCAACCGGCGCCGTTTCCGAGAGCCCATAACCTTCTAAGACTGGTAATTCAAAACGAGATTCAAACTGTCGTATAACCTCAAGCGGCATAGAAGCACCGCCAGAAACACCTAACCTCAAGCTGTGTTTAACCTGTTCAGAGCGTTTGCTTGTGTTTTCTAAACTATCAGAAGACTCTTCTCCCGCCTTTAATAGCGCGTTCAAAGGCACGACTACACAACCCGCTTTTAGAATCCCGTAATAGGCTATCGGAAAGTAAGTCACGTTCGGGCATGACAACGCTACCTTATCTCCGTTCTGCAACCCAAGTCTTTTCAAGTTAGCAGCCACGTTTCCAGAAAGTTGTTCTAACTGAGAAAAAATGATTTCATCCGATCCCATACGCAGAGCGGCTTTAGTTGGAAAAAGCGAAGCGCTACGCTCCAAATTAACAGCAAGATTGTGCATCCATGATCTCCTTGTGCGGCTTAGACCTGTTTGTGACGGTCACCGTAGACGTTCTAATCGTTGTAATAAGTCTCTTTCTTGTCATCACGAGCCTGCACATTGGTGTGTCATGTAGATAAGAGTCGTTATTGAGCAAAATGTTTGAGACGCTCCAATGTGCAGCCCAATAAATTACAACATTTCGATAACATTTCGAACAGGTTTCAAAAAGACAAAAACCGGTGATATTCGGACACAGCCTGCGCTAGCCCAATAAAACCTTGCACACATAAACCAAAATTTGGAACAAGCTTGCGAAAGTGAGAACAAGCAACAGGCGTAAATGTTAAAAGTTCGGTTAAGATATCGATATTCAACAAGAGGCAGCTTATGGAATACACCGCAGTTTACGAACCCGACATGCAAGCATTCGGCATTCTGGATCTTCAGTTGCTGCATCGTTACCTGTCGCCTGTTCTCAGTATCGAAGAGTTGCTCGAAGGCAGTAACATCGATGCTCTCCAACTCAACACACCCGATACACACATCACTTTGGCGCAAAAGCTTGCTGTGTTCAGTAATGCGTTAGCGAATTCCAACGAAGACGGATTGGGGCTTAAAGTTGGCCAACAAGCGAGGTTCAGCGATTTCGGCGTGCTCGGTTATGCGGTGTTTAGCAGCGAAACACTACTCGATGCCTTTTTAATCGGGTTTAAGTATCTGCAACTTGCTGGCCCTGTCCTCAGGAAAACCATGTCTGTAGAAGACAACATTGGTTACTTTCGCGCAGAGCAACTTATCGAACTCGATTCTTTACTGCCCTTTTGTTGTGAATACTGGTTCGCAGCGATACACAGTTTGTGCGAAGAGGTCTTACAGCAGCCCTTTCCTTCTCAAGTGTTCCGCTTCCCCTATCCAAAACCTGAATACGGCGATCTATACACAGAGATTTTCCGCTGCCCGGTTGAATTCAATAGTGACCGGCTTGAATGGGAGTTCGACGCAACCACCTTGTATTCATCTCTTCCTACCGCCAACCCCATCACTTTACAGATGTGCTTAAAATCGTGTGATGACATGTTGGCAAAAGTCAGTGCACCCAGTAGCCTCAAAGAGAAAGTCTCTCAGATGCTGATTGAAAGGCCAGGATGTTACCCTTCTATAGAATCCATTTCTTCAGAACTGGGCATGTCTTCTCGAACTCTGCGTCGTCACCTGAAAGCAGCGGATACGAGCTATCAGAAGATACTGGACCACGTTCGTTTTCACCTTTCCCGGCACTACCTTTCTTCAACTCAAATGAGCATTGAAGAGATATCTGAGCGCGTTGGATTTTCAGACAGCGCTAACTTTCGACATGCCTTTCGTAAGTGGAGTGGAAGCTCGCCACGTCAATACCGTAAAGAAACGGTCTAACACTTAAAATCCCACTCAATCCAAATCATAAAAAGACAATCACGCTGCAATCTTTTTCTAAATTAAACCACCAATGAACAACGGCTTAACGACTTTTTGCCCGCATAAAATCTCGCCAAACCACCAAATATCGCAACCGTATTTTAGTTTAGTTGGTCGATAAATTTCTTTTATCTTAACGACCATTTTTATTTGTTTTACCCAATTCAGTTTCTCCCCCATAGTCGCGGAAAATTCATCGTTTCTTTTACTATCAGAGGCTCCTGCATTGGACAACATCCAACCAACAACTCGCATAACTGTTCCTGTTATTGCATTGTCTTTTTACGCGATCGCTTCAGGCTACTTAATGAGTTCATTACCATTAATGCTGTCTGAGTATGGCTTAGACAAAGATCTATCGAGTTGGTTGGCGAGTGCATTCTATGCAGGTCTACTGGCTGGTACATTATTGATTGAACGTGCCATTGCGCGTGTTGGCCACAAAGATGCGTTCGTCATCGCATTGAGTGTGTTCATCGCAACGATCCTTGTATTGCCATTGATCCCACACCAAGCAGTATGGCTACTAGCTCGCTTTGTGGCTGGTGTGGCGGTTGCAGGTATCTTCGTGATTGTAGAGTCTTGGCTAATGAGCGGCGACGAGTCACAACGCGCAAAACGTCTCGCTATCTACATGTGTTCACTGTACGGCGGTTCTGCAGTTGGTCAGCTTGGTATCGGTTACCTAGGTATTACTGGTGGCGTACCTTTCATCGCAATGTTCACCCTTCTGTTTGGTGCGATCATTGTGCTGATGTACGGACAAGCAACTCCACCACAGATCCACGATGCGCAATCTTTGTCTTTAAAGCAGATCAGCAAATTAAGCCACAGCGCGCTAATTGGCTGCATTGTTTCCGGATTAACGCTAGGTGCGATTTACGGCTTGATGCCAGTTGAACTTGCTCAACGTAACATTGCACACGAAGACATTGGTGGTTTGATGGCTTTGGTTATCATGGGTGGTATGGCTGTACAGCCAATGGTGACTTGGTTATCTCACCACGTAGGACAAGTGTTATTAATGGCTTTGTTCTGCCTGCTAGGGGTTGCAAGCATTGGTGTGCTGACTATCAATCACGATTTCTACGTACTAGGCATGAGCTTGTTCGTATTAGGCATGGCCACATTTGCGCTATACCCAATCGCGATTAACTTAGGTTGCCGTAACCTTGACCCAAGCTACTTGGTGTCAGTGACTCAAATCATGCTACTTTGCTACAGCATCGGTTCTGTTGCGGGACCAATCGTTGCAGACAGCTTTATGGATTCACAAGCAGGATTGTTCACTTACCTGTTCGCGTCTCTACTTGCTACAACGATCTACATGTTGATTGCTAGCCTAAAGCGCTCTCACCTACAGATTGCAGGCGAGTAAGCTTAAATAGACAGACACCAGATACGTGTCATTAGGGCTCCGAGTTAAGACTTCATGTCTAAGCGAAGGGCCCTTTTCAACTCATGCCTATATGTAACCTTCTTCTCCCACACTTCTCATTTCATCGTGCAAGATGCTAACCGCGACCTCGATGGCTTTTACGGTATTGGCTTGGTGATAAACCGAAATGCTTTTTGAAGCGATGCGAAAAGTTATAAGGATCTTTGTAGCCCAAGCGATTAGCAATCATAGAAACTGACCAATCTTGATATTTCAACAGGCTGGTGGCTTTATCCATGCGTAATTGAATCAATTTACTGCGTGGCGACAGGTTAAATAGCGTCTTGGTGACTCGATTGAGCTGCTCTTCACTGATGAACACTCTTTCGGCCATCCCTGCCACTGTCCATGGCTGGTGCAGACTACTTTCAATTTCGTTATAGAGCGCTTGAACACGTGCAGTGGTGCTGGTCGACTTAGGCTCAAACCCCGTCAACGTTCGAATAATCTCACTCAAGAGTAACTTACGGTAACTGGCTCTGCCGCCTATCTCAAAGTAAACCAAGTTCATTAATGACCAGATCTGCTCACACTCTCCAAAAGGCACAACCCCCTGACCTAAACTTGCAATGTGCTGCCACTGCTTAGTGTCAGGCGTCAACATCCACGCCATTTTCCAATAATTATATTGAGGATCGAGTTCAAAACGAAATGGGGTTTCAGCAGGAAGCACCACGAGTGTATAAGGCGTAATCGCTTTGACCGATGCTGCGGTTGTTAGAATCCCGCCACCTTCCATAGTGAAAATCAACGTATGAACATTAACGGATTCGCGCTCAACCCAGTAGCCATCATATAGCTTCGCCATGCCGCCCATATAGACACCAAAGCTTTTCATCTCTGGAATATCTTCAACGGTCAAAAAACGTTCTTTACACTGTTCAGCGAGAAAAACATCATCATGCCAAGTTGATTTTGGTCTCATTGAATCAATGACGGATTTGCACAGGTTTTGTTGTTTTTTAAACATGTTGTTACTTCGCTCAAATCACTATAGTTCTGCCATAAATCGGAGAACTTATGACAACTAACATCAACCCTAACTCATCTATGAATAACAAGCCAGAGAGCATCTTACCTCGTATCGTTAAACTTGGTTTGCCTGTTGCTTTGCAAAGTGCGCTTGTCGCTATTCTTGCCCTTGCTGACGTATTAATGGTCAGTGATTATGGTATGGAAGCAGCTGCGGCTGTGGGAATTGCATCAAAATGGCACTTCGTTGCTATTATGATTATGGCAGGGTTGGCCTCAGCAAATGGAACATTAGTCGCTCAATACTGGGGAAAGAATGACCGAAAAAGCGCGCGAACAGTATCATCTATCGCGATGGTGTTTGGCTTAAAAGTTCTGTTGCCTGTTACTGCAATCATCACTCTTGGTTCTCAGTTTTTAATGATGTTGCAAACCAGCGATCAAACCGTGATTGAACTTGGCGCGACTTACCTATGGTATGGCTTCCCCGTTCTACTGCTGACTCACATTGTCGTCGTGGTAGAAGCAAGCATGCGCTCATCAGGTGACACCGTAACCCCGCTGCTATTAGGCGCGGTGACCATTGCACTCAACATTGCGCTTAACTTCGTTCTAATCAAAGGTGCCTTTGGTATTCCCGCTATGGGCGTAGCAGGTGCAGCACTAGCGACGACACTCGCTCGCACAATTCAAGTCGGCTTGATGTATAGCTACATGCGCATGCGTAAACATTGGTTGTTAACCACGCCTAGCTCACCACATCGTCCATCATTGTGGCTATCTTACCGTCGTATTGCTTTGCCACTAACGATGAATGCCGTGTTATGGGCAATGGGTACTATGGCATACCAAATGATCTTCGGTCACATGGGCACAACGGAACTTGCTGTGTTCTCTATGCTCGCGCCTTTTGAGTCGCTGTGTTACTCGATATTCTTTGGTATTTCTGTAGCGTGTTCCGTGTTGCTTGGTCACTCACTCGGTCGTGATGAGTTTGATGACGCTATGAGTATGGGTCTGACGTTCATCAAAGCCGTGGTTGGTTTTGGTGCGGTTGTAGGCTTGCTATTGTTTATGGGTAAAGAGCACGTTCTGTCATGGCTAAACCTGACCAAAGACGCTTTATACCCGCTTGCTTCACCTGCGATGATGATCATGTGCTTTGCTGTCGTAATTCGCATGCTGAACATGGTGATCATCAACGGCATTATTCGTGCTGGTGGTGACAATGCATTCTGCCTACGCATGGATTTCATCGCGATGTGGATGGTTGGGATTCCAGTGTGTGTTTACGGCGCATTTGTCGCTGGGTGGGATTTCAAATACATCTATGGTCTGATGCTGGTAGAAGAAGTGGTGAAACTGGCCATCTGTTCACACCGATACTTGAGCCGACGCTGGATCAATAACCTGACGGTTACCTACGAAGAGCCTCAAGCAGCGTAATCTCTTACGTTCAAGGTTCTAGGTTTAGACATCGACTATAAAACCAAAAGGTCTGAGAAATCAGACCTTTTTCGTTTCGTCGGTAATTGATTTAACGCGCCAGTTACTTCTTGGTCATTCGGATATGGCGATTAGACACGTTCGGCAGTGGCTTCTCTGGCACTTTCCGTTTCTCATGAATCAAATGCCTGATCGCTAAAATAGGATGCTTGAGTAGCATTCTTGGCCCAGCATAACGCATCACCAAACGCATTTGCTCTTTCGGGTCAGGCTTATAGCAATGAATCGGACACTTGTTACAGGTCGGCTTTGCTTCGCCATAAGGGCATCTATCAAGTCTTGTCTCTGCATAACGCAACAGTTGCTCACACTCTTCACATAACGCGTTATTCTGACGAACCGCACCATGGTGATCTTTGCAGTAGATGTGCACCATCGCAATAACGGTTCTGTACTCCGTCTCGAGCTCGCCTTGTAGAATGTTGTTATGTTGGAACATGATTAATTACCTAATGAGAGACCGTACAGGTTGAGATTGACGCTTTCATTAATCGCCTCTTCAACTCGTTCGAACACAAAACCTAACTTAGTCAGTAGTGCGATACTTCGAATGTTATCAGAGGTTGTGATGGCAACTAAATGATCGATATCAGCATTATGATTAGCTTGTTCAATTATCGCCTCCGCGGCTTCTTGGGCAAAGCCTTGACCATAAAACTCAGGAGCAAACCCGTAGCCAATATCATGCGACGCTAAGGTGTCTCTTTTTATTAATCCGCAGATACCAATTGGCGTTGAAGTTTCTTTGATTTCAACCATCAACAAACAGACACCCTTCTCTTCATGCATCTTAAGAATGTTGTTTTCAATGTACTCGACAGCCTTTTCAGTGTCGTTGATTTCCTTATCACCAATGTAACGCAGGAAATCTTCTGAGCTGTATAGTCGTTGAATAAACGCCGCATCTTGAGGTGTGATCATTCTTAATCTTAAACGTTCGGTCTCGACTGACTGCATAGTGATATTTTCCTTGCTGAATACCATGTAAATATTGAGTTCTAGAGCTAAAATGATTATCCTCCACCGCCTAAACTAAATACAAGGCTATGCAGCAATGAACCGTAAGAAAAAAATCAATCAAATTCTAAAAAAAAAGCAGAAACAGGCGAATTCTAAACTGCATAGTAGCAACAAGCCTCGCTACATCTCTAAAGCTGACCGTGCAAAAATGGAAGCTGAAGAACAAGCGAAAGCCGCTCTAGAACAAGCAGAAGGATCTGTAGAAGCTGGTATCGAAACTGATGAGACAAAAGCTGCAGAGTAAGCTTTTGACTCACGAGATACTCTTGCTCAGCGCTCAGATCAGAGCCTGTAGACAAGAACAAAAAAAGCAGCCTCTATTTGGGCTGCTTTTTTGATCCTACCGTTTTAATCTATCGACTTAGCTATTTTATTAACCTTTAAAAGGTTCAATTTCCCAGCGTGCGAACGGCGCTTTTGCATTAACCCCTGCTCTTCCCCAACGGTCTACCGAGTCAACAACAAGAATTCGCTCATTAGGCACCAGTGACTTAATCAAAGTCGTAGGCTTTTTTGCTGTCACTAACCATAGAGCATCGTCTTCTGAAAACATCGCTTTAAGCTTCGCTTTGTCCTGCTCTGTCCATTCCAGTTCAGCTTTGAACATGCGTTCTTCAACAAACAGTTGGCTGCCAGAGGCGAAATCTTCCAAGCTTTCTGAAAGCAACAATACTGAATCTACGTCATTGTCGAGCAATACTGCTTGCTGCTTGTTGATCAGTTCACGAACATCCAACATCACACGTTGTAAGTTGCTATCAATCGTTTCAGCTTGCGCAGGCCACAACAACTTAAAGTCTTCAGCCACAATTGCCGCCATACGCGTTAGATTGGTTGGGTTTAACCACGCGTATTTAGACACTTCACCATTTGATAACGTCAGCGCAGCTACACCTTGCGCGCGCGGTGTAATAGCTTGAGCCGCATCCACTTCAACCAAACGGATATTGCCCTGTCTTGCGTATACAAATGTAGGATCAGCTTGCCAAATAGATGACAGCGTTAATGCTACGGTCGCCTTTTCGCCGGATTGAAGGACTTTGCTTGCGCCTTTAGTACCAAACCAGTTTGGCAGACGATCAATGCCGTAGCGCTTTGGTGGCAGATATTCGGTGGTAATGTCTGTGCCTTTGGTTAGCTCTGTCGCCAAAGCATAAGTCACAGGCGTACTGGTAAGGATATCCTCGGCATTAGCACTGATAGACACCATTGAGCCGGCCAACCATAGGCTGCTAACGGCACCAACTTTAGTAATAGCCTTCACTGTTCTTGAGATACGATTAATTAAAGAGGTCATGATTATGCCTTTCTTATAATCCGGTATAGCGTTGCCGCTAGGAAAAATGTCGCTGAAACGATGATGATCGAAGCGCCCGAAGGTACTGGTAGTTTCAATTCCATAGGTAAGACGGTTCCAACTAAACACGCGACTGTTGCCAGTAATGCCGACAGCAATACAAAGCTGCCCATGCGTTTAGTTAACAAGCGAGCGGTCGCACCTGGAATCAACAATAACGCACCCACTAGAACTGCACCTACGATCTTCACGGCCGCAATTGTCACTAAGGTGATCATCATGACAAACAAGTAATCGTAAAAGCTGGTGTTGTAACCACGAACCTTAGCTATATCAGGGCTGATACAAGTCAGGAGAATGCGGTTGAATGTCGGTATCAAGAGCAAGATGATGATCGCGCAACTACCTGCGAGAATCGCTAAGTCTTGGTCTGTTACCGTAAGAATCGAGCCAAACAGTACGTTTTCAAGCATGTGGATATTGATCTTACGAGCAACATACATCAGTAACGCCGCACCCACAGCCAACGCTAGCGCAAGGAAAACACCCACTAAGGTATCGTATGGAACGTTGGTCCTGTTTCTTACAAAGTGAAGAAGCAGAGCGAAGATCATACAGAAGCTAAACAAACCAATAATTGGGTTTTCTGGTGGCTCGCCAAGCAAAACACCAATAGCGATACCGGTTAACGCTGCGTGGCCGACGGCTTCTGAGAAGAAAGCCAGACGCTTGGCAATCACCAAAGTACCCAGACCACCTAACAGAGGACCAAGTAGTAACGCTGCAACCAAAGCATTGACCATGAAGGCATACATGAAACTGTCTGATAACCAGCCCGCTTCCACGCCACTAATGGCTAGTTGTCGTAACCAATCCATTAAGCAACCTCCTTCGATTTGGTCATCGCAGAGCCACTGCTGTAGTGCTGGAACAGGCTCTCGATTTTACTTGGGTGTAAGACTTGTTCGTGTGGGCCACTATCAACCAAGAATCGATTCACAACATGTACGTTCGCTTCGAGTCGACGCACTGCCGTGACATCGTGGTGTACCGCAAGGATCGTACGACCTTCACTAACACATTCACGAGTTAACGATTCAAGATAACGAACGCCCTGCTCGTCCATACCCGTGGTTGGTTCATCCAACACCAGTAGACTTGGGTTATCTAATAGCGCTTGGGCAAACAGCACGCGTTGCTGCTCACCACCCGATAACTGTCCCATGCGGCGGTCGCTACGAGTAGCCATACCAACGCGATCTAATTGTGCGAGTGCAAGATCCAATTGCTTAGACTTACGACGCCAAAATAGCGGAATTCGAGTTTGGTTAAGCAACACGAAATCCATTACCGTCAGGGGTAAGCTCGATTCGAAGGCCGCTTTTTGAGGAACGTAACCGATACTTGGCTTTTCTGGCCAATGAATATTGATTTGCCCAGAGAAAGGCGTCAAACCAAGAACAGAGCGTAGCAGAGAGGTTTTACCACCGCCGTTTGGCCCCATGATTACATGGCACTCACCCGCTTTAAGTTCTAGTGAGATATCGTCAAGAATGACGTTGTTGTCATATTGCAGACCGAGTTGATTGATTGAAATCGATGGACCTAACATTATGCGTTCCCGCTTTTAGCTTGGTTCGCCGCCGCAAATTTCATTGCTTCGATTAATGTCTCGAGATTCTTCTGCATCTCAACTTCGACTTTGTCGTATTCATATTCGCCATGCGTCATGTGAGAGAAACGGTAAAGCTGAACACCCGTTTCCGCTTCAATCGTGTCAACAAAACGGTTTGGCATGTTTAGCTCGTAGAACAACACGTCAATGCCCGATGCGCGGATCTTTTCGATCGTTTCTTGCAACTGGCTCGCACTTGGTTCAACACCGTGTGCAGGCTCAATCACCGCCGCAACATCCACACCAAATTCTTGAAGGATGTAGCCATACGCATTGTGCGTGGTCGCCACCTTCATACCTGAAGTATCTAACTCACCTAATGACAACATCGCATCGCGCTTCATAAAGCGAAATTGCTTTGCGTATTTACGTGCATTCTTACGATAAAAAGCCGCGTTGTCAGGGTCGAGCTTAGAGACCTCACTCGCGATGGTGTAAACCTTTTGAATTGTTGTCGAAAGCCCAACAAAGGTATGTGGGTTAACGGCACCTTGACCAACAGACTGACCAAGAGCAGGAAGTAGAGGCACTTCTTTGTTTGCTTCGATCACGACTAGGTCATCACGTTGCGCTGCTGAAATCACTTTAAGCGCAAAGTCATCGTGACCAATACCGTTTACTACGATTGCATCCATTTGGCTCAATCGTTTTAAATCATTGGGTTGTGGTAAGTAGTTATGTGGGTTGAAACCTGCGTCAACCAAAGGAAGAATGTTCACTTTGTCACCTACCACGGCTTTCACGTAGCTGTAGTAAGGTTGAAGTGTGATACCAATCGTCAGCTTGTTGCTGTCGATCTTATATTCTTTTGCCAATGCATTGGGTGCCATGAACACCGCTAATAACGACATGAACAGAGTCATAATTCGCATAGTAATTCTCTTATTATTAGTGAGCATCGCTTTCATGATGCTGTTCAATTTCTGATTCGTTCACGACCATTTTCCAACCCGTAGACTCTAGCGTGTGTTGGTCAAAAGTAGCGGGCTGTTTCGCTACACCGCCCAAGAAGATCCAGATTTCAGGAGAAACGCTGTTCGCATTTAAAATAAAGGAATCCGCAAAACCATGATCGCTTTGTGCAGCATATTCACTAGATGTAGCTTGTTCACTTGGAGTAGAAAAGTAATAACCACGCTCGTCCAGTACCCAAGCATGAGAACCTTTGCGCTTCCAACTCTGATCTTCTACAAACGGGGCAACCCATTCATCTTTAAGTGATGCAACACTTGGCCATTCGCCAACTGAGTCCATGCGCAGATCACGAATTTCTTCATGAGCCAAACGCAGCTCTGATAGCATCGCCAAGTTTTCTTGTTCAACATCAGTCACTAGAATTTGATGATCAAGCACTGCTTTAACGTGGGATTCTGCCTGATGAAATGGGATTGCGACAGTTGCAAAGCAAAGGATGAACACAATGATCAGCCCTACCCATTTGCCCTCTCTGCCGCCCGTATCAGCACGTACGCTTTGAATCATCATTTTTCACTGATCTCTACAACATCAACTTCAACTGGAAACTCATGACCTGAATCGAACACAAGGTAGAACTCAGTGTCAGGATGTGGGAATTCAACGATAGAACGTTTATCTGTCATCTCTTTTGCAATCAAGTTGTCTTCGTAATCGTACATCTCAACTGCGTAATCAATCGCTTTGCTGCCATCCGAATAACCCGCTTCACAAGCAACAGTCTTACCTTCAAACCAGCAGCTCATCAGTGGAAAGTGTGCTTGCGCAGGTAATGCAGCGAAACCAAGTCCCAATGCTAAGCAAGGAGTCATTAAAGTGTTAAGTTTTGTTTTTATTGTCATGGTTCGTACCCTAGCCACAGTGCAAATTCTCAGTAATAAACTGAGCGATAAAGGGCTCAAATGAGCCCTTAAGCTTTTGGTTGCTTAATCAGGAACCTAGCCCCGATAGCACAGATTATTGAAGCAGTGTTTCGAACGTTAGGTGAACGTTCGCGCTTGCTTTGTCTGCCAGTGGGTTGTCAATCAACTCACCTTTGTAGTTCGCTTTCATTACGTAACGACCTGCTACGTCTGGAGTAAACGTGATTTCACCGTTCTCATCACTCACCACATCAATCTGCTCTTGGTGGTTGCGGTAAAGCGTACCTTCACGAGTAATCTCCGCTTTCACGTCTTTCTGGATTTCACCGTTGTAGAAGAACTGGAATGTCACAGGTTCGCCTTCAACGATATCTGAAGGGTGTGTCACAGGCTTCATTTCTAGAAGCTTGCCTTCAATTTTGAACACTGAATCCGTTGGCTTACCTACCGTGATGTAGCTTTCTGCGCGGGTGAAGCTGATTTGTGTTACCACGTCACGTGACTTTTCAGGCAGAACTGAGTCACGCTCAGCTTTGTTTGCTTTAATCCACTTCACCGTGTCACGGCGACCCGCTTTGTATTGCGTGTAGTAAGACGGCTGGTTGTTGATCGCCACTTTGTGTGTACCTTCTTCTTCAAAATAGAAGTCGAAGATTGAACGACGCTTGCCACGAATAACGAAGTTAGGACGCTCGCTGCGGCCATCTGGCATGATGACATGAGCATTTTCGCTGCCAGCAGGCTTATCAAAAACAAACGTACCATGAGACGCAGTAACGTCGAACGTTAGCCAATCACCACCTTCTTTAGATACAGTGAAGTGAGATGGCAAAATCCAACGTGGGTGAGCTTGTGCCGTTGTCGTTGTCGTTGCTGCTAGGCCGAATGCCATCACACCCGCTAGAGCAAGTGCTTTGATTTTTGTCTGTTTCATCATGTTCAATTCCATTATTTATAATTGTTAGCCGTGTCGCTCTATCTGAGCCTACGATGACCACTGTCTATTCTGTTCAGCTTGGTTTTACTGTTCGCACTTACTATTTAGCGATGTAGTTCAGGGTGATTTCACCCGTCTCTTCCGTTGCTTTTAATTCGTAAGATATGTTTGAATCTGCGAGTGATACTTTTTGGCGAAGGTAATTACGGCCACCGTGTTCACGAACCACTTCGATATGAACCGTGTACTCGCCTTGTTCTAACGTTTCACCGCTGTCGCTCTTACCATCCCACACGAAACGGTACTGGCCAGCAGGACGTGTTGCAGACGTCACAGCATCAACCAGTTCACGATCGTAACGGCCAACCTTTCTCCACCAGCTGCGCAGATCCTTAAGCCATTCGTCTTTACCGACCCAAAGCTCGATGGTTTTCACTGACTTTCGTTCGCTATTCTCTACCCACACCGCCACATAAGGACGTGCATACATAGAGGTATCAATCTTTGGAAGCTCAAAGCTGACATCCAGTTTTGCCGTATCAGGAATCGCTTGTGCCATACCTAGGCTTGGCAAAAGAGATAAAGCAAGAAGCGCCTTGCTCCAGTTCATTTTTTTCATTTTTAACAACCTTTTAAATCCGTTTAACCTTAAGTTCGCTCTTCAATCCGATTCATCAATCGAATCAAGCGTTAAGGCACGGCGACAAAATAGATAGCAAGTGAGATTGCAGACCCAAACACCGTCCATTTGATGGAAGTATTAAGCGTCTTTTTCTTAGGTAACAGTAAGCACACGCCAGTAAGCACAAAGAAGATCATCAATAGCGCAGTGATATCGATAAACCATTTCCATACTTCACCGCTGTTACGACCTTTATGCAGATCGTTCAACAATGCGATAACGCCGTAATTCGTGGTTTCGACTTCTACAAACTCAGACGTAACGTCAACAAAAACGGAAGCGTTGTAGCCGGGTCCTTTGAAGTCCATAGATACCTCACCGATGAGCAACTCACCATCTTCAATCTCTGCATAGATGTCCAAACCAGAAGGAACGCCGGAGAGGTTGGCTTCTTCGAACAGAAACGTTTCAAAGGCTGTCTCGTCAGCTTTTAAACGTCCGTCTTGAACCGTAAATAAACTTGTAGGAAGCGTTAGCGTAGAGCGTTGGATATTGGGTTGGCTTGATTCAAATAACTCAGGTCGGTTCAGGGTGATACCGGTTACTGAGAAAAAAAGAACCACGAACAGAAGCGCCATAGAAATATAAACATGAAGTCGACGAGCCCATGACTGAACCGCCCTACTTTTTAACGACATACAAACCAATACCTATAAATTTTATGGCGACAATTTAGTTGATAATCATTCGTATTGGCATTCAATTTACATTGTTTACGTTTGCCGAGTGGCGTAAGGAAATTTACATAACATTACATGGGAAGTAATCGAACTGTATGCATATTCTTGCTAACGTGTACTAAAGGGATTTGATTCGTTTTATTAGAGGTTATTGATAACAGGGTCAAAGCTCAAAAAAGCTCAATCTCAACATGCTTGATTGAGATGGGTTTAAGGTAACAGTCGTAGCTTGAAGGATAGAAAGTTGGGACTATTTGATCACTGGTTTGATGATAGCTAATGAAGCTTAAAAGGATTTGAAATGCGTATTTTTGTTTTGGCTTTTGCTGCGCTAGTGACGGCGTGCACCAGCCAAATAATCAGCACGGAAGAACATATTCAAGAATACATCGGTTCAGACATAACCGATGTACAAGAACGTTATCTCACCGAACGGTCACGCCCTATCAGTTTTTGGGCGTCTCGAAACTATGCTTGGATTGAAACCAAGAAACCGTTAGACAATGGTTATACAGTACACGCATTCAAAAACCCTTATCGTGATTGCACTATTAACTGGGTTGCTGATACCAGTGGCGTAATCCAAAGTGCGACGTCCCGCGGTACGATGTGCGAGCCTTAACTGACGTACTGGAACGATAAAGTTCAAAAAGCTTTAACCGCCAAAAATTAAAAAGGGTGTCATTTGAACCATCAAATGACACCCTTTTCTCTATATTACTTTCTCTTGTCTTCTGTTGTGCTATTCGCAGTTAGACGTTGCCGTTATCACTCACTGTTCTTAGCTGAGTCAGATATTTAATCCAACCTTTTGCCTCAGAAGAAGGCTCAATGTTGTTCGCACGTTTCGCTTGAGCAAGAGCATTATCAAGATTCTTTAGCTTGTACCATGAACGTACTTTCGCTAAAGCAACATCAGCTTGCTTGTTCTTGTCTTTCACTTTATCCAAAACAACCAGAGCACGATCGTAGTAACCTTGCTGAACCAGTAATTGAGCCACATTCCAATGATATTGCGTGTCCTTTTTAGACGCTAACGT
This sequence comes from Vibrio sp. 10N.261.55.F4, assembly GCF_041470465.1. Classification (NCBI taxonomy): domain Bacteria; kingdom Pseudomonadati; phylum Pseudomonadota; class Gammaproteobacteria; order Vibrionales; family Vibrionaceae; genus Vibrio; species Vibrio sp. 10N.261.55.F4. The sequence goes on along the minus strand of NZ_JBFRMM010000039.1, from coordinate 18,046 downwards.
CCATACTTCAATAGCACTGTCCCACTCTTTCGCTAACTGCCAGTAGGTTGCTTGCTCAGCCAGGAGTTGAACATCGCTGTTCGCATCATCTAACTTAGCGATCTCTTGTGCTGCACGCTCTGGAATACCACGTTTAGCATAAAGCTGAGCCAGTAATCGGCGGTCTGAGTTTTTCAGCTCTACCCCTTGAAGATCAGCCAACGCTAGTGTGTTCAATGCATCGCGGTTACGCTCTAGTCTTAACTGAATACCCACAAGTTGACGCCACCAGTTGTCTTTTTCTGGCTGAAGTTCAATCAGGCTTTCCAGTGTTGGAATAGATTGCTTCCATTGCTTTAACTGTAGTTGTGCACCCAATTTTAGCGAAAGAGGCGACAGTTCTGATTTCGCATTGAACTTGTCGCGATTACCAATAGCAACCAGTACTTTTGACCAGTTTTCGATTTGGTATTCCGCTTGTGCAATTCGCATCCAAAGCACGTCTTTCTTTTCTGCCTCTGGCGCTGTTTTTACTAACTCGTAGTAATGTGGAAGCGCGTTTTTGAACTGTTGATCGTTTAATAACAGATCCGCAAGCATACGCTTCGTTATCCAAGCTTGTTCATCCACCAGCAAATTGGTATCGACGGCGTATGTAAGCTGCTTAATCGCCTTATCGGTTTTGCCATCTTGCCAGTAAAAAACACCTAGCATACGAGCTACGTACGCTTTGTCGTAGCCCTTAGAAAGCTCTAAACCTGCTAGTACGTCAATGGCCTGTTTAACCTGTTCATCTTGAGCAAGCTTATGCGCCTTTTGAACACGAATAGCAGTATATTGGGTTAGCTCTTGTGCCTGTGTTGTAAGGGGCATTAACAACAAGCCCACTAATATCCATATCTGTTTCATCATTTTGCCAACTTAAACTCTAGTTTCACGGTTTGACCAACCTGAGCTATCGCTTTTCCATCGACGACTTTTGGTTGATATTTCCATTTTTTAAGTGCTCTCATCGCTTCACGTTCAAACATACGACGTGGGTTTGCGTCAGTGACTTGAATGTCAATTGGGCGTCCCGTTTCGTCGATGGTAAAAGACATTATCACATGGCCTTCAGCGCCACGCTTCAGCGCTTTAGGTGGGTAACGAGGTTCTACTCGATACAGAGGCATTGCTTGTTGGTTTGACCCAAAATCAGAAAATGTCGGCGCGTTAATCGCTAGGCCGTCAATGGATGTATTCAAATCCAAAGAAGGTAATGAAGACATCGAATTCAGAGGCGTAACTTCAGCTTGTGACTGAGACGTTTGCGCTTCCGGTGGCGGCTCTGGCATTTCTGGTTTTTCAGGGACTGCGCGTTGTCTTCTTTGAACTTCTTGTTCTTGTTCCACCATTACCATGTTGAAACTTAACGTCTCGCTATCGTCTGGTGAACGTTGGTGGCCATTATCGACCATCCAAGCCATAAAAGAAAACAGCGCTAAGCCCAACGCGCCCGCTAGCGGTAAAGCAAGAAATAGGCGAATCATTTATGAAGATCCTCCAAGATCATCGCTTATCAGCAGCAAGCGCAATGTTTTTAACACCTGCACCTTTCGCGGCATCCATCACTTTAACAACAGTACCGTTGTAAGCGTGTTCATCCGCTTGAATAACCAAAGAAGCATCAGGTTGTTCTAGCAACAAGTGCTCTAACGTCGCTTGGACACGTTCAACATCTACGACACGCTTGTCGATGAAAATGTCGTTTGCAGAAGTAATCGCAACAAAGATGCCTGCATCCTTTTGGCTTACTACGTTAGAAGCTTGTGGGCGATTGACTTCCACCCCTGACTCACGAACAAATGAACTGGTCACAATAAAGAAAATAAGCATGATAAAGACAATATCAAGCATCGAAGTAAGGTCTATTTGAGCCTCTTCGTTTTTAGAATGACGTCGACCGAGTCTCATCGTTGACTCCTTAAAGATTTTTCTAATTTCAATTCTAAGCGGTTACATACTTTCGCTAAGCGAGCGTGAACGAACATGCCCGCTAACGCTGCAACCATGCCTGCCATGGTTGGCAGTGTTGCTAACGAGATACCTGAAGCCATCAATTTAGGGTCACTGCTGCCTTGTGTCGCCATAACATCAAAAACAGAGATCATACCGGTTACAGTGCCTAGCAAGCCCAACATCGGGCAAATAGCGACTAACAGCTTAATAAAATTCAAGTTTTGGTTAAGCAAGATACTCGCTTGCCCTAACCAACCTTCACGAATGGCTTTGGCATGCCAAGAAGAGTGATCTTCTCTTTCATGCCATTTCGCTATCCAAGCTTGGCGTTGCTTAGGAAAGTAGAACGCAAGATAAAGCACACGTTCTACCACAAGCACCCAATACACTAGGATGACAGCCGCTAGCCACCACAGGACGAAACCGCCCTGCTCCATAAAGCTTGATAAAGACAGCAGCCAGTCACTCGTTAACCAACTCGCTGGTAATAGAGAACCCGACAAAATATCCATTACGCAGCAGTCCCAACTGGTGAAACAACAGCGTTTGATTCAACGGTCTTTTCAGCCTGCTCAGCAACAAGACCAATACCTTGCTTCTCAAGAATATTGCGAATGTTTTCTGCTTGAGTGCTAAGAATGTTGTGTGCCAGTAGAAGAGGCATTGCCGCAACCAGACCAAGTACCGTAGTTACAAGCGCCATCGAGATACCACCCGCCATAACTTTAGGGTCGCCATTACCAAACTGAGTGATCACTTGGAATGTTTCGATCATGCCGGTTACTGTACCTAAAAGGCCCAACATTGGTGCTAGTGCCGCCAATAGCTTAAGCATCGATAGACCTTTCTCTAGGTGAGTCTGCTCATCAACTACCGCTTCTAAAAGTCGCAACTCTAACGCTTCAACCGTTTGGTTTTGTTCCTTGTTGTACATCGCAAGAATACGACCTAGTGGGTTATCACCCGCTTGCTCAGGGTTCTTAAGTTGCGCGCGAATTTTCTGGCGTGCGATAGCAAGAGAGACACCACGAACTAATGCGATGATTAGACCAATAGCTAGTAGGCCAAGAATCACTTTACCAACCACACCACCCGCTTGTAGACGGTCAGTTAAACTTGGCGTAAGTGCTAATTGCTCTAGCATAAACCCGCGAGAAGGATCGACAACCACGTTAGATACTTCACCATTCGCTAACGAAGAAAGTGACGCTAACGTTGGACCATTTTGTGGTTGCTTAAGGTAAGCGATCGCATCTTCACGCTGAGTGTTCCAGCTAACATAGCCTTGCTCTGTCACAAGACCAATCGAACCTAGTCGGTAAGCGTCAACCTTGTTTGTATTGCCTTCACCATTAATGAATGCAATTTGAGATTTGCTAAGCTCAGAACTCGCTTGGATCTGTTCAACCATGCTCATCCACAAACCGGTCAGCTGTGGCATTGAAGGCAGTGATTTAGCATCAATGATTTGATCAACAGTTGCAGTGTGTTCAGCACGATCAACACTATTCACGGTTGAGCTAAGCTCTGCGCCGAGTTCTTTTGCGTTTTGACGAACGACACCGAACAGCTCGCCTAAGCTACCGGTTTCTAAACGCAGCTTCTCTTCTAAGCGAGCAAGCTTGTTTTCGTTATCACTGAACGTTTGAGTCAGAACATCTGTCGCACCTTGGATAGACGTACGCTTCGCTTCAAGCTGAGCTTTGATCGCTTTCAGTTCTTGTTCTGTCTTTTTGAAATCAGCTTCACGCACTACGTTGTGAGAAGCTTGAGTTCGACTCTCTGATTTTGCTTTATTAACTAGCTGAGCCGTCGTATCTGATGCAGAGAAAGCTGAAAATGAAAGTGATGTAATGCAAAGCAATGCTGCTAATGGCTTTAAGTTCATTACTTAACCTCCGCAACAGTTAAAGAAACAGGTAAAGTAATTAGGCTTGGCGCCGCTTGTTGGCTTGCAATGTCGTAAGCTTTATCTAGTTCAGACTTCATTGAAGAATCTAACTCTTGCCATTGACCTTTTGTTTGATCCCAAGACCAATATTGGCTGCCATTTAGGTTGCGAGCAACTAAAGAGATACGACCTAGGTGCAACACGTCAGCTTCAATCGTTCTGTCGCTACTCAATACTACTCGACCTTGATAAGCACCTAGCTTGATGCCGTAGTCCATCTCAATTTGGTATGCCTCTAAAATACGGCGGTATTTCTCAGCATCACTCACATCAGCACGAGTCATCATTGCTTGTAGCTTTTCTACTCTTTCTAGACGCTGTTCTTTCTTAATCGGCACGTCTTTCTCTACCAACTGTTCAAGACCATCGATCATTTGATACATCAATGGCACAACACCTTGGCGTGTGTATTTGATTTCTTCGTTCTGCTCTTCAATGCTTTGAGCTTCTTGGTTTTGGCTCTCAACTAATGCAGCAAGGTGATCGTGATAGATTTCTAGGTTTTTAACTTCTTCTTGCAGACGCTCAATCTCAGCTTGCAGCATTAAAGTCGCTTGTGAGCTTTTATCAATAACCTTTTGGCTCGAAGCCGACGCGTTATTGGTCTTGTTTTGAATTGATTGAGCTTGATCCAAGCTGTTTGCCATAGAAGACGTTGCAACCAAACTGATGGCAAGCGCTAGGCTAGTTTTTAAAAGATTCATAATTGTAGTCATTTACTATAGAAGAAGGTCAAATACATTTTATTGATAAATACTATTATTGATAAGCACTCTCATTATCATTAAAAGTCACTCGCATTACTAGGGATATTTTACTGAATAGCAGAATCACGAAAGGAGAAAGCCGAAACTTTCCCCTTAGTATTTAGGCTAACAATAGTACCCTACTAACAAATTAGTATTTTACCTGTAAAGTCGCCATGTAGTTACGGCCTTCGCCGATTACTACGTCTTCAGCAAATTGGTGGTTTGAAGATGTTGAACCGCCACCCGCTAGGTATTCTTTATCAAATACGTTCTCGACTGTTAGACGCGCTACGAAATCAAGAGAATCGTCGTACTTAAGCGTGTATGCAGCACCCATATCTACACGTGCGTAGCCGTCTTTCTTGAATGTGTTCGCGCTATCGCCGTAACGAGAACCTTCGTAGATAAGACCCAGGTTCACATCAACTTCGTTTGTTGCTGCATAGGTAGACCAAACGCTTGCTGCAAACTCAGGTACGTCAACTGGACGGTTACCTTCATATGTTTCATGGTTCGTGATTTCAGCATCTAAGTACATTGCAGAACCAGACATTGAGAAGCGCTCTGAAATAAAGCCTTGTGCGGCTAGCTCAGCACCACGGTGAACTTGTTCGCCACCTTGTGTCTTCGTCCAATCGCCTGATGAAGTGTCTTCTACATCCATTGAAATGTTTTCTTGGGTAATATCGAATACCGCACCAGAAACGGATAGACGTTCGTCCATCAGTTCCCACTTAGTACCGACTTCGTAAGACACGCCCGTTGCTGCGTCAAGAAGTTCGCCATCGTTGGTGTAGTTGCGGCTTCCGCTAGACACAACACCTTGTGGTTCGAAACTTTCAGAGTAAGAAGCGTAGATACTACCGTTTGATGCTGGGTGGTAAATCAGGCCAAGCTTAGGCGCTACATTTTCTTCTGCTACGCCATCACTTACTTTACGGTCGAAACGAGCACCCGCAAGAACTTGCCATTCATCATTAATAGTAATCAAATCTTGGATGTAGAAGCCCCAAGTATCGTAAGTACTCATCTTACCTAGCGATGTTGGACCCACTGACGGCGCTGGTACTGTTGCATCTGGTACGTATTCAGCGCTGCTGAAGCGATCCATACCACGGTAGTAGCTGTAACCTAACCAGTTAGCACCGAATAGTAATTGGTGTTCTGTGCCCGCAAGATCGGCGGTTGTCGTTAGATCTACGTAAGCCGTTCTGAAACGCCATTTATCATGACGGTAGTTACCGCCTTGAGTCACGGTGCCCGTACCATCAGGATTCATATTTGAAAAGCTTGGGTAGCTTTCCATATCAATACGTTCGAAATCTTGGTAGTTGAAACCTGTTTTTAATGACCATGTATCAGTCAGGTTAGCAGCAATATCAAAACCAACGTTCTCAACATCGTTTTCAATCTGTGACCACTGCGCATCCCAGATATGCTTGTCGCTACCCACTCGGTTGCCGTCTAGTGTGTATAGTGCACCAGAATCTACGCTGCCTTCGTCGTTGGTCTTATCGTAGTGAACAGAAACCATTACGTCTTCAGTTACATCGTAATCAACGAATACACCACCAACAAAACGTTCTGTTTGTGGTTCAGTTCCGTCACCATAAGTTCTCCAAGAGCCGTAGCTTTCTTTAGATAGAATCGCGCGACCACGTAGAGTTTCAGCGTCGTTCAAAGCGCCACTTACGTCTACCGTTGTACGAGAATGGTCATTAGAACCAATATCTTGGCTAACACTTACTTGCGTATCGTAAGTTGGCTTTTTGCTTACCATGTTGATCAAACCACCTGGTGCAGAAATACCGTAAAGAAGACCAGAAGGTCCTTTTAGTACTTCAACACGCTCTAGCAGTTCGATTGGTTGACGGTAGTGAGACCAATGTTGCTGGCCATTTTTAAGGAAGCCCGAAGAGCTTTCTACCGAGAAACCACGTAGAGAGAAACGTTCACGGTTACGGCTTGTACCGCCAGCACTTACACTCGCGTCATTCTTAAGCACGTCACCAAGCGTTGTTGCACGCTGTTCATCGATGATTTGCTCATCGATTACTAAAACTTGTCCCGGAGTCTCTAATTGAGTCGCCTCCATGCGCATTGCTGTTGTGTTCGTGTCGGCTTTATAACCGTAGTCACGACCTTCAACAACCATATGCTCGTCTGTTTTTACTGTTTTTACTGTTTCTGCCAATACTGCTGGTGAAGCTAATACTGCGCCGATCACTAAAGCCAATGGGCTCTTTGAAAACATGTCCTTTACTCCGCTTTTATTCTTTTAGACGAACACTTTGTTATTTATTCGATGTGTTCGCTGAACCGTTGCCGGTACCACTGAATTATTTCGGGAGTGAATATAAGTGATAACTATTACCATTTGCATTAAATTTACATTCTTTGCATTCGTAAAGTTTTGTAAAGGCCTGTCGGTGAGTCATATTTGAGGAGTTCAACAAAACCATTCAATACAAATAGTTAAGGCTCATGGACGTAAATCGACTGGTTATCTTCACCGAATTTTTTGAAACAACGGTATTTGTTCAGTCAATTGAAGACGTGAAGATTGATAAGAAAATCATCTCTTCTTATTTACTACCTTTGAAACGACAAATTTATGTATAAAACCCTCGATAGATGTAAATTAATAGTGAATTATTTTATTTTTATTTGTTTAATTTACACAATTATCAGTGATTTTGATCACATCTATAATTCCAAACTCATTTTTTGTTTTTCGAATTGATTATCCGACTGCTAATCTCCTGCTCACTTTGAAAAGGTATCAAAGTTATAAATAATAAGGAGTGTTCTAAATGAATACCAAGAAACCTATGTCTCTGACTGGTCGAGTAATCCTCGGTATGGTCGTAGGTATATTAACGGGATTCGCCATTCAATCCCTTTTTGCAGACAACGGATTTGTTAACAACTACATCGTTAACGGACTCTTTGAAGTGGGCGGACAAATCTTTGTCGCCAGTTTAAAAATGCTTGTTGTGCCTCTAGTCTTCGTTTCACTAGTGTGCGGTACAAGTTCTCTTAAAGACTTATCAACTCTTGGCCGTATGGGTGGCAAAACGCTTGCACTTTATATCGGTACTACTGCCGTTGCCATCACTCTAGCATTAACTATCGGTAACCTGTTCCAACCTGGAGCTGGTGCGGATCTTACTGCTGCGAGCTCTTTCAAATCAGCGGATGCCCCTTCTCTGGGCCAAGTAATCATCGACATGTTCCCAACCAACCCTATTCAGGCGATGGCTGAGGGCAAAACGTTACAAGTTATCGTATTTGCAGTGTTGTTTGGTATCGCAATCAGTGCAGCGGGCAAACCCGGTGAACGTATCGCTGCAGTTTTCTCTGATCTAAACGAAGTGATCATGAAGCTAGTTGCGCTACTAATGAACCTTGCTCCTTACGGCGTATTCTTCTTGATGGCGAAACTGTTCTCTGGCCTTGGCTTAGGTGCAATTTGGAACCTAGCAGAATACTTCTTAGTGCTTGCTGGTACCCTGCTGTTGCATGGCTTGGTGACTTACAGTGCGATGCTTAAAGGATTCACAGGTCTTAGTCCGATTACGTTCCTACGTAAGATGGAAGATGCAATCATGTTTGCATTCTCAACAGCATCTTCGAACGCAACAATTCCAGTAACTATGGAAACGGCTAAGAACCGTATGGGCGTAGACAACAAAGTCGCTTCTTTCACAGTACCACTAGGCGCAACTGTGAACATGGACGGCACTGCAATCATGCAAGGTGTTGCGACGGCGTTTATCGCGCAAGCGTACAACATCGACCTTTCAATGGGTGATTACCTAATGGTTATCCTAACGGCGACACTGGCGTCTGTTGGTACTGCAGGTGTCCCTGGTGTTGGTCTTGTTATGCTAGCTATGGTATTGAACCAAGTTGGCCTGCCGCTTGAAGGTATTGCTCTAATCATGGGTGTTGACCGCCTTCTTGATATGATTCGTACCGCTGTAAACATCACAGGTGATAGTGCCGTATCTATCATCGTTGCTAAGTCTGAAGGCGCTCTAGACGAGTCTCGCTTCAACGACCCAGCAGCAGGTGAGAAAGAAGAAGAAGTTAAGCTAGCTCGCCAACAGGCATAGTCTCGCTTATCTTATGCTCTTGTCTTCAAGCTCAGGCGTAATTAATGGCTACGCCTAGCCCATACCAAAGCGCATAAAGAAAAACGCCACTGCAGATGCAGTGGCGTTTTTATTGGGTATCGCTTAAGTCAGTACTACTGAGTTGGGACAGTTATCAATTTAAGGTAATTATCAATAGGGAAAGCTAATCACCGATTGGGAACATCAAGTTCACTCTCAGCCCCCCACCTTCTCTATTCTCAGCAGTTACATGTCCATTCATCACACCCATCGCTTCTTTAACAATCGCAAGGCCCAGACCGTAGCCACCAGACCGTTTGTCTCTTGCTGATTCAATACGAGTAAACGGGTCGAATATACCTGCAATCTTGTTATCAGGAATACCGTCACCGTCATCTTCTACAGATATTACACTGTAACGTCTATCCATTACCTGTTCGTATGTCGTCACGACCACATGAGCGTTCTCACCCGCGTATTTAATGGCATTCCCGACCAAGTTACCAATGACTCGAAGCAGTAGCCTCTCATCAACGTTCACCATTGATATCGGCGTCTCTAGGGAACCAATCAAAGTTTGATTCGGTTTTAAATCGTTTTGCATCTGCGCGATCAACATTGAACAATAGTGCTCAAGGTGCATTAAACTTAACTTGGAGTCATAGCGAGAGGTTTCTAAGCGGCTAAATTCAAGTATCTCACCCACCAGCTTATTCATCTCTTCTGTTTCATTTTCCATTCGTTCTAGCAAACCAATGCTTTTATCATCAACCTTGCTGCGCAGCAGGTGTAGTGCGAGGTTTTGCCTTGCTAATGGTGTTCTTAACTCGTGTGAGACATCACGAATCAAACAACGTTGCTTTTCAGCCAGAGATTTAATCTCAAAGGTCATATAATCAAAATCGTGTGCAAGCTCGTTGAATTCACGCGTGGTGGAGTTCAACTCCGACACCACACTGACCGTGAAGTCACCTTGAGCCAGTCTGCGGCTCGCTTCTCTCAATCTATCCAACGGTTGCTGAAGGCTTTTGGCCATGATAATCGAGAACAGAGACAATACGACCAATGCAATCAATGCTTTAAGCATATAGGAATATGGCGCAAAAGATTTTGCGGGATGAAACTGGTGCGGTAGTTGGATAACCAGTGTTTTACCGTTATCCAGTGGTAGGCCGAAGATCGGCTTACTCACACGATCACTAAGTTGGTGATCTAACGTTCTTAAGTATTTGAGCTTAAATTCAAAATGTGGGTGCATGTGACGATGTGTGATCGGACGATTGTCTTTATCAATGACGAACAGATAATACTGCTGAGCATTACCCCAGTCCGCGAGTTCATCCATGTCCCCTTCTTCGATCAACACATTCGCTTGGTAAGCAAGGTCGAGCATTTCCGCTTTTACCGATTCTGGGACTTTAAGCAGCGCTTTCATCAAGGCTCTTTCAGCGACACCTTGCAGGATCAAAATACTCACCAAAATGACGGTCAGGTAACTGAACAGTTGGAAAGTGAGTCCGTCTTTACGCTTAGCAATAAAATCAGGGCAACGCAGCAGTTTTTTACTCATGCTCCGACCGACTCTAGGTAACTGTAACCTTTACCACGAACGGTTTTTATATGTTGTTTAGACAAACCTGCCTGAACGAGCTTTCTACGTATATTGCTGATATGCATATCTAAATTACGATCGAAGGGACACAATTCTTTCTTGAGTACATGGATTTGCAGATCAGACTTTGAGACGACAATACCGTCATTTTTGACCAAATAATCAAGCAAGTCTTTTTCAGTGCCAGTTAATGGCAAACGAGAGAGTTGTTCACACAAGCCGTGATTAGAGGAAGCTAAAGATTGTCTCTGACGCTCAAAGCCCACTCGGCGTAAAATCACCTTTATACGAGTCAGGAGCTCAGGAACATTGAAAGGTTTGGCGATGTACTGGTCGGCGCCCGCTTGGTAGCCATCAAGCATTGAAGCGTCGTCATTAAGCGCGGTCAACATAAGAATGGGAGTAGCAAAACGCTGACAAATGCGTCTTGCCACTTGAATACCGCTTAGGTTTGGAAGCATTACATCGAGTAGAACCAAATCGACAGGGTGAGATTGAATAAACTCAAGCGCGGATTCACCGCAATGAACAGTATCAACGTGATACCCCTCATTTTCTAAAACTTCACCCAGTAATTCACACAACTGAATATCATCATCAACAACTAAAACGCGAGACATTACACACACCGATAAATAAGAACTGTTTGCATTCTAATTATCGTTATTATTGATTTCAATTATAAAGTGCCCGATTTCCTCTATAGAAGAAAATCTTTTTCAATCGGTACAAATTTTGAGGCAGAATCGATAAGATTTTGAGCAGTTAACCCCGGAACACCATACACTTCAACAGGCTTGCCAAAGCGCTCTTTGATTCGCTCTACAAGGATTTCGAAATCACCGTCTCCTGATACCAAAACAATCGTATCAACCGTCTCAGCAAGTTCTATCGCGTCTAACGCAATACCCACATCCCAATCGCCTTTTGCACTGCCATCTCGACGCTGAATAAACGGCTTTAACTTCACATTGAAGCCCACACCACGAAGGATATGATGAAATTGACGCTGCTTTGGATCTTGGCTTGAGATTGCGTAAGCATTAGCTGCAATAACGTTACGCCCTTCCGTGGCAACATACCAAAACTGGTTATAGTCGAAGTTAGAACGGTATTTGTCGCGCGTCGTGTAGTAAACGTTCTGAACGTCGACCAAAATTGCTATGTTTTCCATAAATTCATACCTTTAGATTTTCCGTATACCCTATTCTATTCAATTGTAAAATGCGAGTCGCTTTACTCAATAAAAATGAACCTGCCAGCTATCGTTAACGTAAATCTAATATCTTTAGCGTAAAGCTAAGTGTCTTTACGTAATCCTAACTATGCTTATTGTAAGTGGATTTGTTTTGAGCGTTTCTTAGGTGGTTCTGATCTTCACCTTCTTCTTTACGTAGCGTTCAAATCGTACTCAGGCTTAGAGTTTTTAAAGGGAGGTTGGCAATGCTGCACCGACAAACACACAATTCGATCGTAAGCATCGACACAACCAAAGCGATGCAAACTTTAAATCAACCATCAAACTCTGGTAGCTGGTTTAGTTTGCTTAAACTACTGACCATCAGCACGGTAATAATCATGAGCTTAACCATCAATTCAGTACTCGCCTACCCCGCTTATTCTCACTCAAAGCCTTTGCCACACCGCAGTGTGATTTATTTCGCTCCAAAGGAAGATTCAATCGTTAAAGAGTTTCTGAATGAAGTGTTGCTCAATAACTGTCAATTGGACGAACGAGATGTCGTCATTATGGTTATTGCTGAGAGTGGTTACACAGTCCCAACTTGGTTAGAAGAAGAGTTTAACTTAGAAGCAGTCACCAGTATTTACGAGATCCCGAAAGGATCACATACCGCTGTTTTGATTGGTAAAGACGGGAAAGAGAAGCACCGATGGAGTGGCAAAACAGATTGGAAACAGATCACCAATATCATTGACGAAATGCCGATGCGCCAACAAGAAATGCAGCGACAAGGCAGCCGCTGCAGTATTTGATTCTTGATGGACTCAGTAGTGGCTTAGAGATCCAATTAGAAGGTCAAACGATCAAGCTTGTTTGTTAAACCAAGCAAGTTTTTCATGGAGCTGAGCCACGCTGCCTACAACAATCAGCGCTGGGCTCTTTGCGACGCTCGCAAGGTCAGCTAAATCACGTAACCCACCTCTAAACACCTTTTGTTCTTGGCGTGTACCGTTTTCGATGATCGCAACTGGCATGTCAGCTCGCATACCATTATCGAGTAGATTCTTCTGAATGTTCGGACTCTCTTTCAAGCCCATGTAAAACACGATGGTATGGTTGTGCTGAGCAAGAGATTGCCAGTCAATATCTTCGCCATCTTTCTTCAAGTGACCTGTAATAAACTGCACGCTTTGTGCATGATCACGGTGCGTCAACGGAATGCCCGCATAAGCCGTTGCTCCGGCAGCAGCTGTGATGCCCGGAATCACTTCAAATCTCACGTCATTCTCAGCTAGCGTTTCACACTCTTCACCACCACGGCCAAAGATAAACGAGTCACCACCTTTTAGGCGTACTACGTGCTTGTTCTCTTGCGCTTTGGTCACTAATAGTTGGTTGATCTGATCTTGCGGTACACAGTGATGATCAAGCTTTTTGCCCACATACAACATTTCCGCTTCTGGATTAGCCATCGCCAAAATATCTTTTGATACCAAACGGTCATAAACCAACACGTCTGCTTGTTGAATCACTCGTGCCGCTTTTAACGTAAGTAAGTCTGGGTCGCCCGGACCTGCACCTACTAATGAAACAAATCCTGTGTTTCCTGTTTTAACATTCGATGGCGATACTTCTGACATGCTTTGCTCCGAAAGTTAGCTTGTTATATTTCAAGCTTAATTCTGTATGACGATTCATCGTTGTATGAATCACCAATATCCCTACTTCTTAGACTATCAGTTGTTGCCATAAAACTTTACGATTAATTCTAATCAAGATAGAAGTTTATATAACAAAACAATCTATTACGTTGGAAAACCCTGACATTTGCACCATCATCAAGCACACATTGCTCGCCTTAGGTGCACGGTTATCAAAGTAGAGAGTGTTAAGATCAAAAAAGCCCCAAATCAACAGCTTGGGGCTTAACACACATTATTAGTTGCTCATTAACCTAGAACTATCTAATTACTTAGCGCCTAGAGAAGGAGCTGTTTTAGCATGAGTTAGGTATAGAGGAACACACGTCATTAATAGACCACCAACGATGTTACCTAGGATTGTTGGGATAAGGTTGAAGTTCAACCATGTCGCAATACCGAAGTCAGCGCCAAGAATCATACCCAGTGGGAATAGGAACATGTTTACTACTGTGTGCTCAAATACGAGTGCGAAGAAGATGAAGATTGGGAACCACATCATTGCTACACGGCCAGATACTGTGCGTGCAGTCATGTTGCCAATCACACCTAGACATACCATAAGGTTACAGAAGATACCGCGTACGAAACACGTGATCCATCCGTCCATACCCATGTTTTCAAAACCTAGGCTACGACCTGTAGAAACAGCAATGAACTTTTGAGCAACAGCGTTTGGTTCTAAAGAGAAGTTACCCGTTAGTGATACTGCAACAAGGAAAGCAACAATCAAAGAACCGATAAGGTTACCAAGACCAACAATACCCCAACAACGTAGGATACGACCCCAAGTAATACCTGGGCGGTTGTCGAATTTCGCTAAAGGTGCAAGGCCGAATACGCCAGTTACTAGGTCATAACCCATTACACTTAGAATGACGAAGCCAACTGGGAACACAAGTGCGCCAACAAGGCCAATACCGGTTTGAACCATTGCTGTAATAGCAACAACAACCGCTAGAGAAAGGATGATACCAGCCATAGTGCTTCGAATCAGAAGATCGCGAGTACTTGTTTTCGTTTTCGCTTCACCCACATCAATCATCGTTTGAACGAATTCAGCTGGTTTGTAATCAGGAGACATAAGGTTGTCCTTAAAAAGTTTAAATTAAAAGTTAAAATTGGATAGGAAAAGGCTCTAGTTGCCGAGTTAAGGCAATATCGAGAACTAGAACCCTTGAACTATCAAATCTTACTCATCCGAAGATTAAGCAGAGATTTCTACAGCGCCTTTGGCAACACGAGCTTTGTACGCTTTCACGTTGAAGTTCTCGTCTTCCATGCACACACCTGTTGCTAGGTTAAAGCGTTGCTTCTTAAGTGGGCTTGCTACCCAAAGCTCTTCTTTGTGCTCAACAATCAAACCACGTGATAGCACGTTAGATTGGAAGTATGGGTCTGTGTTGCTAATCGCGAATACTTCTTCAGCCTCAGTTGGGCGGAAGATAGCCACTTGCTCACCACTAACCAACGCACAAACACCTGTACCTGGGATAATGTCTTCGATCTTACAAACTTTGGTAAATGCCATGATGTCGTCTCCCAATTAAACAGATTCTACGTGAATGATGTCGCCCTGATGCTTTGAAGTAATGGCTTCAGGGTGTTTCTCAGTGAATGTCGCAGGACGGTGTTGTTCACGACCATCTTCAACAAACACAACGTTATCATCGCGGTCATCAGCATTGATGAAGTGTGCAAAGCGCTTAAGTTGAGCTTCGTCGTTGATTGTATCTGTCCATTCACAAGCGAAGTTATCAACTAGGCCAGCAATGTCAGTTTCAAGTTGGTCATTGATACCAAGCTTGTTGTCTACAATCACTTCACGTAGGTAATCAACACCACCTTCTAGGTTGTCCATCCATACCGAAGTACGTTGTAATGGCGCAGCCGTGCGGATGTAGAACATCATGAAACGGTCGATGTACTTGATTAGCGTTTCTTGGTCTAGGTCGCTTGCCAGTAAGTCTGCGTGGCGAGGCTTCATACCACCGTTACCACATACATACATGTTCCAACCTGCGTCAGTCGCAATAATACCTAAATCTTTACCTTGAGCTTCAGCACACTCACGAGTACAGCCAGACACACCAAACTTCATCTTATGAGGAGTACGGATGCCTTTGTAACGGTTCTCGATCATCACGCCTAGGCCAACTGAATCTTGAACGCCGTAGCGACACCAAGTAGAACCTACACATGTTTTCGCCATACGAAGTGCTTTTGCGTAAGCTTGACCCGTTTCGTAACCTGCAGCGATTAACTTCTTCCAGATTGCTGGTAAGTCATCTTTCTGAGCACCAAATAGGCCGATACGTTGTGCACCTGTGATCTTGGTGTACAAGTTGTATTCAGCAGCAACATCAGCAAGAACGCTTAGTGCTTGAGGTGTTACTTCACCACCCGCCATACGGGGGATTACAGAGTAAGTACCGTCTTTTTGCATGTTACCTAGGAAGTTGTCGTTGGTATCGTGCAGCTTCACTAATTCAGGCTTAAGGATGTGTTCACCCCAGCAAGAAGCAAGGATAGAACCTGCTAGAGGCTTACATACTTCACAGCCGTAGCCTTTACCGTATTTCTCTAATAGCTCATCGAACGTTTTGATTTCTTCGATGCGAATTAGGTGGAAAAGCTCTTGGCGAGAGTATGCAAAGTGCTCACACACGTCGTTCTTCACTTCAACACCAGCTTTAGCAAGTTCAGCGTTTAGTACTGAAGTCACTAGTGGAATACAACCACCACAACCAGTACCTGCGCCTGTTACTGCTTTGATATCACCGATTGTGTGGTGACCTTCAGCAACCGCTTGAGCGATCTTGCCTTTAGTCACATCGAAACAAGAACAGATAACAGCAGACTCAGGAAGAGAATCCGCGCCAAGTGTTGGCTTTTCAGCACCAGCATGAGCAGGAAGAATCAATGCATCTGGGTGTTCTGGTAGGTCGATTTCGTTCAGCATAAGCTGTAGAAGATCACCGTAGTCAGACGTGTCACCAACCATTACTGCACCAAGCAGCTTCTTGTTGTCTTCAGAAACGATTAGACGCTTGTAAACTTCTTGTTCTTCGTTTTGGTAAACGTAGCTCTTACAGCCAGGAGTACGACCGTTCGCATCGCCGATAGAGCCTACTTTCACGCCCAAAAGCTTAAGCTTCGCAGACATGTCAGCACCTTCAAATGTGCTTTCGTTACCAACAACGTGGTCAACCGCTACCGTTGCCATTTTGTAACCAGGAGCCACTAGGCCGTAGAACGTTTGGTTCCAAGACGCACACTCACCGATTGCGTAGATGTCTTTGTCTGTCGTTTGACAGTGATCATTAATCTCGATACCGCCACGTGGTGCAATACCCAGCCCCATTTGACGAGCAAGTTTGTCTTGTGGGCGAATACCAGCAGAGAATACGATGAAATCAGTTTCTAGCTCTGTACCGTCTGCAAAGCGCATTACGTTACGAGCTTCAGTGCCTTCAGGAGCAATCTCAAGCGTGTTCTTACTTGTATGTACGTTAACGCCCATACGTTCGATTTTTTGACGAAGTTGGTTACCACCCGCTTGGTCAAGCTGCTCAGCCATTAGCTTTGGAGCAAACTCAACAACGTGCGTGGTTACACCAAGAGCTTTTAGTGCGCCTGCAGCTTCAAGACCAAGCAAACCACCACCAACAACCACACCAGATTTAGAATTCTTAGCGGTTGCTTCGATAGCTTTCAAGTCTTCGATTGTGCGGTAAACGAAACAGTCTTTACCTTCGTTACCTTTGATTGGCGGAACGAATGGGTATGAACCTGTAGCAAGGATTAGCTTGTCGTATTGAATTTCACGACCAGTACTTGAGTAAACTGTTTTCTTTTCACGGTTAACGTTAATAGCACGCTCACCGATCAGCATGTTGATGCCGTGTTTCTCGTAGAAGCCTTCTTTAACTAAAGAAAGTTCGTCCGCAGTATGGTGTGAAAAGTAAGAAGAAAGGTGTACACGATCATAGGCTACGCGAGGCTCTTCACAGAAGACTGTGATGTCCATGTTAGCAACGTCTGTCTTCTCGACTAAATCTTCGATATAGCGATGGCCGACCATCCCGTTACCGATTACGACTAGCTTCATCTTGCTCATAAGAATTCCTGAAGGTTATATATTTCTTAACTGAGCGAATAATGAATTATGAAAGAAAATGAAAATATGATGTAAATCAATTACGAAATCGAACTACCCTAAAGGGGTAGGACAAAAGAGGTAGATCTGCTGATTTATCATACGAAGCAAACGAATAACCGTAGGTTTAATAAGGTTTAGCGGGGTTTTATATACACTTTCGTGCAGTAAATAAGATGTTGTAAAGTTTCACAATAGGTTAGCAGTAACACAAGTAAATGACAATCACTTTCATTTGCGGTCATAATAAGTGTAATAACTCATGAAAGCGTTACAGGATCATGAGCAACTATGTATAAATATGAAGAATTTAATGACGCAAAAGACAGTCGCCCTTTTCCATTCCCCACTCATTCCACTCACAAACGGCGCAATTGGTTAACAGATGCTGTTGGTTGTTTAGCAAATGATAGGTTTACATAAGGAAAAGACCGGCACAAAAGTGATCTGATATAGCTTGTTCCTAGTGGTGCTACTGATTAGAGAGCATACGTGGAAGTTTGAACATAGCATGAGGGTTTAGAATTTCAGATAGCAAAAAGGCCAGCATTTCTGCTGGCCTTTCAACTTTGAATAGTGGAGGCGCCTCCCGGAGTC
>NZ_JBFRMM010000038.1:0-1392 GCF_041470465.1 Vibrio sp. 10N.261.55.F4 | reverse complement strand
TCATAGACAGAACCTTAAGCACTAAGCTCAGCGTAAATTCCGTCTAACGTAATGTTTTCTTTAGACTTCCTCTGCGCGGACTTTTGAGCGTTCCTTGATATATAACTGGTAGCCCATTCGATTTTATTGCTGATTTCTGACCATGCGCCGTGACTGATACATTCAAATATTGGTAACAGCCAGACATCCACATTTTTTGCCGCTTTAAACAATGAGACCGATGGCATTATCTGAAGCGCAATACTACGCCTAATGATCAGCGCAAGTAAACTGGCCCAGATGAGCCCATCAACGATGGCCTTTTGTGCGGTGACAAATCGTTGCCAGTTGGTGTGAGACTTTAACTCTTTAAAAAGCAGTTCCACCTGCCATCGACAGCGGTAGATCGCCATGATGTCATCGGCAGTAAAGGTGTCTGAAGGTAAGTTAGTTATCCAAATGCAGAATCGTTTTTCTTCAGCAAACCATCGTCGCACGACTCTAAACTCTTGTTTACCTCGACGGACTTTTAGGTCAAGGACCTGCGAACGGTTGGTACCTCGAGTAATGTCTTTCAGCTTCTTCCCTTCTAGCTTAGGCAGCAGTCGCCCCTTGCCGTTCCTTGCCTCAATAATCATAGGGTTCAGAGACTTAGCACCTCGGACAATATAGAATCCGCCATGCTGTTCAAGCTCTCGAAAGAAGTGGAAATCAGGATACCCTGCGTCAGCTAACAGCAATTTGTTGTTCATCGTTTTGGGCTCAGGTAAAAAATCTCTTTCTGATGCCGTATCAGCGCTGATGTTCATCGCGACTGGAGAAAAGCTTTTCAACGACATTGTCATATGACATTCAACCGCTGCAGGGTTACGTTTAAATCGACTCGGATAAACATCCGCCAGGTCACGATGGATGTGGAAAGAGCTGCCATCTTGAAGCAGTACATCATCAAAGGTGTCGAGCTTATTTGGTAGACCGACATTCTGCTGGCGAGCAAATTGAGCTATTGCTCGAATAACAAGTTGCCGCATGAAATTAGGAAACTCATTTTTCCTCAACTGGTTATGGTAAGGCTTGTATGCCACGGCACCTTCAGGGCTCAAGCACATCCCATTGAATTGTCGCAGTAAATCCGCAATGGAAGTGCAGTTTCCTTTGCTTAACGCGGCCACTAAGCTAATGACTAGCTGCTCGGGTAATATCGCCCGACACCGTTTCATCAGGCCTGTACTTTTCGCCATTTTTTGGAGGGTGTCAGCATTAAAGAATTGCTTAAATTGCTTCTGTAAGGAGATAATCGTCATCGGCTTCACTATTGATGTAGGTAGTTTGTTTGGCGACGATTATCTGATCATAAATGAAGCCTTTTTTCTATCTAAATAAACAAGTTAGCTCTTAAGATCCTGTCTATGA